>NZ_CP139781.1:5660000-5960000 GCF_019679435.2 Actomonas aquatica
GGCCGTCCTTCACCCCCCAAGCCCCCTGTATGTCATGACTTGTTTCCGCCTTTTAAGCCCGCTGTTGCTGTTGAGTGCTGTGATGATGGGCGCGAGCGAACCGCCCGAACGCGAGCCGGTTCACATCGGCGATCGACGTGAGTTATGGGTCGACCGGGCGCTGATCGCATCGATGGACGGACTGCGCCACGAACTGGGTCGACCGGTCGACGCCGGCGCGGTGCTGCACTTCGATGAACCGTGGGAGTATGCGGCGATTTATGTGACCGTGTTTCAGGACGGCGATCGCTACCGGATGTATTACCGCGGAGGTCTGCCGATCGAACCGGGCGGACCGCGGCAGTGGCTCACCTGCTATGCGGAGAGTGACGACGGCGTGGTCTGGACGAAGCCGGAGCTGGATGTATTCGAATTCCAAGGACGGAAGACCAACGCGGTGCTGGCGCCGGATCCGGTTTATGGTCCGTCGCATAACTTTGCGCCCATGTTGGATGATCGGCCGGGCGTGCCGGCGGAGGAGCGCTTCAAGGCGATCGGAGGGGTCTACCATGCCGACGAAACGGAGACGGTGGATGGGGTGAAACCGCTGGACGGGCTGCACCGCTACGTATCGGCCGACGGCATTCACTGGCGGCGGCTGGAGCTGCCGCCCTTGTTTCCCAATCATGCGCTGGATTCGCTGAATGTGTTGGTGTGGTTGCCGGAGGAGCAGTGCTACGCGATCTACCTGCGCACGTGGACGGGCGATGAAGGCGCGGACAAACCGACCTACAAGGGTTTCCGCTCGGTGAGTCGCACGACTTCGACGGATTTTGTGCATTGGACGGTGCCCGAGCCGATGCGCTTCGGCGACGCGCCCTTGGAGCACCTCTACACCAACGGCACCCAGCCGTATTTCCGGGCGCCGCACCTGCTGGTGGCGTTGCCGTTTCGGTATTGGCCGGATCGGCAGGCTTACCCGGCGGAGGAGCACGTGGCGCGAGGGGTGCCGGAGAGCCAGTCGCATGGCGTCGCCGACGCGGTGTTGATGACCTCGCGAGGCGGCACGACTTACGATCGCACGTTCCTGCAGTCTTTGGTGCGACCGGGGCGCGATCCGCTGGCGTGGTATGCGCGCAACAATGCGCCGAGCACGGGTATCGTTCCGACCGGTGAGCAGGAGATGTCGTTCTACACCGTCACCCACTACAACCACCCCACCGCGCAGCTCCGGCGCCAAGTGTTGCGGCGCGATGGTTTGGCGGCGGTGCATGCCGATTATGAACCCGGCACGCTGGTGACCCATCCGGTGGTGTTTGCCGGAAGCGAGTTGGCGCTGAACCTGTCGACCTCGGCGGCCGGCGGTGTGAAGGTGGAACTGCTGGATTTGGCGGGGGCCGTGTTGGCCACGAGTGAAACCTTGCTCGGCGACGACCTCGACTACCGGGTGCGTTGGGTCGACCGGGGCGATGTTGGTGACTTGGCCGGCCGACCGGTGCGGTTGCGCTTCACCTTACAGGATGCGGACCTCTATGCGTTTCGATTCCACCGCTGACGGCGGCCTGACGGCGACGGAATGCTATTCCGCGCGCAGCGCTTCGACCGGATTGATGCGGGCGGCTTTGCGCGCGGGCAGGTAGCAGGCGATCAAGGCGATCAGCAGCAGCGCGGCGGTTACACCGGCGATGACCCAGCCCGCGTCGAATTCCATGATTGGCACCATGGCACTGAGCGCGAGTGAGAGACCGTAGGCGCCAAGCAGGCCGAGCACCATGCCGATGCCGGCGAGGCGCAACCCGGTGCGAAGGACCAGGCGCACGATGGTGGAGACCTGCGCGCCGAGTGCCATGCGGATGCCGAACTCGCCGGTGCGTTGCGCGACGGTGCGCGCGATCACCCCATAGATGCCGAGCGAGGCCAGCGCGACGCCGAGCAGGGCGAAGGCGGTGAGCAGGGTGTTGATCAGTTTGAAGTCGGCACTGGCGCGCTCGATGAACGTGAGCGTCGGCATGAGGTTGGTGATCGGCAGGTCGGGGTTGAGACCGCTGACGGTCTGGCGCAGCGGCTCGACCAGGGTCACGGGATCCACGCCGCCGGTGCGCAACGCGAGCCAACTGTAGTGCCACGGCTCCTGTGCCATCGGGTGGTAAACCTGATAGGGCGTGGCGGGGCCTTCGGGGAAAATGGATTCGGTGTTGGCGGCGACGCCGACGATTTCGAGCCACTCCACCTCCTCGGTGCCGGCACGGGCAATGCGGCGACCGAGGGCGCTCTCGTTGCCGAAGAAGGCGCGGGCCATGGCTTCGTTGATCACGACGACCTTGGGCGAGTCGGGCGTATCGGTGGTATTAAAAGAACGACCGCTGAGGAGCGTGGTGCCGACGGTTTCGAAATACTCACCGGAGACCCCGTTGACCAGGGCGCTCGGTTCCTGACCGCGTGGCGGTGTATCACGACCTTCGACGACAAAGGCGTTGGGACCGTTGAGGCCGAAGGGCGGCAGCGAGTAGGACAGACTGGCGGAGGTGACGCCGGGCAGGGCGCTCACGCGTTCGAGCAACTCACGTTGGAAGGGCACCATTTCCTCGGCCTCCGGATAGGTGGCGGCGGGCAGCAGGATGGTGCCGCTCAACATGTTGTCCGCGTCCCAACCGTAGCGGCGATCGAGCATGCTGTCGGTGCCGCGCAGGAACATGCCGGCGCCGGCGAGCAACACGAGGGCGAGGGCGAATTGGCCGACGATGAGGAGCTGGCGCAGGCGTTGGGAACCACGGCCGCCGGTGCTGCCGCGGGCACCACTTTTGAGGGTGCCGTTGATGTTGAGGCGCAGCGCAAAGAGCGCGGGCGCGAGGCCGAAGGCGAGGGCGGTGACGAGCGAGGCGAGCGCGGCGAACCCGAGCACGCGCCAATCGAGTGCCATGACAAAGGTCGTGTCGCCGGCGTTGTGCACGAGGGACGCTATCCAATCGCCGGTCCAGCGTGCGACGAGCAGCGCGCCGGCGCCGCCGATGAGGGCGAGCAGGAGTGACTCGGCGATGAGCGGACGCAGCAGTTGGCGACGGGAGGCTCCGAGGGCGCCGCGCACGGCGAACTCGCGACCGCGGGCGATGGTGCGGGCGAGCAGCAGGTTGGCTAGGTTGGAGCAGGCGATGAGCAGGACGAAGCTGGAGAGACCCACGAGCATGGAGACGATGCCGCGGCCCGTGGCGTTGATAAAGGTATCGGCCAGTGGCACGACGCGCCACGAGGCGCCTTCATTGGCGGCGGGGTGGTCGGCGGCTTGTTGCGCGCCGATACGGGTGATGACGGCGTCACTTTGGGCGGCGGCGATACCCGCGGCACGGCGACCGATGAGAGCGATCCACTGGCTGTTGCGATCGGTCTGTTCATCGGCGTTGAGGCCGAGCGGGCGGAAGAGCCGGGAACGACCGTAGAAACGGCGATCGTTGAAGGACGCGGGCAACACGCCGACAACCTCGTGGAGTTCGCCATCGACGCGCAGATTACGACCGATGATGGCTGGATCGCCGCCGAATTTGTCCTGCCAATAGCCGTGGGTGAGGATGAGCACGCGGTGGTTGCCGTGGGTTTCCTCCTCCGGACGGAAATCGCGGCCGAGGGCCGGTGCGACCCGGGCGAGGGAGAAGAAGTTGGTCGAGACGCGGGTGCCATTGACCATGTCGGCGGGCTGGCCGGGCTCGGACACGCTCATGCCCCATTGGGCGGCAGCAGCGAGTTCGCCGAAACCAGATCGGTCGGCGGGCAGGTCGAGGTAGTCGGCGGGGGAAAAGCCACCCTCGGGGTTCTGGTTCGTGGCGCGGTAGAGGCGCACCATTTGGTCGGGTTGCTCGAGTGGCACCGGCCGCAACAGCAGGGTGTTGAGCAGGCTGAACATGGCGGTGTTGGCCCCGATGCCGAGGGCGAGGGTGAGCACGGCGATGAGCGTGAAACTCGGCGAAGTGAAGAGAGCGCGAAGGGCGTGTTTGAGCGTGGACATGGGCAGCGGGACGAAGGGCAAAGGCGAGGGGCGAGGGCGGGGGAAGTGGACCGCGGTTATGGCCAACACCCGGCAGGCCGGCGCCGGGTTTCAGCTTTTTTGCCGGCCGACCAAATAAGTAGCTGCGCTTGAGCCGAAGGCGAAAGCGTGGCCCGAGGGCGCCGCCCTGCGCCGGAGGCCGTTCTCCGACCCGCCTCTAAACAGTAAGCACGGCGGCGGAGGTTGAGTGGTTGCCACCGCGACGCAGATTCGCTTTTGAGCAGCCTGCGTTTTCGCAACCCCACTCAAACCCCACCCCATGGCTGCTACCCCTTCTGCTGCTGCGGCGAATCCCGCGGCGGACCCCACTTCGGAAAAACTGTCGGTGTTGGAAAAGA
Organism: Actomonas aquatica; assembly: GCF_019679435.2. Lineage (NCBI taxonomy): Bacteria > Pseudomonadati > Verrucomicrobiota > Opitutia > Opitutales > Opitutaceae > Actomonas > Actomonas aquatica. The sequence goes on from NZ_CP139781.1 coordinate 5,664,354, forward strand.
CCGGCTTCGGCGTCGGAGACCTCGCGTCGAATCTACTCTTCCAAACCTTCAACATGTTCCTGCTCTTCTTCTACACCGACGTGGTCGGTTTGGGAGCGGGCGCGATCTTCTGGATCTTCGCGGTGGCGAAGATTTGGGACATGGTGAACGACCCGATGATGGGTGCCATCGCCGACCGCACGCGCACGCGCTGGGGCGCTTACCGACCCTACATTTTCCTGCTGGCGATTCCCTACGGCATCTCGGCCTACCTGCTCTTCACGGTGCCGGATCTGTCGGACACGGCGAAGATCTTCTACTGCGGGTTCACCTACATCCTCGCGACCATGATCTACACGGGCATCAACATCCCGTATTGCGCGCTCATGGGGGTCATGACGCCCAACATTCAGGAGCGCACGGCGGTGTCGCAGTATCGCTTCTTCCTGGCCTTCGCCGGGGGCTGGTTGATCAACACCTTCATGGTGCCGCTGGTGACGCTTTTCGGCGACAAACCCGACTCACCCACCTACAACGAAGAGATCGGTTACGATCCAGTGAGTGGATACCCGACGGCGATGATTGTCTTCGGCGTGCTGGCCACCTTGCTGTTCTTCATGACCTTCTTCACCACCAAGGAGCGGGTGAAGCCGGTGGTGGCGCAGAAGTCGCGTTTTCGCGATGACTGGAACGACCTGATGGGCAATCGCCCGTGGTTCATCCTCTTCATTTCCGCCGTGCTCAACCTCGGCAACGTGGCGGTGCGCAACGGCGCGATGATCTACTTCCTGAGCTACTGCATCGAGGGCGGAAGCACCCTGTTGTTCACGGTCAACTTCGGCTTCTTCGAACTCGAGGTCACCCGCACGGTGTTGTTCATGTCGCTCGGTCAGCTGGCGACGATGCTCGGCGTCTTGCCCACCAAGTATCTCACCAAACGCTTCGATAAACGCACCCTCTACATCTGGTTCATGGTGCTGCAGGGCGCGTCCTACGCGGCGATCTATTTTGTGCCGGCCGACAACTTTTCGCTCACGATGGTTTTCCATCTGCTCGGCATGTTCTGCGCCGGACCGGGTCCGGTGATCGTCTTCGCGATGTATGCCGATGTGGCCGACTACTCGGAGTGGAAAAACAACCGCCGCGCCACCGGTCTCATCATCGCGACCATTCTCTTCGCCATCAAAGGCGGCCTGTGGATCGGCGCGCAGTTCAACGCGCTGGTGCTGTGGCTGATCGGTTACACGAAGGAGACCGCCACCAATCCCGAGGTCGTGCACGGCCTCAAGCTGCTCTTCACCTGGGCGCCCGGTCTGCTGGCCGCCGGAGCCGGTATCCTGTTGCTCAAATACACCATCAGCGATGCACAGCTGAAGCAGATCGAGACCGACCTGCAGGCGCGCAAAGCCGCAGCCGACGCCTGACGTCGGGCGGGCGCGCCAGGCTCGCCGGGATCGCCGCCTCAGGAATGACCGGCGGCCGCGAGCGCGGGTCGGGCGGCTGTCGGGCGGGAGGGGCCGGCGGGGGCGGCAAACGTCGTCGTCGCGGCGCCGTCCCGGGCTCGGTCGACCAGGGCGAGCAGCTCGACGGTCTGGGTGTGGAGTTGCTGCGATTGCATGCTGAGTTCCTGGGCCGCGGCGGCCGACTCCTCGGCATTGGACGCGCTGGATTGGGTGACATGATCCATCTGCACGGCGGCGTCGCGGATTTGTTGGATGCCGATGTCCTGTTGCTCGGAGGCTTCAAAAATCCGATCCACGTGCGTGGTGATTTCGAGGACCACTTGGCCGATCTCATCGAAGCCTTCGCGGCATTCGGTGGTGAGGGTGGTGCCCGCGTGCACCTTGGTTTTGGCGCCTTCGATGAGGGCGGTGGTATCCACGGCGGCTTGGGTGGCGCGCATCGCGAGGTTGCGCACCTCGTCGGCGACCACGGCAAAACCGGCTCCGGCTTCGCCAGCGCGGGCGGCTTCGACGGCGGCATTGAGGGCCAGCAAGTTGGTTTGGAAGGCGATCTCGTCGATGGACTTGATGATCTTCGACATGGCTTCGCTGGTGTCGGCGACCTCGCGCATGGTGGTGGCGAGGGTGGTCATTTTGCGACCGGCGGTTTCCACCACGGCGCTGGAGCGGCGAGCGAGATCGCGGGCTTCACGGGCACCATCGACGTTGCTCCGGGTTTGGGCGGAGAGTTCTTCGAGGGTGGCGGTGGTTTCCTCGAGGGAGGCGGCTTGTTCGCTGGAGCCCTCGGCGAGGGTTTCGCTGCCGGAGGCGACCTGACCGGCGGCGGTGGCGACCTCGTTGGAGGAGGCCTGGAGCCGATGGGCGATCCGGCGGAGCAAGCGGGTGATGTGGTGGCTGGTGAAGACGAGCAGGATGACGATCACGGCGCCGACCGCGGCGCCGACGGCGACCAGCGTGAATCGCGTGGCGGTGGCTGCCTGCAGCATGGCGGTATCCGTGAGGATGAGACGTTGGCTGGCGGTGGAGAGGGCGTTGAGTTTCTCCCGCATGGCGGCGAGGGCCGGCAGGGTTTCGGCGTTGAACAGCGCCCGCGCGGCATCGAAGCCCGCGACTGCGCGGTTTTCGGCCGCGATGGCGCGATCGAGTTCTTCGCTGACGAGCGCGAGGGACGGCAGGGTGGTGGTCTCGTAAATCTCTAACGCTTGAGAGAGCGCGTTACCGCGCAGGGCGGACTCGATGCTGGCGGCGGACTGATGGAGTGCGCGGTGCGGGGCCTCGAGTTGGCGGAGCGCCCGATCGAGTTCGGGGAAAGACTGGCGCAGCGCGACAGTGGCCGGATCGGCCACGTAGTGACCGAGGGCGCAGCGGGTGGGGTCTTTCTCCAAGCGCGCGGCGACGTCGGCCGCAGCCACGGCATCGGCATCGGTGGCATCGCTGGAGGCGACGCGGACCGCGAAGGATTGGTTGAGTTGCTGGACCCATTGCAGATGAGCGACCTGCAGTTGTTTGAGCTGAAGCAACAGGCCGGGGTGGGGACGGCGGTAGTGCTCGGCGATGCCTTCGGCGGTGGCGTGGAGTTGATTGTGGACGGGTTCGATGTCGTCCAACAGCGGAGCCAGCCCGGGGGCCTGTTGCACGAGCTCCCCGCGGTCCGGGCCGTAGAACCACTGGCCGAATGCACACTTGTGTGGGTCGGTCTGCACCTTCACCGCGGTGGCGGCTTCGTTGGTAAAGACGTCGGCCAGTCGCTGCACCCACTCCAAGTGGTCGATCTCGCGATGAGCGACCAGGGATTGCACCTCGTTGCCAACGATGACCTCTTCGGCATCCGTCACGACGTGATCGAGCCCCCAGAAACTGACCCCGAGGATCGAGGCGAGAGAAACCACGGTTAAAACCGAACAGCGGGTGAGGAGCTGGGAAATGGTGAGTGATTTCAGCAAAGGCATGGCGATAAGGAAGGGCCGGTGTGATCCCAAACGGGCGCGGGGGACCAAAACTTGAGCGAATGACGCGCGTCCGGGTCTTGAATTAGGACGCCTAACCATGGCCTTAAGGAACCAGCGGCGGGTGACGATGTGGCGGCGGGACACGCCATTTCCCATGCGACGCTCTGGTGATGGGGGGGGGCGCAGTTACTGCTTGCAGCCGGAGTCGGGGGCAGCGGATGAGGATTGGCCGGCCGCCGAGAGCGAGCCGGTGCACGGTGATCAAGGTGAAACGCGGCGCCGTGATGCGGCAGTCGCTTCGCTGCACAACGAACACCCCAGGAATCGGCACCTGGGGCTGGTATCAGCCGGTGATTTCTGGGCTGTGACCGGCGCTAAAAGGGGGAGGAAATCGGGAATCCACGTGTATTGAAATTTCATATACATCGAGGGCGGATCGGGAAATGATTCAGGGGACGAATGAGAGGTTGATCCGACGGGAGTGACTTGTTGGACAAGGGGAATGCCCACATTCATTGCAAAGGAGTCCGGCCTGGAGGTCGCGTTTGGCGGAGGGCATCTGGCCCTGGGTCTGAGTGCGAGTGCGACGGAGGGCGACTGGCGGCCCGTGACCTTGGAACCGGAGGAGGAGGTGACGTTTCGGATCGCGGCGCCGGGGCTGATGGGGCGCCTCAGCTGGAGCCAGCACTCGGCCGAGCGTTGGGATTACACCTGCACCTTTTCCAGCGAGCGTCCGGTGCGCCTGCGCCTGGGCTTCGACCTGCGTAAAGGCACCGGCGCGTTTCATCTCATCCCGGCCTGCCTCTTTGGTGACAACAACCACGATCTGGTGCGACGGAACGAGTTTCCCACCCTGCATGAGGTGGTGGACGGAGATCAGGCGGCGGCGCCGTTGTGGGAGTTTCGCGCCGATCGCGCGGCCTGTCCGGTATCCCTCCTTTGCACGGAGGCCGGTGTGGTGGGCCTGTCGATCGATCCCTACTCCGAGGATGCGACGGCGCCGGAGGGCTTTGTGCGCAACGGGCTGTTCAGTGCGTTGCCGCAACAGGGCGGGGTGAGCCTCGGCTACGGCAACGATCCGCTGACGTATGAGAATAAAACGTTGTTCAGCGCGCCCACCGCTCATCGGAGCCGACAGCTCCAAGCGACGGGGTCGCTGTATTTGCTGCCCAAGGCCGAGCGGTCGGCAGCCCATCGGATTGTGCGCGATCTGCACGGGAGGCTACGCGAACCGGCGACGCCGCGGCGCACGGCCGCCGCAGCGACGCGGGCGCTGGCGGAGCGATTCATCGATACGAACTGGAGCGAGGAGTTCGGCAACTACAGCAACCTGGCTTGTAGGGTTCCGGTGGATACAGAGCTGAAGGCCTGGCGACCGGTTTCGGAGATCGGTTGGTCGGGTGGTGGCGTTTTCGCTTATCCTCTGATGGTGGCGGCGCAGCGCATGGGGGACCTGGTGTTTCCGAAAACCGGCGCACGGATCCTTGATGAGATCATCGCCGGGTGGGATGAAAAGGGTGGGCTGTTTGATGATGTGGCGGGGCCCAGCCTGGTGGGGGTGCCCGGTCAGGGGGGCAAGATTGTCGAGGGCGGCATCAACGGCTGGTGGTCGGGTTTCATGCCCCATACCCTGAACCGCCACACTGCCTACACCAACGGACATGCGGCCTACTACCTTCTTAAGTGCGCGCGTTGGGCCAAGGAGCAGGGGGCGGAGCGAGCGGATTGGGTGGAAGCCGCGGGGCGGGTGCTCGAGACGGTGATGACGCTGCAGCGGGACGATGGGGCCTTTGGTTATCTCTTCAGCGCCGAGCAGCGGGAGGTGGTTGACTGGGACGGCTTTGCCGGCTGTTGGTTCGCGGCGGCGCTGCCCTTGGCCTATGAGCTCACGGGGGAGACGCGCTATCTGGAATCTGCGCGGCGCGCACTGCGCTACTACGGACGCTTTGTGGCGGAGCTCAACTGCTACGGGTGTCCGATGGATACCTACAAGAGTGTGGATCAGGAAGGCATCCTGGGCTTTGTGCAGGCGGCGCGGAACTTACATGCCGCCACGGGCGAAGCGGAGTGGTTGGCCCAATTGCAAGCCGGAGCGGAATACGAGTTTCTCTGGCGTTATGCCTACCGGGCGCGGCCGGAGTATGCGCCGTTGAAGGACTCGAAGTGGAACTCCTGTGGTGGCTCGGTGACCTCGGTGTCCAATCCGCACATCCACCCTATGGGTTTGGTGATCACCGAACCTTTGCTCTATCTGGCCGAACAGACGGGTGATCCCTACTATCGACAACGGGCCGAGGAGGGCGTGGCGTGGGCCCTGCACACGCTGGAGCTCTACCCGGAGGTTTCTGGCTACGGAGCCTATGGTCTGCTGACCGAGCGGTATTGCCCCAGCGATGGATTGGTCATCGAGCGCTTTGCCGACTCCGGGGCACCCTCGAGTCTGTGGTGGAGCTACAACGCCTGGGCGGCGGCCAATGTGCTGGAGGGGCTGTTGGAGTATCAACGATGGGGCGAAGCGGTTGACTGAGGGAGCCGCGTCCGACGCCGGCGGGGAAGCTGAAGCGACTTCCCTTTGCCCTTGCGACCGGGCGGCGCGGGGCGCAGAAACGGCCCCCTTTTTCGCCATGCCGATCGAAACCCAACGCCAGAACCTTGCCCTCAATCTCATCGACATCTACGGCGGCACGCAGACCCGCGTGGCCACCAATGACGATGCCATCGAGAGCTACGCCGAGGAGATGGGGCGCGGCGCGGAATTTCCGCCCATCACGGTTTATTACGACGGCTCCCACTACTGGCTGGCCGACGGCTTCCACCGCTACCTCGCCACCAAGCGCAACGGCGGCACTCACATCGATGCCGAGGTCCAGCCGGGCAGCCGCACCGATGCGCTCAAGCACGCGCTCGGCGCCAATGCTACCAACGGTCTCTACCGCACCAATGCCGACAAGCGCAACGTGGCCGAGATCGCGCTGAAGGAGTGGCCCGACCTCTCCAACGCCTACCTCGCCGAGATCTGCCGCGTGTCCGACGAGTTTCTGCGCAAGGTCCGCAAGGAGCTCACCTCCAGCGGCCAGATCGCCAAGGCCGAGCGCGTCACTGGTCGCGACGGTAAGGAATACAACGTGGGCATCGATCGGCAGCCTCGCGGCAAACGCGAAAAGTCCTCCAGCGAAGGCAAGGCCGGCGAACGCGACGAAGAGCTCGCCGACGGTCCCGCCCTCAAGAATGCGCCCTCCGGTGGCGGCGCGGGCGGTGGCCGCGGTTTCACCAAGGGCAAGGGCGATCCCGGCGCGACCGGCGGTTCAACCAATGAGCTCGAGATCGAAGCCCGCTCCATGATTCGCAAAGGCGAGATGAACCCCTTTGAGCTGCCCAAGCTCATGAGCGCCACCGGTCACGACTACGCGGCCACGGTGATCAACCTGCTCGATACCATGAAGCCCGAGATCAAAGACCGCAGCGACGGCCTCATGCGCATCCGCCGCTGGATCGATAAACACATCGGCGACGTCGCCGAGCCGTCGGTGCCCGAGGTTTAAACCGCCGCGCCCAAGCGGGCAGGGAACGCAGAAGGGTGGGAAAACTGCCGCGTCAATGGGGCGCCGCGAGGCCGCGCATTATCATTTCAGCGGGAGCAGGACTGAGCCGAAAAACAGTTGCAGATGCCCGGAAATTGCTGGAATTAGGCAGGGCTAATACTGTTAACCACTCATTACTCTGCGCCCATGTTTTCCCCGTCTTTCCTCCGTCGGTTGTTGTTGGTGGGTGCTTTGGCGAGTGGTGCCGTGGTCCGTGCTCAGGACGACGAGGACGGCGCGGTGAGCTCCGAATTTCAAACTGGCGTGCTCAGCGCCTATGTGAGCGAAGGGCGGGAAAACTTCGACGGTTCGCCGGTCATCGAATCCTGTGCGGTAGTCGCCTGGCAGTCTGTTTGCCTGGAAGTGGGCAATGTCACCGCGTTCGACAACGATGGGGTGGAATGGACGGCAGGTGCGGCGGTGGAGGCGGAGTGGGCCGGCATGGCGTGGGCGGCGGGCTACACGCACATCTGGGAAGATTTTGACGGCGAGGCCTGCGAGGACGACGAGCTGTGGCTGGCGGTCGACATGTTTTCGAGCGAGTCCTGGAACGTCTGCCTCGAAAGCGTTTATTCCTTCGAGGCCGACGGCTTGTATTGGATCGCCGGCGTGAGCTGGACGGTGCCGACGCCCGACACCTTTGAGGTGGCGCTGTTTGGTGCCGTGTCGTGGGATGATGGATACGCGCTGGAGGATTTTTCCGGCAGCGACCACGTGGAATTGGGTGTGGAGGTGGTGCTGCCGCTAACGACCCATTCGCAACTGGCCGGTTTTGTGGCCGGGTCCTGGGGACTCGACGGCGTGCGCGCCGATACGAATCGCGACCTGTTCTTCGGCGGGGTGTCCTACGCGCTGGAGTTCTGAATCACTCCGCGCGGAGCGATTCCACGGGGTCGATGCGGGAGGCGCGGCGGGCCGGCAGGTAGCAGGCGAGCAGCGCGATGCCGATGAGGCCGAGCGCGGTGAAGGCCATGACGGCGGGGCGGGCGAGATCCATGTTGGGGAAGCCGATAGCCAGAAGCTTTGACAGGCCGACGCCGCCCACGAGTCCGATGATGGCGCCGGTGAGCGCGAGGCGCACGCCGGAGCCGAGGACCAGTCGGGTGATGTCGCTCACCTGCGCACCGAGCGCGAGGCGCACGCCAAACTCATGGCGGCGCTGCGCCATGGTGCGGGTGATGACGCCGAAGATGCCGATGGCGGCGAGCGCGGTGCCGAGAGTGGCGAAGGCAGTGAGCATGTCGCGCAGCACGCCGACCTGATAGTTGAAGCGGGCGATGCGTTGGTCGGCGCTCTTGAGATCGCGAATGGGCAGGTCGGGATCGAGTTCCGTGAAGATGCTGCGGATGGCCGGCACCATGGCGTCGGGGTTGCCGCTGGCGGTGCGCACGGCGATCTCGTGGTAAGCGGCGGGGCGTTGGGCCATGGGCAGGTAAACCTGGTGCGGAATGCTGGCGGCTTCGGCCTCGGAGTTGCGCACGTTGCCCACCACGCCCACGACCTCGATCCATTGCGGTGAACCGTCGGCGACGAAGGCGAGGCGTTGGCCGAGGGGATCGGCGTTGCCAAAGAGGACTTGGGCGAGGTCGGCGTTGATGAGCATGACCGGCGTCGAATCGGCGCGGTCGGTGAGGGCGAAATCACGTCCGCTGAGCAACGGCGTCTGCACCGTGGCGAGGTAGTCGGGGGTGGTCACGTTGACCACCGCGGCGGGTTCGCGGCCGGGGGCCGGGCGTTCCTGTCGGTCGACAATGAAGCGGCGCGTCTCGGACCAGCTGAAGAAGGGCGGATGGGTGGAAAAGGCGGCTTGGTTAACACCGGGCAGGGCACGCAGGCGTTCCAGCGCGCGGTCCTGAAAAGCGGTGATGGCATCCGGCGTGTCGTAGCGGGCTTCGGGCAGTAGAAAGGTGCCGGTGACGAGGCGCTCGGAGTCCCAGCCCTCGCGGCGTTCGTTGAGGTCGGAGAGGGCGGAGACGAAGACGGCCGACCCGGTGAGCAGCACCATGGCGAGGGCGAATTGACCGACGATGAGCAGGTGGCGCAGGCGGTTTTGGCGGCGGCTGCCGGTGGTGCCGCGTCCGCCGCTCTTGAGGGCGTTGTTGAGGTCGAGACGCAGGGTGAAGAGGGACGGCGCGAGGCCAAACGCGATGGCGGTGAGCAGCGAGCAGAGCAGGGCCCAGCCGAGCACGCTCCAATCGAGGGCAAAGATCACCTGCTCGCCATTGTCGCCGGTGCTGCGCACCCGCAGCCAGTCGCTGGCTCCGATGGCGCACACCACGGCGAGCGCCGAGCCGGCGAGAGCGAGCAACAGGGACTCGGCCAGCAGCGGGCGCAGCAATTGGGCACGGGAAGCGCCGAGGGCGGCGCGCACGGCGTGCTCGCGAGAGCGGGCCATGGTCCGGGCGAGGAGGAAGTTGGCGAGGTTGGAGCAGGCGATCAGCACCACGAAGCCGGACAGGCCGAGCAACATGCTTAGCGTGATCTTCGTATCGAAGCCCGTGACGGTGTCCGGTAGCGTCCGGGTGTAGAAGGCGCTCTCGGCGTGGAGTTCGGGGTAATCGCGGGCGAGTCGCTCGCCGAAATTGCTCACAAACGCATTGGCGGTGGCGGCATCGATGTCGGGAGCGCGGCGGGCGATCACGCCGACGGTCGGTTGCTCGCGCGCGGACTCAGCGGCGGTGGAGAAGGCGAGGGGGCGAAAGAGGTCCACCCAGCCCCAGTGCCGCCATTCGTTGAAGGTCGCGGGCATGACGCCGACGACCGTGTGGGCACGGCCATCGATGCGGATCTGCTGACCGAGGATGTCGGGGCGACTGCCAAAATTGTTTTGCCAGAGGCGATTGCTGAGGATGACCACGGCATCGTTGCCGCGCTGGGTTTCATCGAGCTGAAACGCACGTCCCTGCACGGGTGGCAGACCCAGTAGTTGGAAGAACTCCGCCGACACACGCATGCCGGAGGCGAACTGGGCGGGCTGGCCTTCATCGGCGAGGCTCACGTCGCCGAAGCTGAAGCCGGCGATCTCGGAGTAGATCGACGAGGCCGCGGCGCGGAACTCACGGTAGTCGGGCACCGACAGCGCGCCGGTGGGTTCGGCGCTGGTGCGACGGTAGATGCGGTCGACCTGATCGGCGTCACGATAGGGCAGCGGCTTGAGCGCGACGCCGTTGACCACGCTGAACATGGCGGTGTTGACGCCGACACCGAGGCCGAGGGTGAGGATGGCGAGCAACGCAAACCCGGGCGTGCGCAGGAGAGAGCGGGCGGCGAAGCGCAGGTCGCGCCACAGGTCGGCGAGGGCCGGCCAACGCCAAGTGTCGCGCATCTCTTCGCGGTAGGCATCCGTGGTGCCAAACTCGCGGAGGGCTGCGCGATGGGCGGCGGCTTCGCTCAGGCCCGAAGCGCGAAACTCGGCGACCAGTTGATCAAAATGGAACTGCATCTCGGCATCCATGGCCGCCTCTTGCTGGCCCCGGCGGAAGAGGCGGCGGAGCTTGGTGCGCACCCAGCGAAAACGTTCAGTGGTGGTCACGACGCGGCCTCCATGTTGAGCACGCTGGTCATGGCTTGGGCGAAGGATTCCCAGTGGCTGATCTCCTCTTCCAACTGACTGCGGCCGGCGGTGGTGAGGCGGTAAAACTTCGCGCTGCGGCCGGCCTCAGACACGCCCCACTCAGCTTCCACCCAACCGCGCCCCTCGAGGCGGTGCAGCGCAGGATAGAGCGAACCCTGTTTCAGCGAAAGGCGATCCTTGGAGACGACGGCGATGCGTTTGGAGATGTCCCAGCCGTGCAGCTGGCCGGTGGAGAGGGCCTTGAGAATGAGCAGGTCGAGCGTGCCTTGCAGGAGCTCTTTGCGAACTTTTTCCATGATGGCGGAGGCTTAGTGTCACGCATCTACAACAAGCAAGGCTTTTATTGTAGGCGTGTGACAACAAGGCCGGAGCCAGCGGAAATCAGGCGAGGGTGGGGACGCGGTCGGTGTGGGCCTCGGTGGGCTCAAGCAAGGGGATCACGATGTCGTGCACCGCCTGCACGGAAACGCGCAGCTGCAGGACGCGGCGACTGAAGTGGCGGTTGGCGGAGTCGCGGCGGAAGTCGCTCGTCTCGACTTTGAGTTGCTGCCGTGAACGCACGCGTCCCACGCAATCGAGAAACAGAAGATCGGGCGTGAAGTGCTCGGGGGAGAAACGCTGCAGCAGCGGCCGCAACCAGCGGGCCGGGCCGTGGAGCGTGCGCGCGAGCAAGTGGTGGGTGAACGCGGCGGACTCGATGCCGAAGTGGGCGCAGTAGGTTTCGATAACGGGAGAGGCCATCTGGTGTATCGTGCGCAAGGGATGCACAAAAGGTGCCGCGCGATTTCCGTGAGATGCGCTATCTTTATAATCGAGGGCTTTCCCTGATCGAAACCTGGCTCAAATGGACGGTGTTGGGCCTAGAGATTCTCCGCGCGTGACTCCAATTGCTCTGCTTCGGTCACCTGACCGGCTTGGCGCAGCTGCTGGGCGCGTGCGCGCAGGAGCTTGGCGGCGACGGCGCGTTGGGCGTGGGCGGCGGTCGTGTCGCCGCGGCGTTGCGCCAGTTGGGCCAGGCTGAGGTGGGCCTCGACGTGGAGGCGGACGGTGTTGGGTCCATCGATCTGGCCGTCGACCTGGATCGGCGCGGCGAGGGTCGCGGTGAACTGTTCCTCTGCGCTGCGCGTGCGGCCGACGGCGAGCAGGGTTTGGCCGAGCTGGAAGCGGTAGCGCGGATCGGTGCCATGCCAAGCGAGGCCGGCTTCGAGGGTATCGACGGCGCGGCGGGCCTGGCGTTGCTGCAACTGCAGCGAGGCGAGTTGCACGCGCGGATCGAGGGCGGCGGGCAGGTGCTCGAGGGCGGCGGAAAGTGTCGCGATCGCGGCGGCGGGATCGTCGGACCGGACCTGTAGGCGGGCGAGGTTCAGGTGCGGTTCAAGCAGCGTGGGATCGATCTCACGGACTTGGGCGTAGAGCGCGCGGGCGGCGTCGAGCTCGCCGCGGCGTTCGCGCAGGCTGGCCAGGTTGTTGAGCGCGAAGGGATGCTCGGGCGCGACGGCGAGGACGTTCTGGTAAGCGGCGATGGCGTCGGCGACGCGGCCCTGTTGATCGATGGCGACGGCGAGGTTGAAGAGGGCGTCGGGGGAGGTGTCGCCGGAAGCGATTTGGTAGCGCGACTGGGTTTCGTGGAACTTGGGCAGGTCGGTAGCGCTATCGAGCAGGAACTGAATCGCGATGGAGCCCATCTCGTCGAAGGAACTGTTGCCGGCGTGCACGTCGATGGGAGGGTGGTGCGGGTTCCGGGGATTGGCGGCGCTGTTGTCGTAGGTGTAGCGCATGTCGATGCGCGTGCCGGCGGGCAGGGGCAGCGGTTCCTCGTAGCGGTAGTCGCTCTGCCAGTTAAAATCCCAATCGGGGATGTGCAGCAGCCAGCGCTGCTCACCGTCGGGCAGCGTGGCGGTGATGCGCATGTCCTGGCCGAGGTAGTGGGCGTGTGGATACATGCCCAGCACGGCGGCGTCGGCCGGGAGGATGATCGATTCGGCCACCACGATGCCGCGTGAGCCGGCGGGCAGATAGATATCGTCTTCGCGCAGGAGCAGACTGAAGCCGGTGTGGGTCGGCGGCTCTGTGGCGAAGTGAAGTCCGATGCGCGGGGCCAGTGGCTCTGGGCGACCGGAGGGGAGCAGGTGCAGTTGCAGGACGAGGTCGGTGCCGGGCTCGACGGCAAAGGCGGTGCCGGGATGGACCTCGTAGGGATGTTGGCCGGGCGTCCAGCCAATGATGTGACCGTTAGGGTGAACGCCGCCGCCGGTGTCCATGGAGGCAAAACCGGGACCAGGATCGGCGGCGTCGAGCATGCGACTTTCGTCGGTCGAATCGAAGGCGATGATGGCGTGGTGCACGACCAGCGCGGACTCGGGCAGGAACTCAACGGCGCGGATGTAGCGGCGTTCGTCGAGCGGCAGGCGAATGACGAAGTTGCGAAAAATGTCGGTGCCTTCGGCGGGCACAACAAAGGGGTCGTCGAAGGTGACCTCGAGGTCGGGTTCGCCGAGGGTCCAGTCGCCGGTGGGCAGCGGCGGGGGCGTAAAGGCATCGAGGTCGCCGGACGGCGCACCGGCTTCGTGCCAGGCTTGGAGCGTGGCGATGGCGGCAGGGGAGAGGCGGCGTTCGCCTTGGAGGGCGGGGCCGTGGTTGGGATCGGGTTTCCACGGCGGCATGTAGCCGGAGGCGGTGACCTCGGCGATCTGACGCGCACGGCGGCGCGCCTCGCGGTAGGTGACGAGCGGGAACGGACCGATGCCGTCGGCGCGGTGACACTCGACGCAGTTGGCCGCAAGAATGGGTGCAACATCGGCGACGAAGGTCGGCGGGTTCTCGGCGAGCGCGGCGAGAGGGAAGGTGAAGGCGGCGAACAGATGTCGGAGTCGGGCGTAAAGCCCGACCCACAAGGGAGCGGGCGAGCAACTCGACCATGTGGGTCGGGCTTTATGCCCGACAGCGTGGGAGCGGCGAAAGCGGCGAATCACGGCCGGGGCAGGTAACAACCGATGGCTTTGGTGCGGGTCAGCGACGGCAGATGGCCGGCGATGATGGTGTCGAGCGTTTCGCGCAACTCGGAGGCCGTGGGGGCGGGGCGGTATTTGTTGTAGCCCTGATACTGGTCATCGATGCGGCCGCGATAGACGAGTAGCGGGGCGGATTCCGGCGCGGGGCGCATGAACACGGCGGCTTCGGGCGTGACGTCAGCTCCGGCGAAGTCGGCGATGGCGAAGTCGCGGTCGATGACGGTCGGCAGGCCCGAGAGTTTAAACTCGGTCTGGTTAGTGCGGATCGCGGCGGCATCGGCCAGGTTGTCGGCGTAGACTAGCCACAGCGCGATGTTGTGATCGGCGCAGTCGGCGGCGAGGCGACGAATCGTCGGCGCGTAGCGATTGGAGATCGGGCAGTCGGGCGCGACGAAGATGAACACGATGGCGTCGGCCTCGGCGGACTCAGTCCACGGCGAGAGAGGTTCGTTGGCCAACGATGTGCCGATGGGCAATTCGGCGGCTGGGCACAGCGCAGCACAGAGGGCAAACAGGAGAACGGGGTAGTTTCTCATGATGGGGTGGCGGCACGCTAGAGCCGCGAGGGTGGGCGGGACAAGCGCGGGAATGAGCGGGGAGATGGCCTTAGGCGCGGGTCACCGGCAGTTGCAGGCGCAATTCAAAGTGCTCCATGCCGTGGGCGAAGGGCCGACCGATCCACGCCTCGAAGCAGGGCTCGTCCGTCGGCACGCACCCGCTGCTCGGTAGCCAGGTGCCGTAGAGCCAGTCGAGGGCGCGCATCTCGAGATCGATGCCACCGCGCAGTTCGAGCTCGGCCACGGTCATGGCGGGGAAGGTGAGGCGGCTCACCTCGCCATCGGGTAATGCGGTGATGGGCGGCACTTCGAGGCCGACGTCGTAGCGGCATTTTTCCGGCGGCACGACTTCGGGGTCGTCCCACGTGTAGCCCAGCCATTGACCGTCGGCGAGGCCGCGGGATTCCGCCCACGCGAGGAGTTCGGCGGCGGCAGTGGTGACGGCACCTTCGCGGTAGGAGTTGTGAATGCGCCGGTAGGCGACGGTGCGCGGCGGCAGGTCGCGGAAAGTGACGGCGAAGTGGTCGGGGTTTTCGCCGGGCGGCAGGCCGTCGAGCAAGTGGCGGTGGTCCGAGTCGGCCACGTAGTCCTGCCAGCGCTCGCGTTGGTGGCGACGGAATCCGGCGACGTCAAACTGACTGGGGGGCACGCCGTAGTGTTGTTTAAAACTGCGCGAGAAATCGGTGGAGGAACCGAAGCCGCAAGCGAGGGCGATCTCGGTGAGCGACGCGGCATTGCGGGGGCCGGCGGGACGGCGCTGCGTCATGAGCGTGACCGCGCGCTCCAGGCGCAGGCGCTTGATGCAGGCGTTGAGCGGCTCGCCGGTTTGGAAACGAAAGATGCGGTGGAAATGAAACGGCGAAAAGCACGCCACGCGGGCGACGTCCTCCAGCGACAAAGGTTGGTCGAGGTGCTGCTGGATGTAGTCCAGGGCGCGGTTGATGCGCTCGGGGTAGGTCGTCGCGGCCACGGGGCTGATCCGAGCGCTTTAGCAAGATTTGTAAAGCGTATGGTCCGGCTCCTGCGCTAGGATGGTGTCGTTCCCAAACAACCCGTCCCTCTCAACCCAGATCCCTATCATGCAACTTGGTGCTTTCTCCGTTTCCCTCGCCGTCAAGGACATCGCCGCCTCGCTGGCCTTTTATGAAAAACTCGGATTCGCCCAAGTGGGCGGTGAGCTGGAGCAGAACTGGCTCATCCTGCGCAACGGCGACACCACGCTCGGCCTGTTTCAGGGCATGTTCGAAAAGAACTGCCTCACCTTTAACCCCGGCTGGGACAGTAAGTGTGAAGCGCTGGCGCAATTCGACGATGTGCGCGCGATTCAAAAGCACCTGCAGGATGCCGGGGTGGAGCTCATCGAAACGGCCGACGCCGACGGCAGCGGTCCCGCCCACATCACGCTGGTCGACCCCGACGGCAACCCCGTCCTTATCGATCAGCACGTTGGCTGAAGGTGGGCCGTTGCGCGGGGATCGCGGGGGCGGTAGCGTGGCGATTCAGTCATGCGAATTCCCCTGAAACCCCTCGCTCGGGCCGGCGCGTTGCTTGCCGTGATTCCCGCTATGCTTGTCGCGCAATTCCGCGACGACTTTAACCACGGTCCGATTGAGGGCTGGTTTGGTGTGACCGGTGATGGTGACGCCAAACTGGAGCTGGTGCCGATGGACGGGTTTCTGCGCATGAAGATCGATGCCACCGCCGCGCCCGAGGTGGTGTGGTATAGCTTCATCAAGCGCGACGTGACCGATTCACTCGATCTGGCGAAGTTGGCCAATCCCGCCTACGAACTGCGTGTCGAGGCGCGGGTGCGCACACACGTGGCTCCGCGTCGCGTAAACTTCATGCTCAATACCTCGCGCACCACCAACTACCACGAACACCTGCGCGAGTATGACATCGGCACGGCGAACGAGTGGCAGGTGATCAGCTTCCTCACCGATAGCTTCGACGCCAAACCCGGCGACCAGGTGTTTGTGCAGTTCTGCGCGACGGACTTCGGGCCCGACACTTACGAAGTCGATGTCGACTACTACCGCGCTGACGTCGTGAAGAAAGCATCGTCCGGGCGCGACTTGGGCGAGCCGTTGATCCATCATCCGCCAGTGCTGCCGATCGATGCGTTTACGCATCACGTGCCGGTTACTCACGACAGTGTGGTCAGCACGAGTTTCCCCACCGTGAACTATGCCGACTGGCAGGTGGGGTTGCCGGGCGGTGAGCGCGCTGCGGTGCTCAACATCGCCAACGACCTATGGCCGGTGCTGCGTTGGGACTTTGGGGACCTGGCGAAGGCCAAGGCGACCAGCCAAGGCATGGTGGAACTCACGACGGCGTCGCTGGCGTCGGGTGGTGATTACCGCGCTGCCTTGGGCCGCGATTTCGGCGAGGAATTTGGCAAGGTGCGGCTTATCGAGATCCTGCGCGGCGATGCCGCGTGGGATGAAGCGGCAGTGACCTATGCGAACCTCACGGGCGGCGCACCGTATGCCGAGGTGTTCAACACCCAGATGGTCATCGACCTGCCGCTGGCGGCCGAGCCGGGTGGCAAAACCTATTTCATGCTGCCGCGACCCGTGATGCAGCGTCTCCTCGACGGAACCACCAAGGGTCTGGTGCTACGTCCGCTGGGGGCAGTGGCCGCGGCGGTGTTTGCGTCGGAGCAGACCGACGGCAGCGGGCCGGTGCTGCACTTCAGCACGCAGGAATGAGCAGGGCGTTTCCGATCCGTTGAAACGACGCCGTCCGGAGGCCGGCGTCCACCTTTCTCAGCATCAGCTCAGGATGTGGGTCGGTTTGCCGTCGAGGCTGACCTGGTTTTTCTCTGTCCAATAATTTTGGATACCGTCGGGGCCCTTGGTCGTGGCCCAGTTGCTGAGTTGTTCGCGCTCCTCCTGATAATCGAAGAAAGGCACGGCCATGCCGCAGGACGTTTGGACGAGTTCGATTGAGACGTCGAAAATTTGGCGGGCGCCGGGCAGGGGTGTGAAGCGGCTGTAGTGCTCGACCCATGACGCATCGCGCGGATGGATGGCCGTGGCGGTCCCGTAGAGGCGGAGGATGAGCGGTTTGCCCTCGAAGGCGCAGAACATGATCGTCATGCGCTGGTTTTCGAGGAGGTGGGCGGCGGTCTCGTTGCCGCTGCCGGTGGTGTTGAGCCACATGACGCGGTGGGGCGACAGGACGCGAAACGAGTCCATGCCCTTCGGCGAAATGTTGACCCGCGTGTCGGGACCGCCGGCGGTGCCCACGAAGAAGATTTTCTGGCGACCGATGAACTCGATCTGCGGAGCGGGGATGTGGTCGAAGCGTTGGCCCATGGGGCCATGCAATTCGCCTGCGCCGGCTGGTCAATCGCCCCGGCAGCGCAATGGCGCAACCGGGCGGACGTTACAGTTTTAGTTTTCGTCCGTGGGAACGCCGATGCGCCGCACGTCGTGGGTGCGTCCACAGTCGCGGCAGTGCACGCGCACTTTGGCACTGGGCAGGGGCAGTTGAGCGATGAGCAGAGCGAGCGCGCTGACTGGGCGCAGGGGGGCCACGGCGAGGTCATGGGAGCCGCAGTGTGGGCAGACGAGCACGCCGTCTTCGCTGGGCTCGCTATCGAGTAGAGCGCGGGCGACATCGGCCTGATCGTCGGGCACGTCGATCTTTACGCCGCCGAGGGCATTGGACCACATCCAGTTGAGTTGCAGGGTGGCGTCGTCGCGAGCCACGGCGTCGATGCCCGCGTCGTGCAAACGCGAGAGCGGCACGTGGGTCTCGGCCGGCATGGAGTAAGTGGCGACCGTCTTCATAGCGGGATCGTTTCTATCCCAGAAGGTGGTGACGGACAAACAAAACAGCCCGCGGCGGAAAGGCGCGCGGGCTGGTGCTGTTTTGGGACTTAGGTCCGCCTCAGAAGGAGTAGCGGACGGTGGCGCCGAGTTGGCGGGGGTCGGCGGGGGACTCGTAGCGTTTGTCGAGCCAGTCGGGGCCTTCGTTGGCGAAGTAGAAGATGCGTTTTTCGTAACGCTCATCCAGGAGGTTGCGCGCCCAGAGCGTGATGGCCCAGGGACCCGTGCGGTAGCCGATAGAGGCGTTTACGACGTTGAAGCCGCTGCGGGTTTCGTTGTGCGTGTTGGACTCGTAGTAGCTGTCGCGGCCGTTGAGTTCGGCGCTGGCCCAGAAGCCGTTGCCGGCGTCGTAGCGGCCGCCGAGCGAGTAGGTCGTGCTGGGCACGTTGGCGAGCTCGCGGCCGCCGGCGGGGGACTGCGCGGTGTTGGTGAGCGTGAAGGGATCGAGGTGCGAATCCATCAGACCCACGCTGCCGTAGGCGGTGAAACCGTCGGCCAGCAGGGCGGTGAAGCTGGCTTCGGCGCCGGTGATGTAGGCGCTCTCGCCGTTGTCGACGAAGTAGGTGAAGGTGCCGCCGAAGCCGGCCGAGTCGCGCACCTGCGGCGTGTCGCGGTCGAGGTAGAAAGCCACCACTTCGCCGGAGAAACGTCCGTCGGCGCTGCGGGTGCGCAAGCCGAGTTCGTAGTTCCACATGATCTCGGTGACGTAGGTGTCGGGGCCTTCGTCGGGCACGACGAGGTAGTTGTAGATGTTGACGCCGCCCGCCTTGTAGCCGCGGGTGATGGAGGCGAAGCCGAGGGTGCGTTCGCCGAGGTCCTGCTCGAGCACGAGCTTGCCGCCGACGAGGGTGTCGGAGAAATCGAAGGCGCCGCGGAATTCGACGTCGGTTTCCAGATCGTAATCCTCCACACGCAGACCGGCGATGAGGCGGGTGGTGTCGGTGAGCTGTTGTCCCCACTGACCGAATACAGCGGCGGTGGTGGCGTCGTAACTGGTGTTGGCGTCACCGAAACCTTCGGTGAGGAAGGTGTCCTCGTTGAGGGTTTCGTAGTAGGCGCCGACCGTCCATCTGCTCGATTCATCGGCCGAGGCACCATCGAGCCGGAGTTCTTGGTTGAAGGTGTCGCGGTCGCGGTGGAACTCGAGGAAGAGGTCGTAGCCGCGCGGATCGGCGGCGTCGGTCCAGTCGGAGTCGTAGCTGTAGAGCGAGTCGGCCAGACCGAAGCTGGTCTTGGTGGTGAAGGTGAAGGTTTCGCCGAAGTAGCTGCCGCGGAGGGCGGCGGCGAAGGCTTCCTGGGTGTCGTAGCCGGGCTGGTCGGAGTAGGTGGTGAACTCGGTGTTATCGAGGGTGAACTCGTCGTAGCCGTTGTCCTGTTGGGCGTAGAAGGTAGTGAGGTCCCAGCGCCAAGCGTCGGTCGGATTCACGCGCAGTTTGAAACGCAGGAAGGTCTCATCGATGCGGTTGGTGTCGTCGCGATTGAGGAAGGCGTTGTGACGCCAGCCGTCGGCGGTGACGCGTTGGGCGGCGAGACGGAACATGGCTTTGTCGGGCTCGTCGCTGTTGATGGGTCCGCCGAAGGCGACACCGCCGCTGAGGTGGTTATCGTCGGCGACGGTGGTTTCGACGTAGCCGGTGTAGTGCGGCGTGGGCTCGGCGGTGACGATCTTGATCACGCCGCCGGCGGCGTTGGCGCCGAAGGCACCGGCCTGCGGACCGCGCAGCACTTCGACCTGTTGCGCGTCGAAGAGGGTGGCGGCGCTGCCGAGCCCGGTGAAGTCGAGGTCGTCGATGAGGAAACGCACGGAGGAGTCGGGCGATTCACCTTCGAATTGGGAGTTCTCGCCGACGCCGCGAATCTGGAAAAAGCGTGGGCGGGAGGTGCCGGCCGCCCAAGTGAGATTGGGGGTGGCGTTGATGAGGTCGCCGAAGTTGGCGGTGCCATTGGCGGCGAGATCGGCCGGTCCGAAGACGGTGGCCGATGCGCTGGTGCGGGCGAGTTCGGAGGACCACAGATCGGCGGTCACGATGAGCTCGTCGAGTTGCTGCACGGGCGTGGCCGGTGCGATTTGGGCGACCGCGGACGTGGCCGCGGTGGCGAGGGCGAGCAAGCTGCCGAAGGCAGGGTTGCGGAGGGAGGGTTTCATGTTGGATCTCAATTTTGGTGGATTTGAGATCCGGCGTCTGGGCGCTGAAACGGAGGTGCTATGGTTCCTTTTCCTACGCCGGTATCAACCGGATCAGGTTCAAAGGGACCGCCACGCTGCCGAAGCGTTGTGGACATCTCAGACCCATGCGGGTCGCCCCTAAGGACGTCGCCACCAGACGCGCGCCGGGTCGGCGCTGTCAACGTGGTTTTCGATTTTATGTCGCCGAGGACCAGCTAGGCGAGTCGAGCGGGATGGCGAGAATGGCCTGAAGTAGAGTTACGCAAAGCGCTATACATCAGGGGGAAACAAACCAATGTTCGTATTGCGAACATTGGTGAGCGGGCCGAGTGGCGGGGGGAGGTTAGTTGCCGCCGCCGGAGTCCGAGTTGGTGGTCTCGTCGGATTTTTTGCCGCCGAGGAGGCCACCGAGGCCGTTGAGCAGGCCACCGGCTTTGTCGCCGAGTTTGTCGCCGACCTTGTCGCGCAGCAGCTGGGTGCCGGCTTGTTTGGCGATGCGGGTGACGAGGTCGGGGTCGACGCGGATGGCGGGGTTTTCCAAGGACCCGCGCAGGCCGACCGGCAGGCTGAAATTGTTGAGCGGGACGTCCTTGCCGACGAGGTGGGCGGTGGTGTCGTGCAGGGTGAGTTCCATGGGCACATCGATGGTGCCGTCGGTCGCGTCGTAAGAGCCGCTGAGGTTGATGTCGACGGTGCCGCCTTCGAGGAGAGGCGTGCCGCTGCGGGAGGACTTGAGCGCGCCGGCGAGTTTCTCGGTGGGCAGGCCGCGGTAGCGGGCGGTGAGTTCATTGCTCACGCCAGCGGCGACGGAGAGGGCGAGGGTTTGGCCGGAGGAGGTGATTTCGATGCGAGACGGGGTGTCGAGCAACCACGGTTGGGTGGCGAGGTTGTGACCCTGAATGGATAGGGTTTCGCCGTTGGGCAGCCAATCGGCGCGCACGCCGGTGGCGTCGAGTTCACGCACGACGAAGAGAGGCGTGTCGGCGACGAGGTGGCCGGCGTCGACGCGGGCGTAGCCGCGCTCGGCGGCGATGCGTTCGAGGCGGTCGGACCAGGTCTCGCCGTCGTCCGTGGTGGTGGGGGCTTCGGCGGGATCGCCGGGGGTGATGCGGTCGAGCCACTTTTTGACTTGGGCGAGGCGTTCGCGCCAGACCTGCGCGTTGGTGATGTAGTCGTCGATCGATTCGGCGTCGGGCAACTTCACCCACGGCTCGTCGGTTTCGGGGGCGGGCACGGTGCGTTGACCTGGCACGCGGCGCGGTGTCTGCAGGCGGGCTTCGTGGAGGACGAGGCGGTCGAGGCTGATGCGTTTGCGCAGCAGGTCGCTGGCGCTGATATCGGCTTCGACGCGCGCGGCGGTGAGCAGGTTGGAATCGAGCTGATTGGGATCGGCCATGGCGAGGCCGGTGACGGTTAGGCGGCCGGCGGCGAGATCGAGATCGGCCGTTTCGATGTCGACGGTGGCGCCGTTGGCGCGGGCGAGGCCGTCGCGCAGCGAAGTGGTCACGATGGCGGGAGCGAAGAACTTGGCGCCGACGACGATGAGCACGACGGAGAAGATGACGAGCGCGGCGCCGAGTGGGCGAATGGGATTGCCGATGCGTTTCTGGGCGAGGGCGGCGTAGTCGGGATCTTTGAGTCCACCGCCGGCGAGCAGGAAGACGCTCCAGCGCACCCAACCGCGGTCGGCCCACTTACGGTATTTTTCGGAGTTTTCCCGCGAGTTGGCCATGCGTAGTCGAAATCTGGTGACAGCGCGACTGACGCCGAGTCCGGCGAGTCCACCGAGGAGGAAGCCGAGCAGCAGACCGCCGGTGGTCGCGTAGTTTTCAACGCCGAGGAGGGCGAGCACCGGGGCGTTGACGATGGCGCGGAAGAGACCCTCCAGCGGACCGTCGATGAGAAAACGGCCGAGGTGGAAACTCAGCGGCAGCAGGGCGAGGGAAAGGAGCTTGGCGAGTGCGCCGACGACGGCGGCAAGAAAGAGATTGGCGTTGAGCAACACCAAGGTGAGCGCCAGCAGGACGGTGAGACCGGGGGCGGTGCCGAAGCCGGGCAGGAAGCCGAGCATGGCGCCGAGCACGCAGCCGGCGATGAGTTGGAAGGGCGTGGCTTTGCCGCGAAGAATCGCGCCGATTTTGCGGGTAATGAGCATGGGTCAGGGAGGATGGACTCCCTCGTAGACCGGCGTGCGGCGGATCGGCTCCCGCGCAGGCGGAATTTCCCGGCGGCGGGCGGTCAGTCGATGTTGGCCATCAGCCAGGCGAAGGCGACGTAGGCGGCGACGTTTTGGCGGAGTTTGACCGGGTCGATTTTGTCGAGGGTGTCGTTGGGGGTGTGATGGTAATCGAAGTAGTCCCAGCCGTTTTGGCGCAGAGCAAAGGGCGTCGCGCCGCCGGGCACGAGGGGACCGATGTCGGGGCCGCCGGTGGTCTCGTTGGTGCCGCGACCGACACCGAGCGGCTTGAGCAGGGTGTAAAGGTGTTCGCCCCAGTAGGTGCGCTCGGGCGGCAGGTTGGTGTCGAGCCGCCAGATGATGTCGGCGCCAAAATCGGATTCGGCGGCGGCCACGTGTTGCGGCAGGGTTGCGGCGTGAGCGGCGGCGTAAGCGCGGCCACCGCGCAGGCCGACTTCCTCGGCGCCGAAGAGCACGATGCGGACGGTGCGGCGGGGTTGGAGATCGTGCTCCAGCAGGAGGCGGGCGGCGGCGGTGACGATGGCCACGCCGGCGCCGTCGTCGATGGCACCGGGGGCGAGGTCCCAGCTGTCGAGGTGGGCGCCGAGGAGCACGATTTCTTCGGGGTGGGTGCGGCCGGGGATTTCGGCGATCACGTTGCCCGAGGGCATGGGGCCGAGGATTTCGGTGTGAAGTTTGAGGCGCACGGAAACGTCGCCGCGTTGGAGGGCGCGGGTGAGTTGATCGGCATCGGGCGCGGCGAGGGCGGCGGTGGGGATGCTGTGGCCGACGTCGCCGTAACCCATGGAGCCGGTATGGGCGAAGCGGTGGTGGCTGGTGCCGACGGAACGGATGAGCGCAGCGATCGCGCCGCGGGCCTGGCCGGCGGTGGCGGCTTGGTAGCGTTTGCGCACGGCGTTGCCGTAGCCGGAACCGTCCTGGGTGCGGGTCATGGTTTCGTCGACGAAGACAATGCGGCCGGCGAGGGCTTCGGGCGCGTCGTCACTGGCGAGCAAGGCGTCGAGGGAATCGAAGCGGGCGACGGTTCCGGTGAGCCCTTCGGCGGGCGTGGGCACGGAGTTGCCGAGGGCGGTGACGGTGAGGGCCTGGGGGAAGGGCGCGGTGATGGCGGCCGACTCAGCGTGGCGTTCCCAACCCTCGATCTCGAAAGGTTCCACGCGCACGTGGCTGAAGCCGAGGTCGGTGAGTTTGGCGGTGGCCCAGTCGCGGGCGCGGGCTTCGGCAGCGCTGCCGGCGAGACGGGGGCCGACCTCGGTGGTGAGGCTTTCGACGAGGTTGTAGGCGAGCTCGGATTCGAGGGCGGCGGCGATCAGGGTCTCGGCCTGTTGGCGGAGTTGCGGATCGAGTTCGGGTGGGTCGGCGGCGACGGTTTGGTTCGCGAAGGCGAGGGCGAGCAGGGCGGTGGGAACGGCGAGGAGGCGACGGTCGAAGCGCATGATGTGGTGGGTCGCAGCGACCATGTTGATCGGGGCCGAGATGGCGAGAAGGACCGGACGCGGGATCGGGGCGTTTCATCGCGATGGGACGGTGATTGATCGCGGAGGACTCGCGGGGCAGGCGAGGGCGGGTGAAGTGTCGTGTTGATGCAGCGATCGAAACAACGGGCACGCGGGCGCAGGCGAAGCGTGCGGGCGATGCGGGTCATGTTGCTGACGGGGTTCGTGGTGGGCTCGGGCTGTGTGCGCTCGAATCTTACGCCGGAAGGCAAAGCGTTGCGCAGCGAGCATTACGAGACGGTCTACAGCCTCGGCAGTCACATCCCGAAGCGAGTGGCGCGCGGGGCAGAGGTCGAGCGCAACGACGGGGCCAGTCCTGTGGCTGTACTGGAGGGGGAGGCAGCTCGAGATGCGGTGCGCACGATGCAGCGGAAGAATTGAGCGAAGCGTGCAACGTGCACGGAGGTGAGGGTGAGGGCCGTGCAGGATGCATGGCTGGGGTGGGCGAGGTAGGTGGGGGCCAGTTTGTAAGATGATGGAAGATAGAGCGATAAGGTTTTCCTAGAGGGGAGTGGCACCGGCCAAGCTGTTTCGCGGATCACTTAACCAAAGTCATGGTCGCTCTATCCTCTTCCTCCTCAAAAATCCGCCACGCGATCGGCAGCTGTTACAACAGTGTCGATGCCTTGATTGCCGCTACCCGTGCTGCCGAAGCGCAGGGGCTCGCTTATGATGCTCGCCGCATCTCCTCGAAAATTTGGTTGCTGGCACTGGAGCTGGAGAGCTTCCTGCGCCGCCGCGGTTTGAAGCGTGGGCACGTGTCGCGCGACGGTTCGTATCAGCCCAGTCCGAGCGATTTCGACGGCAGTGATCCAGAGACCTTGATGCGTCGCTGTGAGGAGTATGTCGCGGCGATCGAGGACGAATGCACCGGCATCCTGGCCGAGGTGGATAACCCGCAGGTGTATGCCTTCATCCAACGCCAGATTCAGGATATCCGTCGCCTGCGTCGCGCGATCTTGCCGACCAGCGTGCGGGTCAAATTTGGCAACGAAGTGCCGGCCGCGCAGTCAGCCTGAGGTCGGGAGGGCGCGCTCGACCATGTGCAGCACATCGGCCGGACGCAGGTGGGGGTGTTCGGCGATGAGGTTGCGCACGAAGCGCAGGTGGTAAGCGCGATCGTCGACCGCCCACGGGGCCCGTGAACCGGGGGCGAGGGCGTCGATGCCGCGGTTTTCGCGCTGGCGAATTTTCAGCAGGCTCTCGTGCAGGCTGGTGGCGGTGGTGGGCTGATCGTTGCCGTCCATGCGCAGCAGCACACGTCCGTCGGTTTGGGCGCGGAGGCGGACGATTTGGGCGTAGGGATTGGTGGCTTCGGTGTGTTTGCGCTGATCGAGCGGGTTGAGGATCTTGGCGTCGATCAGGTGGCGGCGCAGGCCGGAGGCGGCGGTCTGACGGTTGAGCAGAAAGGGGTCTTGGGACACGTTGCCCGAGGTGAGCTCGTTAATGATGTCGAGGTCGTCCTGGGTGAGGACTCGGTAGAGTTCGAGCAGGTCGATGAGGTGATTCTCGAGCAGCAGGAGGAGGGCGGAGAGGAAGGTGGGTTCCTGACGGTGGAGGCGATCGAGCAAGGCCCGGACATCGGCAGAGGTGCGGGCGAGAGCGGGGGGCAACTCTCCCTGCTGGGCGGCGACGACCAGACCGCGGGCGACGCGGTGCGGCATCGGCGAATCGTAGAGGCTGCGCAGTTCGGCGAGGTGGGCGGGAGAGGGCTCGGGCGGGCGACCGTCGAGCCAACGGAGCAAGTGATCCAGCCAGTGACGGGCGGTGGCCTGCTCGGCCGATCGCACGTAGAAAATGATCCAAGCATCATCGTCGGAACAACCCGCCGTCCACGGGAAGGAGGCGGTTTCGAGCACCGCGCGCGCGAGCAGGTCGGCGTCGCTGTCGTGGCGCTCAAAAGCCATGAGCGCCCAGCAACCGGGGGCGATTTCCATCTCGGCGCCGTAGTCGGCCAGTTGCTCGGCGAGAAAGGTCTTCAGGTGGGTTTCGCCCACCGCCAAGGCGTGGTCGGAGAGGGGACAGGACGGCAGCGGCGGAAACGGGGAAGTGGTCGACACGGGGCAGGGCGGGCTGGAGACGTGGCGACATATAGTAGGTAGAAGACCCTACTGTAAAGACCCCAAATAGTGCCTGGATGCGCCGCGTGGGGCGCGAGAGGCGAGGGGATCCACCTCAACAAGCGAGTTTGCCGCTTCTAGACGACGTGAGCCTTCCAGTGGCCGGCGCGGAAGAGGAACCAGCTCCAGATCGTCAGTGCGCTGAACGCGATCGGCACGGCGATGTAAACGCCAGTGGGACCGAGCCCGAGCGGACTAGAGAGCAGCCACGCCAGTGGCACCTGCCCGAGCCACATGGTGAAGAAGTTGAGGCGGGTGGGTGTCCAGGTGTCGCCGGCGCCGTTAAAGGTGCCTTCAAGGCACATGCCGGCGGCGTAAAGCGGGAAGGCGAGGCTCACGATCCAGAGGGAGCGCACGCCCTCGGCGAAGACGGCCGGGTCGGTGGTGAAAGCGCCGATGATGATGGGGCTGAGTGCGATGAAAACGACGCCGACGAGGCTGAGGAAAATCACGTTGTAGCGGGTGGCGATGCGCACGGCGCGCTCGGCGCGATCGGGTTGGCGGGCGCCGAGGTTTTGGCCGACGAGGGTGGCGCCGGCGTTGGACAGTCCCCATGCGGGCATGAGCGCGAACATGATCAGGCGGATGGCGATGGTGTAGCCGGCGAGGGCGGCGCTGCCAAAGACGGCGAGGATTTTGAACAAGCCGACCCAGCTGGTGGTGCTGATGAGGAGCTGGGCGATGCCGTTGCCGGAGGTGCGTAGGATGGTGGCGGCCTCGGCGCGCGGGCGCAGGTCGGACCAGTGCAGTGTGATGCGGCCCTGTCCGCGGGTCAGATGCCAGACCTGGTAAACGATGCCGATGCCGCGGCCGAGGTTGGTGGCGACGGCGGCGCCGGTGAGGCCGAGTTCGGGGAAGGGTCCCCAGCCGAAGATGAAGCACGGGTCGAGGATGAGGTTGAGACCGTTGGCCAGGATGAGCGTGCGCATGGCCAGCGCCGGATCGCCCGCGCCGCGAAAGATGGCGTTGATGAGAAAGATGAGGAAGACGGTCGCGTTGCCGCCATACATGACGGTGGCGAAGGGCCGGCCCAGTTCCACGACCTCGGGCGTCGCGCCCATGAAGGCGAGCAGGCGACCGGCGTTGAGGCCCATGATGACGCCGAGCAGGGCGGAGAGTCCCACGCCGAGCAGAATGATCTGGCCGGCGGCCTGGGCGGCGCGCGCCGTATCCTTTTCACCGATACGCCGGGAAACGATGGCGCCGGCGGCGAAGCAAATGCCGATGGCGACCGCGTAGATGAGCGACATGACCGACTCGGTGAGGCCGACCACGGCGATGGCCTCGCGGCCGAGACGGGACACCCAGAACACGTCGGCCAACGCGAAGAGCGATTCCATGATCATCTCCATCACCATGGGCACGGCGAGGAAGAGCACGGCGCGTTTGAGCGGCAGCGTGGTGTAGTCATGCGCCACGCCGCGCAATGCATCCACAATGGCGCGACCGACCGAGACGGGTTGGTCGTCGGATTCGGGCGAAGGAGGAACAGGCGTGGGTTCGGGCGCGGACATGGAGGGTGCGAAAAGGGAGACGGTCGAGGCGGTGCGATTGTCAAATCGTTGGCGGCGACGAAGGGAGGGGCGGATTCGTCGAGTGCGCGGGAAATGATCCCGGTTCTTGGTCGCGACTTCCCGCGTTCGGCGGGCGGCGCCGCGCTAGGCTACGGAAGCTCCCGGGCGGCGGCTCCGCCCGTCCCACCTCACTGAACTGGAAGAACCCATGAAAACCAAATATCTGATTCTGCGCAGCGATCCGCTTTCGAGTAACTTTCCCCATCTGGCGGGGATGAACCCCAATCTCGCCGATATCGGCCATGTGCCACTTTTCGGCGCATTCGGCACCCCTGGTGGCCGTGCCGGTGGCGACCGCGACGACGATGCTCCGTTTGAGCGCGAGCCTAAGTTGGAACTCGACGAGTTTGACGTGAGTCGGGCGGAGAATGTCCGCCGAATGAACGACGTGGTGGGGTTGGCCCCGGTCATGCCCACGCGGTTGATTGCTCCATTGCAAAACCTGCCAGCGAGCACCTTGCCGTCGGCGGCTACGCACACCTGGGGGGTCGAAGCGGTGAATGCCTTGAGTTCGCCCTGTGACGGTGCCGGACTCACGGCGGCGGTGCTGGACACCGGTATCGATCGGGCGCATCCCGCGTTTGTCGGCGTAAATATCGTGGAGGAGGACTTCACCGGACAGGGGAACGGCGACAGCCACGGCCATGGCACGCACTGCGCGGGCACTGTTCTCGGCCGGGCGGTCGGGGGCAAACGGATCGGGGTGGCTACGGGCACCACCCGTTTGCTCGCAGGCAAGGTTCTCGGGGCGCAGGGCGGCGACACCGCGTGGTCGATCGACGGCATCCTGTGGGCAGCCCGCAACGGTGCCAGCGTGATCTCCATGTCGCTCGGAATCGATTTCCCCGGCTACGTGGACTACCTCCAGCAACAGGGCCTGCCCGTGAATCTGGCGACCTCCTTCGCGCTCGAAGGCTACCGGAAGACCATTCTGATTTATGAGAAGCTCGCGGGCTTCCTGAAAAACCAAGCGTTCTTTGGCCAGACTTGTCTGATCGTGGCGGCGGCGGGCAACGAAAACCAACGCTTCCAGAATCCGACGTGGAATATCTCGGTCGCGCCGCCGGCGGTCTCGGAAGGCATCCTTTCCGTCGGCGCGCTCGGTCAGGGGCAGCACGGTTTGCAGGCGGCGGACTTCTCGAACTCCGGGCCCAATTTCGCGGCCCCCGGTGTGGCGGTCGAATCGGCGGCAGCCGGCACCCCCGGATTGGTTTCGTGGGCCGGAACCAGCATGGCGACGCCGCACGTGGCCGGCGTGGCGCTGTTGTGGGCGCAGTGGCTGCAGGCCCGTAATCAACTCACGCCGCAAAACCTGGAAGCACGGCTGTTGGCTTCGGCAGTGCTTTCGCCGCTCGCATCGGGTTACGAGCCGGCAGATGTGGGACTGGGGCTGGTGCAGGCTCCGCAGACGGTGTGAGTGTCGTCTGAAGTGCGACCCCGCGGTGCGTTGAGAGCGCGCCGCGGGTTTAAAGGCAGGGTGGTTTTTCCCACTGCGACGAGTTGGCAGCGCTGAGGTCAATGGCTGGTTGGCCCAACCTCGTCGCGCAGGCGGGCGGCCCAGGCCTGCAGGATGGCGGTGAAGGCGGGCGTGTGTGCCTCGAGCTCGGCCAGGCTGCGAAAGACGGCGATGGCGCGATCGGTGGACTTCCATTGCAGCATTCCGGTGGGATCGTCGACGTAGGGTTGGGACGGAGCCGACCGAACTTTTGCGCCGCGGTGCAGGACGAGTTGCACCTCTCGGGGGCGGCGCAGGTGGAAGGTGGCGAACCACTCCCCGCAATGGAAACTCGGGGCATTCCATTTGATGCCCTCGGTGGCGACCGGCACGGCGGTGAGTAGGGTGGTGCGCACGGCGCGGACGACGGGCAGAAGCGGATGCGGGCAACTCGCCAGAAACGCGCTGACGGCGGCCGGGTCGTTGGGTTCGGAGGATGGGGTGGCGCGGGCGGGCATGGGCGGCGGACGGACCTCAGTCGGAGCACGCTTCGAGGCGTTCTATTTCCCGGGAAAGGTGGAGTTGTTCCGGAGCGACGCGGGCGAGGGCCAGGGCGCGGCGGAAACTCGTGGTGGCGGCGGCGTGCTGACCGAGGCGGGCGTGCAGTTCTCCGCGCACGGCGTGCAGGAGGTGCTGGGTGGCGAGTCGGTCGACGTCGGGGATGGCGTCGATGGCATCGAGGCCGGCCTGCGGTCCGTGGCAATTGGCGACGGCCACGGCGCGGTTGAGGGCAACGACCGGCGAGGGTTTGAGCTCCAGCAAGGCGTCGTAGTGCGCGAGGATGCGGGCCCAGTCGGTCCCGGCGGAATCGGTGGCGATGCAGTGGCTGGCGGCGATGCCGGCGTGCAGATGGTATTCGGTGAGTTGGTTCCCGGCGGCGGCGCGGGCGAGGTGTTGCAGGCCGGCATCGATGGCAGCTTGGTCCCACGTGCTGCGGTCCTGATCACCGAGGCGGAGAAGCGTGCCGTCGGCGCCGAGGCGGGCCGGAAAGCGCGCGCTGTGCAGCAGCATGAGGGCGAGCAGGGCATGGGCCGCGGGACGGTCGCCGATGGGGTGAGCGAGCAGCATGCGGGTGAGGCGAATGGCCTCGGCGCACAGGTCTTCCCGGAGCAACTCGTCGCCGAGGGAGGCTTTGTAACCCTCGTTGAAAAGTAGGTAGAGGGTGGCCAACACGCCATCGAGGCGGGCGTCGAGTTCGCGCTCGGCGGGCAGGGCGAACTCGGCTTGGGAGTCGCGCAGGCGCTGCTTGGTGCGGGTGAGCTGCTTTTCGATGGCGGCTTCGCTGGCGAGGAAGGCGCGGGCGATCTCCGTGAGGTTAAATCCGCACAGGGTTTTGAGGGCGAGCGCGGCCTGGGCGTCGAGCGGCAGGGTGGGGTGGCAACAGGTGAAGAGCAGGCGCAGGGTGTCGTCGGCGATGACGTTATCCGGATCGGGGGCTGCGAGGTCGGCGGCGCGCTCGGTTTCCGTGAAGGTGAGCGCGTCTTGTTTCGCGGCGGAGGTGTGGTCGCGGCGCAAGGCGTCCAACACGTGATTGATAGCGACGCGGCTAATCCACGCGGACGGATTGGGCGGCACGCCGCCCATCGACCAGTGGCGGAGGGCGCGCAGCATGGCCTCCTGCACGGCATCTTCGACGAGGGTGAGGTGATGGACGCCGAAACGGCGGAGCAGGGCGCCGTGGAGTCTGCCGGATTCCTCGCGGAAAAAATGCTCCACCAAGGCACCGGGTTGCGCGGTGTCCTCGGCGACGGGCGCGGTATGGCGAAGGGGCGGCGGCACCGAACTCAGGTTTTGGGATTTAGGATTTAGAATTTAGGATTTCCGTCGCGGAGCGGCGGTCATGCAGGGCCGGTGACCACGCCGAGGTGGCAAGTCGGGGGCATCGGGCGCACCTCGATGATGAGACCGTGTTCGAGTCCGGGATGCTGTTGGGCGATGGCGGTGGCTTCGTCCAGGTCGGCGACGTTGAGCAGCACGTAGCCACCGACGGCTTCGTTGCTTTCGGCGAAAGGACCGTCGGTGACGCGTTTGCCGCCGGGGCCGGATACGAGGCGACCGCTGAGCTCGAGGGGACGGCCGTCGAGGGCTTTGCCGGCGTCGCGCAGACCGACGAACCAGGCGTTCCAGCGTTCGATCAGATCCTGGCGTTCGTCGGCACTCAGGTGGGCGTGGGTTTCAGGACCAGTGTTGCGGAAGAGGAGGAGGTGGGGATGGGACATGAGGTGAGGGGGCGATGGGGAGGAGGAGGGCTCGGTGGGTCTACTGCATCACAACGGGCGGAGGAAAGCGGAGCGGACATTTTGCGAAAAATATGTCCAAAGGTGTCCGGATTCACGGTGCCCCGCCGTTGAAGTTGCAACACCGCGGTGTTTTGCCGCCCACCCGTTCCCCGCCATGAGCCTTGCCCCTGATCCAAACTACCGCGTGCCGCAAGCCGCCTCGCCCGATCACGAAATCCTGACGGTTCACTCCCTGCCGTATCCGCGTGCCCGGGTGTTTGCGGCCTGGACGCATCCCGATCTGCACGCCCAGTGGTGGGGGCCGGCGGGGTTTACCAACACGTTTTACAATTACGATGTGCGGCCGGGGGGCGAGTGGCGTTTCACCATGCACGGTCCCGACGGCACGGACTTCGAGAACCACAGCGAGTTTGCCCACGTGGTGGAGGGGGAGTGCCTGGTCTTCGACCATGTGACCAATCCGCAGTTCACCGTGGTGGTGCATTTTAGCGATGACGGCGACGGCACCCGGCTGGAGTGGCACATGATCTTTGAGGATGCCAAAACCTGCGCGGCTATCCGGTCATTTGTGGGCGACAAAAATCAGGAGAACCTCGCGCGTCTGGAAGCGTTGTTGCGGGACACGCCGGCGGACGCGGCCTGTTGGCGGGAGCTGGTGGTGCTGCGAGAGTTTCCGGTGGCGCCGCAAGCGGTGTGGCGCGCGCTCACGCAACGCACGGCGGAGTGGTGGTGCCCCCGGCCCTGGACCACGCCGGTGGTGGACTGGGATCTGCGGGCTGGCGGTCGTTGCCGCACCGTGATGCGTGGACCCGGTGGTGAGGAGGTCGACCTGATGGGCACGATTCTGGAGGTGACGGAAAACGAACGCCTTGTCTTTACCGACTCGATCAAGCCGGGGTGGCAGCCCGCGAGCGAAACGTTCATGATCGGAGTCTTTGAACTCTCGCCGTTGGGCGAGGGCGGCACGTCGTATCGCGCCAGCTCCCGGCACTGGACGGATGAGGCGACGGCGCGTCACGCGACCATGGGCTTTCGTGCGGGTTGGGGCGCGGTGGCGGATCAATTGCTCGAAGTGAGCCGCGACGAAGCGGGGCGCGCCTGAGTTTTCCTGGTTAATCCAAACGTATTCAAAATATTATGACGGATACTCCTCCTGCGCCCAAGTGGCTCCGCGTGCTCACCCACATCGTGCGCGTTTTGCTCGGAATCGGTTGCACGATTTTTGGTCTCAACGGTTGGTTCAACTTCATCCAGCCGCCGCCGGATCTGGTGCTGCCGGAGAAGGCGATGGCCTTCTCGATGGCGTTGATGGAGACCGGCTACATGATGCCGCTCATCGGTGTCACCCTGTTCCTGCCGGGTCTCCTGTTGCTGGCCAATCGTTTTGTGCCGCTCGCGCTGGTGGTGCTGGCGCCGTTCTTCGTGAACTCGGTGGCCTTCCACGTGGCGCTGGAGCGCACGGGTCTGCCCAACGCGTTGGTGTTTGTGGCGATGTTGCTATTTCTCGCCTGGCGCCACCGTGCGGCTTACCGCCCGCTGTGGGTCGCGAAAGGGGCCCTGAACTGAGGCCCGTGACTGTTTTTCCCCATGAGTAATACAATGATCCTGTTGGTGATCGCCGTGGTGTTGGTGGTCGTGTTTGTGGTGTTGGTCTGGCGGCAACCGCAATGGATTCGGTGCACGCGATCCGCGACGGTGGGCGGCACGCCGGAGCAGACCTTCGCCCTGATCAACTCCCTGCCGGAGTGGCAGAAGTGGTCGCCGTGGGAAGGCTTGGACCCAAACATGCAGCGCACTTTCAGCGGACCGCCGTCCGGGGTGGGCGCGGTCTATGCCTGGAATGGCAACGCCAAGGTCGGTGCAGGGTCGATGGAGGTGGTGGAGAGCATGCCGAGTGAGCGCGTGAAGCTGGAGCTGGTGTTCCTGAAGCCGTTTGCGGCGACCATGATGGTCACCTTTGAGCTGGCGGCGACGACCGGCGGAACGCTGGTCACCTGGACCTCGGAAGGGCCGAACAGCACGCCCGGACGGATCATGGGCGTGTTCTGCAACATGGATAAAATGATGGGCGACTCCTACGAAAAAGGCCTGGCCCAACTTGATGCGGCCTTACGCGGGTGAGCCGTCGCCTCGGTTGGAATTTTTCTCTCAACCCTAACCTGAACCTCAACAACGTAACCAATGCCTGAATACGTAGATGGATTTGTCGTCGTGGTGCCCGCCAACCGCATCGCGGACTATACAAAAATGTCGAAGCAAGCAGCCAAGGTCTGGATGGAATATGGCGCGCTCGATTACCGCGAAAACGTGAGTGATGATCTCGAAGTGGATTTCGGAAAGACGTTCACCAAACTCACGAAGCGGCAGGACGGTGAGGTGGTCGTGTTTGCGTGGATCACCTATAAGTCGAAGGCGCAGCGGAACGCGGTGAACAAAAAAGTCATGGCCGACCCGCGCATTGCGGCCATGTGCAATCCGGAGTCGTCGCCCTTTGATCCGAAGCGCATGAGTTATGGTGGCTTCAAGACGATCGTAAAAGTCTGAGCCGGTCCGCCAAAACCGCACGGATGATCAAGTCACGGGCTGAGCGAACATGTTAGGGTGACGCCGTGATTCAAACCACTCCGGCTCTCGACCAAATTCGCCGCGCGCTCGCCGCGATCGAGGCCCATCTGGATCGTCCGCTGGCGATGGCGGAGCTCGCCCGTCGGGCGGGTTACTCGACGTGGCATTTCCAACGGGTGTTTCTGGCCCTGGTGGACGAACCGGTGGCGAGTTATGTGCGGCGGCGGCGTTTGACGGAAGCCGCGCGGATGCTGCGTCACGAGCCCGAGCAACGGTTGCTCGAGGTCGCGTTGGCGGTGGGGTTTGAGTCACACGAAGCCTTCACGCGGGCCTTCCGACGCGAGTCGGGGCACACGCCGAGTGGCTTTCGCGATCACCCTCAACCCAACCTCTCGTGGATGCGTCTGCCGGTGGCGGCGGAGCATCTGCAGCTTTTGCCCACCAATATGAGCTTCGAACCCACGCTTCTCGACCTGCCGGCGCTTACGCTGGTGGGCCTCTCCGACCGGTTCATCGCGGCCATGTCGCCGGACGCGACGAACATGGACGTCATTCCGCCGTTGTGGCGGTCGTTTCAGCAACGATGCGGCGAAATCCACCGAGCCTACGTCGTTCGTGAGCCGAATCAGGCGTGGGGCGTGTGTCGTTGTCTGCCGCCGACGGATCGCACGCGGGAGGACGAACTCGAGTATCTGGCCGGCGTGCAGATCGATCCGGAGGCGCACGGCGACCTGCCCGAAGGCATGGTGCGGTGGGACGTGCCGGCGCGGCGTTATGCGCGCTTCACGCACCGCGGTCCGATCGAGACCTTTCCTGAGACGCTGAGCTACGTGTGGGGGGCGTGGTTTCCGCGCTCGGAGTATGAACCCGCGATGGAGGCGGAGCTGGAGCTCTACGATGAACGTTTTAAGCCCGGTGCGGAAGACAGTGTTCTCGATTATTATGTCGCCCTGCGAAACAAAGCCTGAAATCGCGACCGAACTGGCGCGCTTGCGGCTCGAGTTGATCGAACTCGCCTTCACGCTCGACCAGCGGGGGCAGTGCGAGGCCGCCGACGTGGCGACGATGGTCGCGGCGGAATTGTCCGAGCTATTGCCATTGAAAACGGAAGCGCCGCTGTAACGCTGCGCATCCATGAAGAAGACGTTCAAACTCACCGACCCCCGCCTGGCGGCTGCCCGCGTGCGCGACAAGATTCGCCACGAGGTGAACAAATACGTGAAGCGGGAGCGCCGGAAGGAGTTGCCGGAGGGCCACGACCGCTGGGAGTTCAACTGCCGCCTCGGCGTGACCGAAGCGACAGCGGAACCGCTGCCGCTCGGCGACGTGCCCGCGGCGATCGATCGGCTGGGCGAGCAGGACGGTGCCGAGACGGTGTTTATCGAAGTGCTCGCGAAGGCCCGGCCGGGGCGCGCCGCCAAGGCGGACGCCTGAGGCGCGCGGAGTCAGTCGACGGTCGTGTTGCGATCGTCGACGGCGGCGAGGATGAGTTCGGCGAGGCCGGCGGGCGTTTCGAGCATGGCGACGTGACTGCCGCGGTAGGGGCGGATGGTCCAGCCGCGGGCTTTGGCGCGTTTCCAACCGGGGAGCATGCCGGAGTTTTCGTCGGCGGTGGCCGGGTCCTGCACGAAGGGCACGTAGGTGACGTTGAGGGCGAGGGCGGCGGGGTCTTTGTAGGAAACGGGTTCGGTGAGCGTGCCGATGGGGTGGCCGACGTTGTGCGGGTAGGTGGTCGGGTTTTCATTGAGCCACGGCGGGATCCAGCGGCCGTTCTTCACCACGCGGTCGGGCTGCTCGGCGTTGCCGAACATGTCGAACATCGACTTGCCGTCGTCGGGCACGACGGCGTCGAAATAAAACACGTGGCGGATGCGCTCGGGGATGCGGTCCATCACGCCGGTGATGACCATGCCGCCGTAGGAGTGGCCGGTGAGCACGACGTCGTGGAGGTCTTCGAAGAGGATGGTGTTCACCACGTCGTTGATGTGGGTGGTGAGGTTCACGTTTTCGGCGCTGAGGTGGGAACGTTCGCCGAGGGCGGTGAGGGTGACGCGATAGACGGTGTGACCGGCTTCCTCGAGGTGGCGGCCGGTTTTCTTCCATTCGTAACCACCGGCGGTGGCGCCGTGGACGAGGACGAAGGTGAGTTTTTGTGGAGCGGCGGCGGATCGGGACGCGGCGTGGTCGTCGGCGTGGACGGCGATGCTGCCGGCGAGGAGCACGGCCGCGACGAATGAGAGCAGGCGGGGGAGGGTTTTCATCGGCTGGGGTGGTTGGAACCGGCGAGCGCCGGAGGGGTGTATCCAGTCAACCCTGACGCGACCGGCGGTCGAGCCGACTTTGGCGCCGACCTAACAGTAGCGCCACAACCAGTAGCCGTGGCAGATGGCGATCTGGACGAGCATCATAGGCAGGGCGTGTTTGGTGTAGGTGAGGAAGCGGAAGGACACGCCGTTGCGCTCGGCGATGCCGGCGACGGTGAGGTTGGCGCTGGCACCGACGAGGGTGCCGTTGCCGCCGAGACAGGCGCCCAGGGAGAGTGCCCACCAGAGTGGATCGAGTCCCTCGGCGCCGCCGAAGGCCGGGCCCATGGCTTTGATCATGGGGATCATGGTCGCGACGAAGGGAATGTTGTCCAACGCGCTGGAGAGCAGGGCGGAGGACCAGAGGATGCCGAGGCCGGTGGGTTCGAGTTGGCCGCCGGTGGCGGCGACGAGTTTCTGGGCGAGCATATCGAGCACCCCGGTGTGTTCGACGCCTTTGACGACGACAAAGAGGCCCATGAAGAAGAAGAGGGTGATCCACTCGACCTCGTTGAACACTTCGGTGACGTGTTCGGTTTGCTTCTCGGCGGAGCGGCCGAGGTTGTCGAGGAGCAGGAGCAGGGCGGCGCCGCCGAGGCCGATGGCGCCGGATTCCATGCCGATCTGATGGGCGAAGGAGAACGAGACCAGGACGAGGGCGAGGACTGACAGCGACTTGATGAGCAGGGCGCGGTCGGTGATGGCACGGCGGGCGTCCATGGCCATGATGTGTGCGCGGGCCTCGGCGGTGCTGCGCAGGTGGCGACCCCAGAACAGGTGCATGGCGAGGGTGTGGCAGGCGAGGATGACGACAATGACCGGCGCGAGGTTGGTCACGAAGGCGTTGAAGCTGAGCCCGACCTGAGCGCTGATGATGATGTTGGGCGGGTCACCGATCATGGTGGCGGTGCCGCCGATGTTGGAGGCGAGGACCTGCGAGAGCAGGAAGGGGTAGGGCGGGACCTTGAGCTGAGAGCAGATGACCAGCGAGACCGGCACGATGAGCAGCACGGTGGTGACGTTGTCCAAGAGCGAGGACAGCACGGCGGTGATCAGACTGAGCAGGACGAGGATGCCGGCGGGATGGCCGCGGGCGACTTGGGCGGTCCAGATGGCGAGGTATTCGAAGACGCCACTGCGACGGGCCACCGCGACGATGATCATCATGCCGGCGAGCAGGCCGACCGTATTAAAATCGATGCCGGCGATGGCCTCTTCCTGCGACAGGATGCCGCTGCCGATCATGACGATGGCGCCGATGAGCGCGACCACGGCACGGTTGATCTTTTCGGACATGATGACCGCATAGGTCACCAACAGGATGCCGACCGCCACCCAGGCGGGGTTGAGTCCGCCCAAGAGGGCGATGTGTGCTGGAAGCATGGATAATCAGGCGCGACCCAAAACCGATTCCAGGACGTCCCAGGTGGAGATGATGCCACAGAGCCGATGGTCGGTCGGGTCCACCACGGGCAGGAAATTCCGTCCGCGGTAGAGATAGTGGAGAGCGGTCACCAGGGGTTGATCGGGCCGCAGCACGGGAGTATCCAAGCAAGCGAATTGGGCGACAGGGAGGTCGGCGAGGGTCGCAAACCGTTCCTGCACCTGGCGCAGGTCGTCGCGGAGCAAACCGGCGTCGACCATGCGAGTGATTTGATGAAAGTGGTCGTCGTAGACCGCGACCTGGGGGAGCACGCCGGCGATGACGCGGTTTTTGCGAAACACCCCGAGGTAGTGGCCCGCGGCGTCGACGACGGGCATGGCCAACAGCCGATGTTGCAAGAGGGCGGCGATCGAATCGCGAAACGACGTGTCGGCCTGCAGGACGGCGGGCGAGGCGTCCATCACGGAGCGGCAGGTGACATCGGGAACATCGGTGGGACTCATGGCGAAAAACCCCGCACAGTGGCGGGGTAAATCGCAGCCTAGTCCCGTGCGGGCCGGACTGTCAGGCCCGCGCAGCGAGCGCGCGCACGGTATCAGCGAATCCGCAGCGCCGCATAAGCGGATGAAAAATCATGTGGGAGCGCCCGGAGGGGGAGGGAGATGGGGCGACTTACTTCAGCGCGCCTTGAGTCGCGGGTTGCAGGAGGTCCCAGTGGTTTCCGAACGGGTCGCTGAAGACGGCGACTTTCCCGTAGGGCTCGTCGCGAGGGGCTTCGAGAAAGCGGACGCCGCGGGCGGTGAACGCGGCGTGGTCGCGGTCGAAATCGTCGGTATGCAAAAAGAGAAAGACACGACCGCCGGTCTGATGACCGATCGCGGCGCGCTGGGGAGCGTTCGCTGCGCGGGCGAGGAGCAGGCGGCAACCGGTCGGGCCGGAGCCGGGCGGTGCGACGAGCACCCAGCGTTTGCCGTCGCCGAGGTCGGTGTCTTCGACCAACTCGAAGCCTAATTGGCCGGTGTAGTAGCGGATCGCCTCGTCGTAGTCCGGCACGACAAGGGTAAGGGCGGCGAGATGCTGATGCGGCGCGGTCATGACTGCTATAACGACCGATGATATGGGAATACTTCCACGATAGACTGGCGTTGCTCGCGGGGAAATTTACAGTCCACCTTTCTGGTCCGACTGGCCGCGGTATCCGGAGTAACCCCCACTTCCTGATGATAAGTCCCTCCAGTCGTTGCCGGTCGCTTGCGCCTCACGCTTTCCTGTCGCAGCAATGGCTGCATTGCTCCGAGCAACGGAATCGCTCCCTGGCGTGGAGACCGTTCGCAGGCATGGTTCTCTTCCTTATCGTGGCGTTTGGGCCTCTGCGCGCGGTCGCTGAGCCGCAAGGGTGGAGCCGGGTCGATCCTGTTTTGCCAGGGGATACGCCGAAAGTGGTGACTGGACCGGACGGGATGTTTTGGGCGTTGGGATCAAGCGGAGCTCTGTCGCAATCCGTCGACGGATTGTCCTGGAACCGGGTCGAGACCGGCACCGCCGGTGCGCTGCAGGGGATGGCGTGGGGCAATGATGTCGCCATCTTGGCAGGAAACGAGGGACTGATTCTGCGTTCTGAAGACGGCCGGAACTGGACGACCGTTCGCGAGCCTGACGAAGGCAGTTACCGGCGTTTAGTCGGGCTTGTTTTTGGTGACGGCCGGTTTCTCGCGATGATGCAAGATGGGTTGGTGTTGGAGTCTGTCGATGGGAGTAATTGGACTGAACGATCGATTTTGACGGTGGAAGAACCGTTGTCGTTGAGGCAGTTGATCCATGCCGCGGGGCGTTACGTCGCGGTGGGCAGCAAGGGAATATCCAAAGCCGATATACTGTTCTCTAGTGATGGCTTGGTTTGGGAACGCCTCGAGGACACCATTGAAGCCTATGGCGGCAACGGATACACCAGCCTCCGTTCAGTCACCTACGGAAATGGACTCTTTGTGGCGGGCGGAGTCGGTCCCGTTTTCACGTCATCCAATGGCCGGGACTGGGTGCCCTCCGACGGGCCGTTGAGCAACGCGTTGGCGTTTCATCGCGGTCGGTTTTACGCGGGGTTCGAGGGGGCGCAGCGGTTCGAAAATGACCCCTCGACCGGCTGGGGGTTCTCAAAGGATTTCACCACCTTTGCCGTCTCGATCGATGGCCTGAACTGGGAGATGATCAACATCCCTTTCCAACTTTCGGTCAGTGGTATGGTCAGCAACGACAGCG
Source organism: Actomonas aquatica (assembly GCF_019679435.2). Classification (NCBI taxonomy): domain Bacteria; kingdom Pseudomonadati; phylum Verrucomicrobiota; class Opitutia; order Opitutales; family Opitutaceae; genus Actomonas; species Actomonas aquatica. The sequence continues at coordinate 5,704,101 of NZ_CP139781.1, forward strand.
TGCTTTTGGCGGTGGCGCAGGGAGGACTTGCTTGTCTTACCCCAGCTGGGGAATGGCAGCAGATCCGCGGCGTTCGGAGGGTGGTTAGAAACGGGATCGTAATGACAGAAGGCGCGCGCGCTTTTCTGCCGGAGAGCACCGATGGGGAAGAGGCGCGATACACTGGACTGGTATGGACCGTAGGATTGTCTTCGGCGGAACCGATTGCCCGGCCTGTTTGGGGAGGCGGACGATTCGTGCTCGGTGATGGGGGTCGAGATGCGGTCTACTGGTCGGACGATGGAATCACTTGGCAAGCGGGGTCATTACCGGATGAGGCCACACTTTTCGATGTCGTCCATGGAAACGGAAAATGGGTAGGCGTCGGTTATGGGACGCTGGCGGAGTCGGTCGATGGCATCACGTGGACCGCCCAACGTTTGGAGGGGATCGAGACCTTGCGATCCGTCGCTTATGGCAATGAGAGATTCGTGGCAGTCGGTTCCCGCGGGGCGGTGCGTTGGTCGGTCGATGGCACCGACTGGACGTTTGTGCAGGCACCGACGGACAAGACTTTGCACGCCGTCGCGTTTGGCGCCGGGCGCTTCATCGCGGTGGGTGACCAGAGCAACGGCAACAACGGTTGGACCTCAGTCGACGGCGCGGGCTGGACGCCCATCAGCTGGCCCGTTGCTCCGGAGGGCGGCTATGATGCAACGTGGTTTCGGGATGTTCATTTCGAGAACGGGTGGTTCCTGGCGAGTCGTGGACGCGACCTACTGTTGTCGCAAGATGGGCTGAACTGGACGGTTCAGCCGCGCGCCTTCGGCCCGGAGGCGGAAAACGGTTGTCACTTTGCGTATGGGAACGGGCAGTTCTTGGCCATTTCGACGGGGGCCGTTTATACTTCGGAGTCGGATGGGACCGGCAGGAAGCTTGTGCTGCCAGTGCCCTCGCTGGCGCAGATAGGCTCAGGTGGCTCGGTTACTCTATCGATGGAAGCCACGGGAGCCGGTTTGGTGTATCAATGGTATCGCGGATCGAGCGGTGATTTTAGTGACCCCATTGAAGGTGCGAACGGTGCGAGCCTCACCTTGGATAGCGTCGAAGCGAACTCCCGGTTCTGGGTGCAGGTAGCCAATGACCGTGACCGAGCAAACAGCTGGACGTATGCTGTAGATGTGCTGGTTCCTCCGGAGGTGGGTGACCCCGGCCCGATGCGCGAGGTGGTGGCTGGCAACCGGGTCGTGATGACGGCCAGTTTGGTGGGGGAGCCGCTGCCTACGGTGCAATGGTATGCGGGAGATCCAGGTGATTTGTCCGTTCCACTGCAGGGCGAAACACGGGCATCTCTGTCGCTGGTAGCCGGTGAGGAAATGGGCCGTTACTGGCTGCGAGCCAGCAATGAGGTAGGGGCGTTTGACAGTGGCGCGTTTCAATTTGTGCCGTGGGTGCAAAGTAATCGGGCACCAAACTTGACCGGCGTGCGGGAGGACGCGGGAACCTTGCTGGGGGTGCTAGGCGAGTCGGTTTTTTCATCCGAAGACGGGGTGCGGTGGCAACCGCGCGCGAACATCTTCAATTCCTACCTGAAGGATATCATCAAGTTCAACGAGAGCTACGTCGCCGTCGGAGATCGTGGGTTCTTCGTTTCGGACGACTTGGCCACTTGGACCCATGTCAACCTCCCCGCCGAATCGTGGCAGTATCACGGGGCTAACGCGCTGGCGGTGGGGGCGGACCGGGTGGTTGCGGCAAGGGGCCGAACCATAGAGTCGTCTCTGGACGGAGTTGCTTGGACGACCTCAACCCTTCCGGAGGGAGTCGTGTTGACCGACGTCGAGTATGCCTTTTCAGGGTTTTATGCGGTCGGTCACGCCAGTGTCGCCGGCGATCCGACGCGGGCGGAAATCGGAGCCTTGTTCACTTCCCCGGATGGCGTGACGTGGTCACGTGTGGGACAGGATGCGATGCCGGAGGAGGTGGGGAATGCTCACACCAAACTTGATCGAATCGAGTATTTGGATGGCCGCTTGGTGGCGCTGAGCGAGCGTGGTTACCGGGTTCTCGTGTCCACTGACGGGCTAAATTGGGTTTCGAGCGACATTGGTCGTTTTGTGGCAGGAGGAGTGGGTGGAATGTCGAGTTTGAACGGTCAAATCCTCATCAGTTGCGGCAGCGGTGTTCTGGTGTCCGAAGACGGCGAAGCGTGGGATCTGGTCGACGGTCCTTTCGCATCAACAGCCAGCCATTTGGTTCATTACGGAGACCGCATCATTGCGTTTGGCTCGGATGGTCTGAGGTCGGTATCGAACGATGGGCGCAGCTGGAGACTGTTAAGCGGACAGCAAGTCTTGATCTCTCAAAGTGCGTATGGAGGTGGGCGCTTTTTGGGATTTGGCATCAGCGAGACCTATGAGGCGAACGATGACCGCTTTTGGCGGCCCCATGCTTCAGATATTTCGAATGAGGGGTTCGGTCTGGTCTACTCCGGCGGGTCCTTTGCGGTTAGTCATGACTCCTCCGGTCGGTCGTTGTGGATGAAATCATCCGTGGACGATCGGTGGCAGTATCTGCATGCGATGCCCGGCGATCCGGCGGGCAAATACTTGGGGGCCGACGAAGATAATCTGTTCACGCTGCCGACCGGAGCTACCGAGCTCGCGCACGCGGACGGAGTCTATGTGGCGGTTGGTCAGGGAATTTGGACGACATCCGACGTTGGCTCATGGCAACTGGTAGATGATTTGGACGGAGGTCGTCTCGATGGCATCGCCTATGGGCACGGCTTGTTTGTCGCCGGTGGATCGCCGCTACTCACCTCTCCGGATGGCATCACCTGGACGGAGCGGGAAGTTCCGGAACTAAGCGGTAGGGTTCGGGGCATTGTTTTCCTTGGTGGCCGCTTTTTTATGGCGAGTGCTAATTCGGGTCTGCTCGTTTCCGATGACGGGATCGATTGGATGCCGACCGAAGATGCTCCCTCGTCAGGCGAAATGGTGTCGGCGAACGGTCAAATACACGTGGCTCCCACTTGGACGCGAGCGCACGACGGGATTGCCACTCGAATTTCGGCGATCTCGGAATCGATGTTTCTGCCTGCCGGAACGACGTTCGATTTGCAGGTCGAGGCCTTGGGTCGAAACCTGCAGTATCAGTGGTATCGCGGTAGAACCGGCGATTTGTCCGCCCCGCTTTCTGGTGCGAACGAATCGTCATTGTCGGTCACCGTGGACGAGGAGGTGTCGTATTGGGTAAGGGTCGTAGGCACCTTTGGAACGGTCGACAGCGCGACCGTAGACCTTGCGCTGGAAGGCCCTCCGTCCATTTCGTTGCAACCGTTCCCAGTCAGCAATTACGCGTCGACCGGAGGGGGATACCTCGAAGTAAGCGCGAAGGGGCAAGGCCCCTTGGCGTTTCAATGGTATGAAGGCCTGGCGGGCGATGAGCGTTTTCCGATTCCCGGTCAGCGCTCCAGCCGCCTCTTCGTCGCTACAGGCGAATTCACGCGGCGATACTGGGTGAAGGTGAGCAACGCGTTCGGTTCAACCGCGAGCGCCAGCGTTCCGGTGGAGGCGTGGGCTGAAAGTGACTACGATATAGAGGGATACACTTTCAATGGTCGTGCCATCGCTTTCGGCAATGGCCGATTTGTGGTGAGTGGCGACCTGTTCAACCATGCTCCGCCGTATGAGGTGAGTCGAAGCCTCCGGATTTCCAGCGACGGAATGGGGTGGGAAACGATCGAAAGTCCCGCAAGGTTTAGCGCAATGGCGGGGAGCGCCGACGGATTCGTGGCGGTAGCTGGCACCTCAGTATGGTCTTCGGTGGATGGTCGAGTCTGGCAGGAGCATCCCATTGCATCCGAGAGCACGACTCTGACGGCGGTGCATTCTCTCGGCGGACGAATTATCGCCTACAATCCTGCGCAAGCCGCGCTCACGTTTTCGAGCGACGGAGAGACGTGGCGGCAGCAGTCGGTCTGGGACGGGAATGTGGTGGGCATCGCGTTCGGGAACGACCGTTATGTTATCGGTTCAGAAGACGGACGGATTGGATTATCGACGGACCTGCAAGGCTGGGAGATCACGACCTTGCAACCGACCTTGCTCGAAGGAGAAGTCATGCTCTCGCTCGCGTTTTCCGACGGGGTTTTCCTCACAATGACATCGGCCGGTCGCCTGTTTGTTTCCGAAGATAGCATGGCTTGGACCGAACGCATCGCGGAACGACCGGATGGACGGTTGGGATTCCGGGAGGGATTTAAGATCATCCTAAGCGGCGGGCAGCTTTCCGCGGTAGGTGCTGGTCGCTGGAGTTCTCTCGACGGACTGCAATGGTTCGAACGACCCTTTCCCACCGGCTTCCTGGCTACCGGAAACGGTGTCAGCGTCGCGCTGCTCGGGTCCAAGGCGCGGGTGCTCCAGCGGGAAGTCGTGTCATCACCGATCTTCGAAAACGTGACGGGGGCCCAAAGCGTTCAACCGGGATCATCTCTGACCTTGGAGGTCGAGTTGGCCAACCCCGCAGGATCGACGCTCCAATGGCGACGCAACGGAGTGGCGATCGACGGCGAGAACGAAGCCATGTTGCACTTGTCGAATGTTACGATTCGGGACGCTGGAGTCTATGATGTGGTGGCACGCAATCATCTCGGAACGGCCACCAGCTCGCCTGTGGCCGTGGTGGTGGCCAACGGGGACCTCGACCTCTCCGGTCTCCATGAAACTGCGCAGGGGTATCGGCGCGGTGAAACGATCACGGTGTCGAATACGGTGTCCTACGCGGGAGAACTCGATTCGTTGAGCTATTTGGTATTGTTGCCCGACCGATGGAGTTTCGCCGGCGACGACATTTCCGACCCAGTCGTCCGGCCCGAGGAGAACGCTGAATCGGTCGCGGAATGGACGTGGAGCGTGGTGCCGTCCTCGCCGTTCGTGTTTTCCTATCAGCTTAATGTGCCTGCGGACCAACTTGGCATGCAGGAGCTGGTGGCCCTGCTGGAAGCCAGCAGCGGAGGTGAGGTAGCTCAGGCCCTTGTTGATCCGGATCCTCTTGAACTCGGCATGGCTCCCCACAGTGCCGATTTCGATGGGAATCACCGGATCGATCTGTCGGAGCTGCTTCGTGTCATCGAGCTCTATAATTCCCGGACCGGCACCACCCGAACTGGAAAGTATGCGCTGCGGCCTGAATCCGTTGATGGTTTTGGTCCCGATGATTCGGCCGACGACTTGGCAGCGCCGGCGAGATACCATTCCGCCGATGTCGATCGCGACCGTCGTTTGAGCCTTTCAGAGTTGTTGCGCGTGATCGAACTCTACAACCAACGGGAGGGAACCACTCGCACGGGCGCATATCGACCGGCTTCGGGGGCGACGAACGACGGTTTTGAGCCAGGCCCGCGTTAGCCGCCCCTATAGGAACAGACTGGGTCGCAAAGTCGGTATTCGTCTATCCGACCCAGTTGCGGGCGTTTCTAAAGAGTTTCATCCACGGGGAATCTTCGCCCCATTCCTTGGGCGACCAGCTCATGCAGCGGCTGCGGAAGACACGCTCGGGGTGGGGCATCATGATGGTGACGCGGCCGGTGGTGGTGGTGAGCGCGGTCATGCCGAGGGGGCTGCCGTTGGGGTTGAGCGGATACTTTTCCGTCGGCGTGTGGTGGTTGTCGCAGAAGCGAGCGGCGACTTGACCGCTGGCACTGAACGCTTCGGCGGCGGTGCGGTCTGCGAACTCGGCGTAACCTTCGCCGTGGGCGACGGCGATCGGCAGCACGCTGCCAGCCATGTCTTTAAACAGGATGGACGGAGACTCCTCGATCTTGAGGGAGACGTAGCGGCCTTCGTAGCGCTCGCTTTGATTCTGCACGAAGTGCGGCCAGGCCTCGGCGCCGGGGATGATCGACTTGAGGTTGCTGAGCATCTGGCAGCCGTTGCAGACGCCGAGGGCAAAGGTGTCCTCGCGGGCGAAGAAGGCTTCAAACTCGGCGCGGGCGCGCGGGTTAAAGAGGATGCTCTTGGCCCAGCCTTCGCCGGCGCCCAGCACGTCGCCGTAGGAGAAACCACCGCAGGCGGCGAGACCACGGAAGTCGGCGAGCGAGACGCGACCTTCGAGGATGTCGGTCATATGCACATCGACGGCGCGGAAACCAGCGCGGTCGAAGGCGGCAGCCATCTCGACTTCGCCGTTCACGCCCTGTTCGCGCAATATCGCCATCGGGGGGCGCTGATCCGTTGGGATTTGGGATTTAGGATTTGGGATTTCCGAAAGTGAGAACGTCACTTTCGGCGAGATGCCGGGGTCGGTGGCGTCGAGTTTGTGTTTGTATTCTTGCTCGGCGCAGGCGGGGTTGTCGCGGAGGGCCGCGATGCGACGGGTGACGTCGGACCAGATGGCGCGCAGGTCGCTGAGGTTTTCCTCGAGCAGGGTCTGGTCGCCGGCGGTGACGCGGAAGGTGTAGTCGGTATTGAGTTTGCCGATACGGTGGGTGCAGTCGGCCAGGCCGGCGGTTGCGAGGGCGGCTTCGACGGCGGCCAGGTCGGTGTCGGCGACTTGGATGACGGCGCCGAGTTCTTCGTTGAAGAGGGCTGCGAAGGGGATGTCGGGCGTAAAGCCCGACCCACATAGAGGTGCAAGGTCGAGGTCGACGCCGACGTGGCCGGCGAAGGCCATTTCGACGGCGGTGGCGAGCAGGCCACCGTCGGAGCGGTCGTGGTAGGCGAGCAGTTTGCCGTCGGCGCCGAGTTGCTGGATGACGTTCCAGAAAGCTTTGAGGTCGGCGGCGGAATCGACGTCGGGGGTGGCTTCGCCCATCTGTGAAACGACTTGGGCGAGGATGGAGCCGCCGAGGCGGTTTTGACCGCGACCGAGGTCGATGAGGAGGAGGGTCGAGTCGGCGTTCTGCGCGAGCTGCGGAGTGAGGGATTTACGAATGTCGGTGACCGGGGCGAAGGCGGAGACGATGAGCGAGACGGGGGCGGTCATGCGCTTGGTCTCGTCGCCGTCGGACCAGACGGTGCTCATGGACATGGAGTCCTTGCCGACCGGGATGGTGATGCCGAGCTCGGGGCAGAGTTCCATGCCGACGGCTTGGACGGCGGCGTAGAGGTCGGCGGCGTCGCCGGGCACGGCCGGGGCGGCCATCCAATTGGCGGAGAGGTTGACCTTGCCGATAGGGCCGATCTGAGCGGCGGCGAGATTGGTGAGGGCTTCACCGACCGCGAGGCGGGCAGAGGCGGCGGCGGCGTTGACCGCGACGGGCGTGCGTTCACCCATGGCCATGGCTTCGCCGGTGTTGACGTCGAAGGTGGTGGCAGTGACGGCGCAGTCGGCGACGGGGACCTGCCAGGGGCCGACCATTTGATCACGGCAGATGAGGCCGGTCACGGTGCGGTCGCCGATGGAAATGAGGAAGGTCTTGTCGGCCACGGTCGGGTGCACGAGGACGCGACGAACCGCCTCCTTGAGATCGATGTCGAGGGACAGAGGCAGCAGAGGGCGTTGCAGGCGGGTTTCGCTGCGGTGCATGCGGGGCGGTTTGCCGAGCAGGACCTCGAGTGGCATGTCGATGGGGGTATTGCCGAAGTGCGGGTCGGTGAGGACGAGGCGCTTTTCTTCGGTGGCTTCACCGACGACGGCGTAGGGGGCGCGCTCGCGGGCGCAGATGGCGGCAAAGGTGTCGAGGCGGTCGGCGGGGACGGCCATGACGTAGCGCTCCTGGGACTCGTTGCACCAGATCTCGAGCGGGGACATGCCCGGCTCGTCGTTGGGGAGCTTGCGCAGGTCGAAGCGACCACCGCGGCCGCCGTCGTTGATGAGTTCGGGCAGGGCGTTGGAGACACCACCGGCGCCGACGTCGTGGATGAAGGAAATGGGGTTGGCGTCGTCCATTGCCCAACAGGCGTCGATGACCTCCTGGCAGCGGCGTTCCATTTCGGGGTTCTCGCGTTGGACGGAGGCGAAATCGAGGTCCTCACTGCCGGTGCCGCTGGCCATGGAGGAGGCGGCACCACCGCCGAGGCCGATGAGCATGCAGGGGCCGCCGAGCACGATGAGTTTGTCGCCCGGGTTGATGGCGCCCTTCTCGACGTGGCCGGCTTTGATGTTGCCGAGGCCGCCGGCGAGCATGATCGGCTTGTGGTAGCCGCGCAGCTCCGCTGCGGGGGGCGGTAGGCTGTCAGCTTTCAGCGATAAGCTCTCTTCTGACTGAGGCTGATCGCTGAGGGCTGACTGCTGATCGCTCTTCGAAGCGGCGGGCACGGCGGCTTCGAAAGTGCGGAAGTAGCCGTTGATGGCGGGGCGGCCGAATTCGTTGTTGAAGGCGGCGCCGCCGAGGGGGCCTTCGATCATGATGTCGAGGGCGGAGACGATGCGGCTGGGTTTGCCGAAGTCGGTTTCCCAGGGCTGCTCGGCACCGGGCAGGCGGAGGTTGGACACGGTGAAGCCGGTGAGGCCGGCTTTGGGTTTGGAGCCGCGGCCGGTGGCGCCCTCGTCGCGGATCTCGCCGCCGGAGCCGGTGGCGGCGCCGGGGAAGGGGGAGATGGCGGTGGGGTGGTTGTGGGTCTCAACCTTGCAGAGGAGGTGGATGTCCTCGTCGTGGGCGGCGTAGTCGTGGGTGGCCGGATCGGCGTAGAAGCGGCCGCCGCGGGAGCCGACGAGCACGGCGGCGTTGTCCTTGTAGGCGGAGAGGATGCCTTCGCTGTGCAACTGGTGGGTGTTGCGGATCATGGCGAAGAGCGACTTGGCCTGCGCCTCGCCATCGATGTCCCAAGAGGCGTTGAAGATCTTGTGGCGGCAGTGCTCGGAGTTGGCCTGGGCGAACATCATGAGCTCGATGTCGTTGGGGTCGCGGCCGAGTTTGCGGAAGGCTTGGGCGAGGTATTCGATCTCGTCGTCGGCGAGGGCGAGTCCGAGTTCGGTGTTGGCGCGCACGAGAGCGGCGCGGCCCTCGGCGAGGACCGGCACGCTGGTGAGGGGCTTGGGCGATTCGTGGCGGAAGAGGGCGTCGCAGTCCTCCACGCGGTTGAACACCGCCTGGGTCATGCGGTCGTGCAGGGCGCCGCGGAGGGCACTGAGCTGGCAGGCGGAGAGGTTCGAGAGCGGCTTCGGCAGGGCGGCGTTGTCGAAGGCGATGGTGTAGGCGATGACGCGCTCGATGCGTTTGACGGCGGTGAGGCCGCAAATGTGAGCGATGTCGGTGGCCTTGGACGACCAGGGGGAAATTGTGCCGGGGCGCGGGGCGACCACCTGGGTGAGGCCGTCGAGGCGGGCGGGGGCGCGCTTGGGGCCGTAGGTGAGGAGTTTTTCGAGCACGCCCTGCTGGTCGGGCGAGAGTTCTCCTTCGGCTTCAACCACATGCACAAAATCGGCCGTGATGGCGCGAGCCGGGATGCCGACGGCCGTCAGGCCATCGAGGAGTTTTTGAAGCCGAAAGGGCGAGAGAGCAGGGGAGCCGCGCAGGATCAACATGGTCAGGAAAGGCGCGACCGTCCCAAACCAGACCGGCCCGGTCAAGCGGGGGGCGAGCCGGGGGGCGATTTCGTGGCATGGCCGGAAAAAGCCGTTGACCGGTCCGGGCATCCTCCCGTGATTGTCCCCTTTTGACGCCCGTGAGAACTTCATCCGCTGAACCGGCCGCCCCCTTCGGCCTCGTCCCAACCCGCGGCGCTGCGCCGCGATCTCACCGCGCCCGCTCCCAATGAGCGACAAGATCACCCACGAGTGCGGTATCGCGATGGTGCGGCTGAAGAAGCCGCTCCAATATTATCAGGAGAAATACGGCACGCCGCTGTGGGGCTTCACCAAGCTCTTCCTCCTGATGGAGAAGCAGCACAACCGTGGCCAGGATGGCGCGGGCGTGGCTTGCGTGAAATTTGATGTGCCGGCGGGCGACCCGTTCATGTTCCGCGAGCGCTGCGTGAAGGCCAATCCGCTGGACCGCATCTTCAAGCGCCTGCTGGGCGACTACAACAAGCTGGTCTCGCACGGCGACGCTCACCCGGAGTTCGCCAAGACGGTGAAGGAGCAGTTCGACTTCGGTGGTGAGCTCCTCCTCGGCCATTTGCGCTACGGCACCAGCGGCGGCTACAGCCAGAGTTCCTGTCACCCGTTTTTCCGCCGCAGTCCGTGGCCGACGCGCAATCTGGCGCTGTGCGGCAATTTTAACCTCACCAATACGGATGAGCTGAATCGCAACCTGATCGCGATGGGGCAGCACCCGATCTTCGCCACCGACACGCAGGCGCTGTTGGAGAAGGTGGGATTCTACCTCGATGAGGAGCACGACGATCTCTACCGCCAGTTGCGTGAGCAGAAGATGCCGGGCAAAGAGATTTCGGCGCAGATCTGCCGCGACCTCGACGTGCACCGCGTGATTCAGCGCGCCGGCGAGAAGTGGGACGGCGGTTACGTGCTGGCCGGCGCGGTCGGCAACGGCGACGCCTTCATCGTGCGCGACCCGTCGGGCATCCGCCCGTGTTTCTATTTTGAGAACGACGAAGTCATCGCGGTCGCTTCCGAGCGCGCGCCGCTCATGACGGTCTTTGATCTCGAACTCGCCGATGTGGAAGAGATGCCGCCCGCCAGCGTGATGGTGATCAAGAAGGACGGCACCCGCACCATCAAAGCCTTCCGCGAGGAGCTGCCGCGCACGTCCTGCTCGTTCGAGCGGATCTATTTCTCGCGCGGCAACGACATCGATATCTACCGCGAGCGAAAGACGCTGGGCGCCAAATTGGCGGATCAGGTGCTGGCTTCCGTCGACCACGACTGGGGCAACACGGTGTTCAGCTTCATTCCCAACACCGCCGAAGTCGCCTACTACGGTCTGGTCTCGGCGCTGCGCGAACGTCGTCGCACGGAGGTGAAGGATGAAATCCTGCGCCGCTCGCAGGACGGCACGCTCACGCCGGAGAAGCTCGACGATCTCATCCTGCGCAATTGGCCGCGCAGCGAGAAGGTGGTGAGCAAGGACATCAAGCTGCGCACCTTCATCGGCCAGGAAGGCATGCGCAACCACCTCGCCAGCCACGTTTACGACATCACCTACGGCTCGGTCGATCCCGGGAAGGACAACCTCGTGTGCGTCGACGATTCGATCGTGCGCGGCACCACCTTGCGCAAATCCATCCTGCGCATCCTCACCCGCCTCAACCCGAAGAAGATCGTGATCGTGTCGACGGCGCCGCAGATCCGTTACCCGGATTGTTACGGCATCGACATGTCGGAGATCGGCAAATTCATCGCCTTCGAAGCGGCGGTCGAGTTGCTCAAGGAAAACGGCAAGGAAGAGCTGCTGGGCGAAGTGTATCGCCACTGCCGCCGGGCGGTGGAGACCGAGGAAGCGGTCAACCACGTCAAAAAGATCTACGAGCCCTTCACGCCGGAGGAGATCTCGGCGCGCATCGCCCGCATCGTGTATCCGCAAAACGTCGATTGGGCGGGCGACGTCGAAGTGATTTTCCAGAGCGTCGAGAACCTGCACTCCGCGGTGCCGAATCACTCGGGCGACTGGTTCTTCACCGGCGACTTCCCCACCGCGGGCGGCTTCCGCGTGGTGAATCAGGCCTACATCAACTTCTTCGAAAACTCCGACCGCCGCAGTTATTGAACGTTTTGGTTTTAAACCACGGATGGACACGGATGCGCTCCGCTACCGCTTCGCGAATTTTGTTTCTTAATTAACTTATCCAACCCCGGCTTGGTCGGCGGAACGTTAGTGAAGCCTATCCGTGTCCATCCGTGGTTTAGAAATATTTCCCATGAGCCTTTCCTACGAATCTTCCGGTGTCCGTTATGACGAACTCGATGCCTTCAAGCGGGCCTGTCAAAAGGCGGCGCGGGGCACGGCCGATCTGCTCGACGGTCATGGCTACCGTGAGCCGGCGGAGACGCGCGGCGAGAGCTGCTATCTGATGGAGGCCGACGACCACTTCCTCGCGCACGTCGAGGAGGGACTGGGCACCAAGAATCTGGTGGCTGACGCGGTCTACAAGCAGTCGGGCAAGTGTTTCTACCGCGAGGTGGCGATCGATACGGTCGCGACGATCGTCAACGATCTGATCACCTGCGGCGCGCTGCCGACTTCGCTGGCGATGCACGCGGCGGTGGGCGACTCGGGCTGGTTTGGTGACGCGCAACGCACGCAGGCGCTGGTCGACGGCTGGGCCGAGGCCTGCCGCATGTCGGGCGCGGTGTGGGGCGGCGGCGAAACGCCGACGCTCAAAGGTATCATCGAACCGGATACAATTTGCCTCGCGGGCTCGGCCGTGGGCCGACTTGCGCCTAAGTCTCTGCGCATCATGGGCGATGCCAAGGACGGCGACGTGCTGGTGTTTCTGGCGTCCTCGGGCGTGCAGACCAACGGCCTCACGCTCTGCCGCAAGATCGCCGACCAGTTGCCGGAAGGATACGCCACGCCGCTCGGTTTCGGTGATGAGCGCACCTACGGCGAGGCGCTGCTGGCACCGTCGGTGATCTACGTGAAGTTTGTGCGGGAGTGCCAGGTGCGCGGCATCAAGTTGAACTACGTGTCGCACGTCACCGGTCACGGCTGGCGCAAGCTGATGCGCCTCGATGAGCCCTTCGTGTATGAGATCACGGAGACGCGCGACGAGCCGGCGCTGTTCAAGTTCATGATGGAGAAGGGGCCGATCGAGCTGAAGGAAGCTTACGCCACCTACAACATGGGCGTGGGCTTCGCGGCCTACGTCGACCCCAAGGATGCCGAGGCCACGGTCGCCGCGGCGCAGGCCACGGGTTACGACGCCTGGATCGCGGGTCGCATGCACAAGGACGGCGATCGCAAGGCGGTCGAGATCCCGAGCAAAGGCATCACCTTCGGCGGCGACACCCTGCAGGTGCGCTGAGCAGTGTCGGGCGACCTGGACGGGTGTCGGGCGTAAAGCCCGACCCACAGCAAAGCACTAAGATCTCCTCCTCTGTGGGTCGGGCTTTACGCCCGACTCGGATTGCGGATGGCGTATCCGTTTTATTGATATCGACTCAAATACGGGAGCGAGAATGACCCCGGACCGGCCTCACCGCGGCCGGCTACAGCGGACAGAGCGGCGGCTCACTCCAGCCTCGTGCCGGGCGGGATGGCGAGGATGCGGATGAATTGGCGGGTGGAGAGGACTTCGCGGGCGAGGCGTTCGACCTCCTTTTCGCTGATCGACTGGAGGTCGCTCAGGCGGGTGTGCGGGAGTTGGAGGGCCTCCGGGTTGGTCTGGGCGGCGGAGACGACGTGGCGGATCCAATAGCCGTTGGAGTTGAGCTGAGCGTCGACGCCGTCGATGAGCGGGGCTTTGGCGCGTTCCAGCTCCTCCCGTTTGATGCCGCGTTTGGCCAGGCGTTGGGCGATCTTGGTGAGATGTTTCTGGGCTTCGGCGACATCGGCGGGGGCCACGGTGATGCTGGCCTGCAGGTATCCCTGTTCCGGATACACCTCACTGGTCCAATAACTCACGGAGGGCGCGTAGGTGGCACCGAGGTTTTCACGGATGTCCTCCAACACCCGATTGCCGAGGACGTGGGAGAGGATCTCGAGCGTGCGGCGGCGGCGGGCTTCGCCGACGGCGTCGACGGGCCAGGCGAAGAGCAGGGAGGCCTGGGGTTCGCCGGACTGCACGGGCAGAAAGCGCAGGGCGGCGCCGCGTTCGAGGTTGAAGGGCGGCAGACGGTCGAGGGCGGCGGGCTCCTTGGCCGGCGGCAGCGTGCCGAGGGTCGAGGCGACGGCGGCGATGGCGGTCTCGAGGTCGAAGTCGCCGACCAGACCGATTTCCATGGGCGCGCGGTCGAGGCGGTTGCTGATCCATGCGCGCACCATCTGGGCGTTGAGCTGATCGAGCTGTTCGGGAGGGATGAGGGTGAAACGGTCATCCTCCTGGTAAAAGACGTCGGCGCTGAAGGATCCGACGGCGCGCTGGGCGTCGAGCAAGGCGGTGGCGGACCAGCTGCGAATTCCTTCGCGCGCGGTGGCGAAGGATTCGTCGTCCATGGCGGCATCGGTCAGGTAGGCGGTGAGGAGTTGGAGCAGGAGGTTGAGCTCCTCGACGTCGGCGCTGCCGTTGAAGGACATGGTCGAGGCGTTGATATCGAAGGACAGGCGCACGAAGTGGCCGGCGAGGGCGCCGGCGAGTTGTTCGGCGGGCAGTTGGTTGAGTCCACCGGAGGGCAGGACCGATTGAGCGAGGGCGGCGACGCCGTGCATCCCGCGGGGTTCGGCGAGTTGACCGCCGTTGTCGAGGCGGACGGTGAGGAACACAGAATCGGCGGTGAAGGTGGTGCGCTTGAGGTTGAGTTTCAGGCCGTTGGCAAACTCCAGCATGTGCACGTCGAGGGACTCGTCATGGCGCCGGGTCACGACCTCGCCGGGCGGGCCGAAATCCGTATACGGAAAGTCGATACGCTCGGTGGCGGTGGGTGGAGAGAGTTCGCGGGTGATGACGGCGTTGATGTGGGTCGCAACCTCGTCGGCCGTGAGCATGGCGGCGGAGGCGGAGGTGAGCTGCATGCCGGGGAAACCTTCGGCGAAGAAGGGGCGCAGGGCGTCGAGACATTCCTCCGGGGTGATGGCGGGGAGGTGCTCGGAGGCGAAGGCGTAGTTAAAGGCTGGGGCGGTGGGCTGGTTGCCCCAGAGGAGCGTGGAGGCGAGGCGCGCGGCGAAATTGACGGCAGGTTCGGTGTCGCCGTGGCGCGTGGCGTATTCGTTTCCTCGCAGGAGATTGTCGCGGGGGGCGGCGAGTTCCTCGGTGGTGAAGCCGTAGATGCGGAGGCGGCGGTATTCGTCGAGCAGGGTGCTGGCGAGTAGCGGCCAGTTGTCGGGCTTGCTCTCGGCGTAGAACACGAGCTCCTCGTTGAAGGGCGTGGGGCTGTTGAGGTTGACGCCGAGGTTGCCGAAGGTGCCGGGCTGGGCGCGGGCGATGAGCTCGAAACGGCGTTGGAGGGCGGCGAGGGCGAGTTGCAGGGCGAGGCCGCGGCGGCGGGTGGTGAGGGTATCGGCGGTGGCCGGGTCGCGGGAGGCGACGAGGGCAAGCTCGGCCACGAAGGACTTCACCTCTTCGTTGACGACCAGTTTAGCTTGGGTGCTCGGTTGATTGCGGATCGTGCCGAGTTCGAGGGAGGGGAGCGGGTCGGCGGGGCGTTCCCAATCGGCAAAGTGAGCTGCGATGCGAGCGGCGATATCGGCCGGTGCAAAGTCGCCGGCGGCCACGAGGATGACGTTATCGGGGCGATACCAACGTTGGTAGAAGGCGATGAGGTGATCGCGGGGCGTCTTCTCGATCTCCTCGGGCGTGCCGGAGACGATGCGGCGGGAGAGCAGCGACTCGGGGTAGAGGAAGTTGAGGCGGTTCTGGTAGAGGGCGTGGGCGTTCTGGCCGCGGGTGCGAAACTCGGAGATGAGGACGCCGCGTTCGCGTTCCACCTCGCGGCGTTGGAAGAGCAGCTCGCTGCCCCATTCGCGCAGGACGCTGAAGGCGA
This sequence comes from Actomonas aquatica, assembly GCF_019679435.2. Classification (NCBI taxonomy): domain Bacteria; kingdom Pseudomonadati; phylum Verrucomicrobiota; class Opitutia; order Opitutales; family Opitutaceae; genus Actomonas; species Actomonas aquatica. The sequence goes on from NZ_CP139781.1 coordinate 5,719,563, forward strand.
GGTCGAGTTTCTCGGGAGCGGCTGACGGCAGGTCGAGATGGTAGATGGTATGGGACGGCCAGGTGAAGGCGGTGACGTCGGGGCCGAAGCGGATGCCGGCTTTTTCGAGTTCGGCGCTGAGGGATTCGCCGCGAAACTTCCGCGTGCCGTTGAAAGCCATGTGCTCGACAAAGTGGGCCACGCCGCGTTCGTCGTCGTTTTCGTGGAGGGAGCCGGCGAGCACGAGCATGCGCAGGCTGGCGGTGCCGACAGGGTGCGGTTGACGCTTGATCGCGTAACGCAGCCCGTTGGGCAGGGTGCCCCACGTGATGGTTGGGTCGGTGAGGATGCCCTCCGCTTCACGGGGCCAGGCGGAAGCGGTGGGGGAGGAAATCTCGGCGGCGGGCAGGTGAGTCGCGGAAAGCCATAGCGCCGAAACCAACAGAAGAACGGTCCGCATGGGGGGCGATTAGAGTGATGCGAGGCGGCGAAGCAAGCGGGGTTGGTGCGGGCGGTGAATTTGGCGACGTGAGGAAGGGGGCGTGAGGATGTGGACGTGAGGACGGGGCGAGGCCGATCGTGACGCAGACGCGGCCCGGAGGGGGCGGCGCGGGAACTGCCTTACTGTGGCCGTAGTGCTTTGGTTACGATGGAAGGGAGCGCGCCCTCATGTGAGAGAAAGGGTAGATTGTGGAAGCGCCAGGTTCCGTCCTCGCGGGACCAAAACATCACACCCGTTAATTGAGACCAGCGACCGTCAGTCGTCAGCTCGGCTCTATATACGACCATTCCGACGTCTTCATTATCGATGGCGGTGAGCAAGGTCCGCTCCGATTCGATATGCAGGCGCTCGAGAGCTGGTTTCAAAAATTGGACGGGGTTCTGACGCTGAAATTCTTCGGATCCCATGGTGTGGAGGCCCTCGGCGTCTCGCGCATTGATGAGTTGAATGATGCGACCCAAAGAGGGCCAGCCATGCGAGGGGGGCTCGCTCGGCAAATCCGGGATGAGCGATTCAGCTGAGGATGGTTCGACTTGCTCAGTGGATGGGCGCCGTGCCTCACGCACCGCCGGAAGGTCCGGCACGTGGGTCACCACGATCAAGGTTTCCGAGGAGCCATCGCGGAGGATGTTGATCTGCATGAACTGATCCTCGTCGGAGGAAAGACCGCTCATGCCGCCGGAGTGGATCCCATTGCGGGAGATTCGGTTGGTCTGGAGGTTGTTGAGTTGCCAATCCGGCCCCGCGAACTGACGCAGGTAGTAATCTTGAACCACCTCGGGGTCGTCAGTTGTTTGGTAGCTCGTCCGCGTGGCACCCGGCGTTGAGTCGATGGTCTCGCTGTCCACGAGTTTTGCACCGGGATAGTTCCATCCTTGGGACTCCGTGGCGACGTGGCGGTTGCAGCCGGATACGAACATAGCGACGAGGCTGATGCCGAAGAAGCAGAGAGAACGTGAGGTGGCTATTTTCATCAAGGGGCGGGCTGCGAAACGCGGACCATGAGGTGGATGGTTGAACGATGGGCGCGGAGGGGCAGCGTAGCGCGACCAAGGTCGCGGCCTACATGGCCGGATTTGCGACCTTACACAAAGTCATCCGATGTCGGGGTATTGTTCGGACCAGGGGACCCAGCGGTCGTTGGTCGCGTCGGGGTCGTTGGTGCGGGCGATGTTGAGGGTGATTTGGAGCTGCTTGAGCGCGGTCTCGAAACGGCTCTTCGTGCAGCGGGTGCGTTCGATGGCGAGGGTGCGGAGTTCGGCGGTTTCGGTCGGGTCGACGCGGATGATGTCGTAGAGTTTTTGGGCGAGTTCGCTGCAGGCGCTCACGGGCTGGTGGGCGGCCGGGTAGTGCACGTCGCGGAGGTGGTCCATCGACATGAGCACGGCGTGGCCGCCTTTGATTTTGCCGTAGAAGACGTCGTCGGGGTAGGCCGCGGGCAGCTCGTTTTTCCACGCCCAGATGGCTTCGACGCGAGCGCCCCACTTGGTGCGACCACCACCTTCGGCGGGGAGGGCGACGACATCCCAGAGCGCGGGCAAGCCGGAGCCTTTGCTGCTGAAGAGGGTGCACACGCCGATGCGCTGCACGTAGGCGAGCGCGTCTTCGCGGGTTTTGACGGTGGGGCGGGGCGGCTTGGACGGCATGACCCGACGATGGTCAGGTGGCGTGCGTGCGCAAGTTGCGCAGTGAGCGTGATTGTCGGCTCTGTGCAGGAAGGCGGGGACGAAGCTTTAAACCACAGATGGCACAGAGGTGCACAGATCGGAGGGGCAGGAGGGAGCGGCCGACACGGCCGCTGCTACATTTTATTGTGCTGGCGAAAGCGCGGCCCGCGGGAGGCGAGCCCCGGCGCTCAGAACATGCTTTTGCCTTTTTCGCCGGTGCCGGCGTAGAGCTCGATGGCTTGGTTTTTGTCGAGGTATTGGCGGGCGAGTTCGCTTAGGCGCTGGGCGCTGATCGACTCCAGATCGGTGCGACGACTGTCGGCGTAAGTGAGTTGTTCGGGGTGTTCCGACAATCCGTCGAGCACGCTGTGCAGCCAATAGCGGTTGCTGCGCAGTTGGGCGTCGAGGCTGTTGAGCGCGGGGTTGAGGGCTTGCAGCAGGAGGTCATCGTCGATGCCGCGGCTCGCGAGTTGGTCGCCCACCTTGCGGATTTCGCGGGCGGCGCGTTCGACGTAGCGCAGTTGGGTGATGAGCGAGAAACGGAGGTAGCCCACCGAGTCGTCCGTCTCCGGGAAGAAGGTTTCGATGCGCGGCGAGTAGGTGAGGCCGGTGTCTTCGCGGAGGCGCTCGACGACCCGTTCGCCGACGCACTTGGAGAGCAGTTCCAACTCGCGACGTTGGCGCACGGAGCCGTCGACCGGGATGGGCCAAAGCACGGCGGTGGCGGCGCGTTGGCTGTAGGACGAGGCGTGGAAAGTCTGGTCCTCGCGCAGCCAGTTGAACGGGGGGGGCGCGGGCAGGGGCTGGCGTGGCGGCAGGGAACCGAAGGTCGCGGCGACGGCATCGCGGGCGAGGTCGGAGTTGATGTCGCCGACGATGGAAACCTCGATGGGGAGGGCGGCGAACTGGGGTTCGAGCCAGGCACGGAGGTCGGCGGGCAGGATGTTTTTCAGGTCATCTTCGAGGGGAGCGGCGAGGCGCGGATCTTCATGCGCGAGGGCGTAGTGGAAGTTGGCGGCGAGGGAGGCCTCGGCCTGGTTGAAGGCGCGATCGGCGGCGGCGATGCTTTCGGCCACGGCGTGGCTGACGGCGTTTTCGGCGAGGGCAGGATCGGTCAGGTAGGCGGCAACGATGCGGCAGAGGAGGGGGAGTTGTTCGCGTTCGGTGGAGCCGGTGAAGAGGAGGGCGTCCTCGGTGACGGCGAAGGTGATCTCGGCGGCGTGGCCATCGAGGGCACGGGTGATGCCGGCGATGTCGAGTTGGCCGAGTCCGCCGGCGATGAGGGCGGCTTCCGCCACCTCGGGCACGCCGGGCTGGGCGGGATCGGTGCGCAGGTGGCCGCCGTTCTTGAGGCGCACGATGAACTCGACGGTGTCCTGCTCGAAGGAGGTCGGTTTGAAGTTGAAGGTCACGCCGTTGGCGTAGTGGACCTGTTCCACGTCGGTGGCGGGATCGGTGCGCTCGGAGACGATGGCGGCGGGCTCGCCGAAGGAGGTGTAGGGGAACTCGAGGTCCTCGTTGACGGACGGCGGGGTGAGCTCGAGGCGGGTGCCCTCTTGGAGGGCTTCGACGAGGTTTTTGCTCATGCCGGCTTCGCCGAGGTCGCCGTAGATGAAGTAGCGGGCCTGGCCGGTGGCGAGGTAGTCGGCCAAGGCTTCGCGACAGGTTTCCGGCGTGAGCGTGGGCAGGATCTCGCGGGCGAGGGCGTGGGTGGTGGCATCGGCCGGAAGCACACGTTGGTAACGCACGGCGTCGGTGAGGCGGGACGCGTAGGCGGGCACGTCGGCGTGCGACGGATGGCTCTCCTCGTAGGTGATGCGGTTGAGCAACACCTCGCGGGCGTCTGCGACCTCCTCGGGGAGGAAGCCGTATTTGCGCAGGCCGCGGTATTCGGTGAGCAGGGTGTGGAGGAGGGTTTTCCAATGCTCGGGGCGACCGCTGACGGAAAGGGTGAGCTCGGCAACGTCGGGGGACGGCGAGGCCTCGTAGATTTGGAGACGTTCGACCTCGGAGGGCGCGAAAAGCACCTGGCGGTTGAGGCGCGACTGGATGACTTGGAGGGCGAGTTGAGTGATGAGGCTTTGGCGGAAGTTTTCGACCGAGTCGGTGGCGGGCGTGGGGCGGGTGTGGATGATCTCGAAGTTGAAGGACTTGATGGGGCCGATCTGGGTCCAGTGCAGGCGCGGGGAGGACGGGTTGACAGCGGGGGGCGCGGAGGGTTGCGGGGCGAGCGGACCGCGGGCGCGAAAGCTGCCGAAGTGGCGGGCGACAGCGGCATCGATCTCGGCGGAGGGTTTGTCGGCCACGATGGCGAGCACGACATTGTCGGGGCGATACCAGCGCTCGTAGAAGTCGCGCAGGTCGTCGGCGCGGGCGCGGTCGACGCTGTGCGGGGTGCCGGCGGGGTTACGTTCACCGAGCGGATGGTCCGGGTAGACGAAACCCATACGCTCCTGGGCGAAAGGGCCGGCGACGAGGCCGCGGGCATTGATCTCGGCGAGGATGACCTTGGCTTCGCGCTTCACCTCGCGGGCTTCGATTTTGAGGCCGTCGCACCAGTCGCGCATGACTTGGAGGGCGAGCTCGAAGGTGGCGGGGTCGTCGTTGGGTAGGTCGAGTTGGTAGACCGTGTGGGAAGGCGAGGTGAAGGCGTTGACCTCGGGGCCGATGCGCACGCCAGCGCGGGCGAGGGTGGCGCGCAGGGTATCGGCGGGGAAGTTGCGGGTGCCGTTGAACGCCATGTGTTCCACGAAGTGCGCGTAGCCGAGCTCGTCGTCCTCCTCGTGATTGGAGCCGGCGTTGACGATGAGACGCACGCTGACGCGGTTGTTTTTATCGGTCGTCTGCGCGTGGAGATAGCGCATGCCGTTGTCGAGTTGGCCGGAGGAGAGGATCGGGTCGTAGGGCAGACCTTCGATTTCGGGCAGCCACGCGGCGTGGAGGGCGGTGAGCGGCAAAAGGCAGGAGGCGACGGCCGCGAGGAAAGGGCGGAGGGAAAGAGAGCGCATGGTGAAACGGATTAGGGGAGAAGCCGGCAACCGGTGAAACCGGTTTCAGCTCGGGGTGCAATGCACCTGGGATGATTGGTCGAGAGACCGGATCACTGGTCGGTGACGCGGTGGAGGGCGAGGGGGCGAGCGCGCCTCAGCGGCGGGCGGCCATCAGAATGCGCAGCACATACCAGAAGAGCAGCATGACGCTGGAGAACAGCGCGAGGGCCGCGGCGACGGGTTGGTCGGTGCGGTAGTGGTGGATGATGTTCGAAGTCGTGTAGAGGATCGAACCACCGGCAAAGAGCACCATGACGGCCGAGAAGAGGAGGCCGAGTTGGAAGCCAAAGAGCATGCTGCAGACGATGACGCCGAGCGCGACGAAACCGCCGATGGCGAGGATGCCGCGCATGAAGGAGAAGTCCTTGCGGGTCATGAAGGCCGTGGCGGTGAGGCCGGCGAAGAGCAGGCCGGTGATGATGGCGGCCATCGGAATGACATCGGGCGAACTGAAGTTGGACGCGATGTAGAGCAGCGGCAAAAAGAGGAAGGCTTCGGCAGCGACGAAGAGCCCGAGGCCGACGTATTGCAGGGCCTGCGACACATTGGAGCGTGCCCAGGCGTCGGCGAGCCATGAGACGCCCATGAAGGCGCCGAGCACGATGAGCCAACTGTATTGGCCGCCGGTCATGAGGCGGACGACGTCGGGTGCCCAGGAGGAGCCGATGAAGACGGCTTCCAAGGCCACGAAGGCGAAGATGGCACCCGCGAGGGTGAAGTAGGTTTCGCGAATGAAGGCGGCGCGCTGCTCGGCGGGGGCCTGGGCGACGACGAAGGGATTGCCGGGTTGGCTTTGCATGGTCGGACGAATCAGCAGGAGTGGAGGGTTGCGGCCAGCGGGCGCGTTTCTTCCTCAGATCCGAGCGAAGCTCAACGTCAAAGCGCGACGCGGCGCGGCACCGCACGGGGCCACGCGCCGGTCGGGAGCTCAGAAGCTCGCCGTGAAGGCGAGGGCGGCGAGGAAGGACGGATCGTAGTCGCTGCGGGCGAGGGTGTGGCCGCTGGCGTCGTCCCAAGTCAGCTCGCCGCCGACGATGGTGCCGAGGTAGAGATTGAGGTGGCTGCCCGGACCGAGCGGGCGGGAGGCGCGGAGGAAGGTGGCGACGCCCTTGTCCTCGCCATAGCTGGCCGTGGCGGGATTGCCGTCGTCGAGTTTGAAGCGTTCGGAGCGGTAGCTGGCGCCGAAGCCCAGTTCCCAGGATTCGAATCCGGTGTAAACGAGCTCGAGGCCGGCGGGACCGGCGGGGCCGGGGCGGAAGGGATTGCCGAGGCGCCAGTCGTCGTTGATCTGCCAGCGCACGAGCACGACGGGAAAACCGCTGGTGTCTTCGAGACCGAAGAAGACGCCGGCACCGATGCCGAGGGTGAGGGTGGAGTCGACTTGGCGGGAGTAGCCGAAGATGCCGCCGTAGGTGAGGCTGTCGCTGTCGAGGCCACCGGACTCGGCGGCGAAACCGACGGAGGGCGAGGCGAAGAGGGACGACGTGCGGGAAAGCGGATGGGAGTAGCTGAGGCCCAGATCGAGGCGCTCGATTTCAGACCAGCCGCCGGGCGTGCTGAAGTCGTAGTCGAAAAGTTGATACTCGAGGCTGGCGCCGAGGGTGCGGCCGCCCTCGAGGCCGTAACGGCCGCCGAGCTGAATGCGATAGTCGTTGCTGGAGACGTCACCGCCGGCGTCGACGTCGGAGCTGCTGCGGAAAATGCCCGAGGTGAGGAGTTGCCATTCCTGATCACCGGCGGCGAGGGGCGGGCCGCCTTGGGCCGATATCGAGACGGCTCCGGCGCTGATAGTGGCGAAGGCGGCAGAAAGGAAACGACGAAGGGAGGAGGTTTTCATGGCAGTGGCCGGAAGGACGCGAGAGGAGTGCGTCTTGTCAAACGGGGTGGGACGGATTGTGGGGCGGTCGCGGGTTGCCATGCCGGTCGCGCGTGGCAGACAGAGGAGATCATGCCGTCATCCGCTGAAACGTCTGCCGAGAGTATCATCACCGCACTGGGGCTGCAGCCGCTGGATCAGGAGGGCGGGTATTTCCGCCGCACCGCCGAAGCGGGCCTGTGGGTGAAGCCGGCGGAGCAGATTGGAGGAGGCGACGGCGATGGGGACGAAGCGCGGCGGGCCTATTCGGTCATCTATGCGCTGTTCACGCCGGAGGGGTTTTCGGCGATGCACCGTTTGAGCAACGACGAGATCTGGTGCTGGCACGCCGGAGATCCGCTGGAGTCGCTGCGGCTGCACGCGGATGGCAGCGGCGAATGGGTGCGGCTGGGCGCCAATTTCGCGGCGGGCGAACGGCCGCAGGACGTGGTATTGGCCGGCGTGTGGCAGGGCACGCGGTTGGTGCCGGGGGGGCGCTGGGCGCTGGTGTCGTGTGTGCTCGCGCCGGAGTTTGATTGGGGCGATTTTGAGCTCGGCGAGCGGGCGGAGCTGACGGCGGCGTATCCGAATTTCGGTGACGGCGTGACGGCGTTGACGCGGGAGGAGGCGCCGGCGGGGGCGCGGTGAGTGGCAGGGGGCAGGACGGAGGGGCAGGGGAGCGCGAGCAAGCTCGCAGCCTACACGGTAGTTTCGGGCACCGAGCTTGAATCCTAACGGCGGCGGCGGGTGGGCTTTGCCGTGCGTCCTTTGGCTTTGGGCTTGGGGGGCGGGGCTTTGCCTTTGCGGGGCGCCGGCGGCGCGGCTTTTTTGGGCGCGGGTTTGCGGCTGGGTTTGCGGACCGGGACGCGGGTGTCGACGCGGGGTGGACCGCCGCCTTGGTAGGTGAAGCCGGGCAGGCTGATCTGCTGGATGCGTTCGCCGATGAAGCGTTCGATCTCGTGGACGGCGCCGCGGTCGGCGGGGGTGGCGAGGGTGAAGGCGTCGCCCTCATTCATGGCGCGGCCGGTGCGACCGATGCGGTGCACGTAGTCCTGCGAGTTGTTTGGCACGTCGTAGTTGATGACGTGGGACACGCCGGAGATATCGAGTCCGCGGGCGGCGATGTCGGTCGCCACGAGCAGCGGGTAGGTGCCGTCTTTGAAGCCGCGCAGGGAGGTGTTGCGCTGTCCCTGGGAACGGTCGGAGTGTAGCACGGTGACTTTGAGTTTGGTCGCCTTGAGTTGGCGCACGACCTCGTTGGCCCCTTGTTTGGTGCGGGTGAAGATGAGCGCGCTTTCGTAGTCGATGCGCCCGAGGAGGGCGAGGAGCAGGTCGAACTTCTGGTCGGGCAATACCGGGAAGAGCGAGTGGCTGACGGTGTTGGTGACGACTTGATCGCGGCCGACGACGATGCGGGCCGGGTTGTGCACGGCAAACTTGGCGACGCGCTCGATGGCCTTGGGCAGTGTGGCGGAAAAGAAGAGCGTCTGGCGGCGGCGCGGGCAGTGCGGGACGATGGTTTTGATGTCGGGGATGAAACCCATGTCCAGCATGCGATCGACTTCATCGAGCACGAGGACCTCGATGCCGGAGAGGTCGATGAGCTTGCGTTCGAGCAGATCGAGCAGGCGGCCGGTGGTGGAGATGACGATGTCCGAACCGGCGGCGAGGGCGTCGCGTTGGCGACCCAGACCGACGCCGCCGTGGAGCACGGTGGCGGTGAGGTCGTGGTCGCGGCCGAGATCCTGGATGACCTCCTCGACCTGCACGGCGAGCTCGCGGGTCGGCTCGAGGATGAGGGCGCGGGGCGCGGCGCCGGGGCGATGGCGACGCAGACGTTGCAGGATGGGCAACACGAAGGCGGCGGTTTTGCCGGTGCCGGTTTGGGCGGAGGCTACGAGGTTGCGCCCTTCGAGCACGACCGGGATGGCGCGGGCCTGAACGGGGGTGGGCGTGGTGTAGCCGGCCCGCTCGACGGCAGCGAGGAGGTCGGGGTTGAGGCCGAGATCCTGAAAGGCGGACATGGTTCTGGGTGGCTGGTGGATGGGTGCTGGTCGCTGGGAGCTGGGAGCTGGGTGGCTGGTGACTGGGTGCTGGTCGCGGGGTTAGCGGCGGAGGCGGGAGCGGCGGCGCGGGTTGGCGGGTTGGCCTGAGGGGGAGGGCGCGCCGGCGGGTTTGGGTCCGGAGGATTTGGATTTCGGACGAGAGGGCGACGACTTTCCGCCGCCGCCTTGCTGGCCGCGGCCGCCTTGGGGACGGTTTTGTTGCGGGCGCTGTTGGCGGTTGCCGCCACCACCACCGCCGCCGCCGCCTTTGGAGCGGCGCGGGTTCTTGAACGGGCGGGAGGTGTCGAGGGTGGGTTGTTGGCCGCCGATGTAGTCGAAGCCCTCGAGCGTGAGCTGCGGGATGCGGGCGCCGATGAAACGTTCGATGTCGTGGACGTCGCCCTGTTCGTCGGGGCAGGCGAGCATGTAGGCGTCGCCGACGGTCATGGCTCGGCCGGTGCGGCCGATGCGATGCACGTAGTCCTCGGGGTTTTCGGGCACGTCATAGTTGATGACATGGGACACGCCGGAAACGTCGATGCCGCGGGCGGCGATGTCGGTGGCGACCATCACCTCGTAACGTCCGTTCTTGAAGCCCTCGAGCGCGGCGGTGCGTTGGTTTTGCGAGCGGTTGGCGTGAAGGACGGCGACGGAGTGCGGGGACGATTTGAGTTTGCGGGCGATGCGGTCGGCGCCGTGTTTCGTGCGCGAGAAGATGATGACGCTTTGGTAGTCCTCGCGTTCGAGCAGGGCGTAGAGCAGTTCGAACTTTTGCTCGTAGGCGACGGGGAAGATGGCGTGTTTGACGGAGTCGTTGACGGAGCGGGTGCGGCCGATGACGACGCGCTCGGGGTTGTTGAGGGCGAAGCGGGCGACCTCCTCGATTTCCGGCGGGACGGTGGCGGAGAAGAAGAGGGTCTGGCGGGACTTGGGGCAGAGCTCGACGATGCGTCGGACGTCGCGGATGAAGCCCATGTCGAGCATGCGGTCGACCTCGTCAAGGATGAGCACCTCGATGCCGCTCAGATCGATGGCCTTCTCCTGCACGAAGTCCATGAGGCGGCCGGTGGTGGCGATGACGATATCGGTGCCCTGGCGCAGGGCCTGGCGTTGTTTGCCGTAGCCGACGCCGCCGTGGAGCACGGTGGCGGTGAGGTCGGTGAAGCGGCCGAGATCGCGGAAAGAGGTTTCGACCTGGGCGGCGAGTTCGCGAGTGGGCTCGAGCACGAGGACGCGCGGGCCGCGGCTGCGGTGGCGGTCGAGGCGCTGGAGCACGGGCAGGGCGAAGGCGGCGGTTTTGCCGGTGCCGGTTTGGGCGGAGCCGATGAGGTCACGGCCCTCCAGCACGATCGGAATGGCGCGCAGCTGGATGGGCGTGGGATCGCCGTAACCCATGGCGAGGACGCCCTCGACGAGGTTGGATTGAAGACCGAGTTGTTTGAATGGCATGGGGCGAGGGCGACGGGTTTTGCGGGGAAGGCGAGGGAATTATGGGGGGAGCGATCAGCCATCAGCTGTCAGCGGTCAGGGCGAACTCGAAGAGGCAGAGCGGTTTTTAACGCAAAGATCGCAAAGAGAACGCATCCTCCGTCGCTCTACGAGCTATGGCGGACAGGGACGGCGCTTCGCTACCTTTGCGATCTTGGTGTTTTTAAAAGATGAGGCTGGGGAATTCTGATCGCATGTGGCGGGACGGCTCGGTAGGGCGGGGAATGGAAAAACGTAAATTTGCCGAACTCGGACTCAGCGACGAAGTGCTCAAAGCCGTCGATCGCATGGGTTTTGAAGAGGCGTCTCCGATTCAAACCGCGGTCATTCCGCTGCTGCTGGAAGGCCGCGATGTGGTGGGCCAGTCGGCGACCGGGTCGGGCAAGACGGCGGCGTTTGCGATCCCAGCGATCGAGCGGGTGGACCCGAAACTGAAGCGCGTGCAGGTGCTCATCCTGTGCCCAACGCGTGAGCTGGCGGTGCAGGTGGCGGAAGAGGTGGCCAAGCTCGCCAGCGGCAAGCGCGGCGTGATGGAGGTGCCGATTTACGGTGGGCAAAGTTACGAGCGCCAATACCGCGCGCTGAAGGCGGGCGCCCAGATCGTGATCGGCACGCCGGGCCGCGTGATGGACCACATGGAGCGCGGCACCTTGTCGTTGGACAGCCTGAAGATGGTGATCCTCGACGAGTGCGACCGCATGCTCGACATGGGTTTCCGCGACGACATCGAGCAGGTGTTGTCGGCCACGCCGCCGGAGCGGCAGTCGTTGTTCTTCTCGGCCACGTTGCCGCCGCAGATTCGTGGGCTAATCAACCGCTACACCAACAACCCGGAGTCGGTGAAGATCGCGGCCAAGGCGCAGAATGCGCCGCGGGTGGAACAGATCTATTTTGAAGTGAACCGCCGTTCGAAGATCGAGGCGCTGACGCGTTTGATCGACCTGCACGATTTCCGGCACGGCATCATTTTCTGTTCGACCAAGATCATGGTCGACGAGCTCGACGAGCACCTGCACGCGCGCGGTTATCAAACGGATCGCCTGCACGGTGACATCACGCAGGCGCAGCGCAATCGCGTGACGGAGAAGTTCAAGAAGCGCGGCTTTGAGTTCCTCGTGGCGACGGATGTGGCGGCGCGTGGTTTGGACGTCGATGACCTCGAAGTGGTCTTCAACTACGACCTGCCGAACGATGCCGAGGACTACACGCACCGCGTGGGCCGCACCGGCCGCGCCGGTAAGTCGGGCATGGCCTTCACCTTCGTGAGCGGCCGCGAGGTCTACAAACTCCAAGGCATGATGCGCTACGGCAACCTGAAGATCCGGCGCGAGAATCTGCCGTCGCTCGATCAGGTGGAAGAGGCGCGCGAGAACGCGTTCTTCGAGAAGCTGCGCGGCACCTTGGAGGAAGGAAAGTATCGCAAATACGATCGCCTTATCGACCGCCTGCTTGACCAAGGTTACGCCAGCACCGACATCGCCTCGGCGCTCATCCACCAGATGACCGCGCACAACGACGAGAAGCGCCAAGAGGTGGAGCACGCGGCGGGCTTCGGTCGCGAGGAGCGCGGTGGTGGCGGTGGCAGTGGTCGGGGAGGCGACCGCGGCGGCGAGCGTTTTGAGCGCGGTGGAGGTCGCGGTGGCGATCGCCATGAAAAGCCGAGTTTCGATCGGCCGGGTCGCACCGGACGCGAGTCGGGTTTCACGACGCTGTTCTTCAACGTGGGCCGAAAGAACCTGGTGCAGCCGGGTGACCTGGTGGGCAAGATCGGGGGCGTGACGCGCCTGCCGATCAACGTGGTCGGCGCGATCGACATCAAGCAGCGGCACTCGCTGGTCGACGTGGCGAATGACGCGGTCGACACGGTGCTGCAGAAAATGGCCGGCGTGCGGATGAAGGGGCAGGTGTTGCAGCCGATCCCGGCGCAGGACGCGGAGTAGGCTGGGTGCTGGGTTTTGTAGGGCTGCCGCTTGCGGCATGCCGTCGGCTGTTGGGGGAGGGCCGTCAGCCTGCGGCGCGCCGCAAGCGGCGGCCCTACACGGGGTGGCGAGGACTTTCGCATGATGATTTGTCGGTCGTAACCGGGTCGTTACGGCGTGTTTCTTGACACGTCTCCAAACGCTCAATACTCCGGGGACCCGACATGGATGCTGTTCTAGAACAACCCGTGTTGGTGTTGAACCGCCTCTGGCAGGCGGTGAATGTCATCGGCGCCAAACGAGCCTTTGGTCTGCTAGCGAGAGGGCATGCTCAGGTGGTGCACCACGCCACTGAGGATTTTCGCGTCTTCTCTTTTATGGATTGGATGGACTTCTCGGTCCACAACCCGCCCCTCGACGAACTGGACGCGGTGCACACGCCCAGCACGGTGGTGCGGTTGCCGCGGGTGATCCTGCTCACCGTCTTCGACAAGTTGCCGCGCAAGGAGATCAAACTCACTCGCAGCAACGTGTTCCAGCGCGACAAGGATACCTGCCAGTATTGCGGGCAGGTGTTTGACCGGGAGGACCTGAATCTCGACCACGTGATCCCGCGCGACCGCGGCGGCAAAACGACGTGGGAGAACATCGTGTGCTCCTGCATCCGCTGCAATTCGCGCAAGGCCAACCGCCTGCCGCACCAGGCGCACATGCGGCTCATCCGCAAGCCGGTGCGGCCCAAGTGGCGTCCGGTCATCTCGCTGGTGCTGGACAACAAACAGCGCGAGCGGTGGAAGGACTTCCTCGATCTGGCCTATTGGAACGTGGAGCTGGAGGAGTAGGGTGTTGAACCACGGATGGACACGGATGAGCGCCACTACCGTGGCGCTTTTCTTTTTGCCTACTTCCTTTTGGCGGGGCGCTTCCTGAGCGTGGAGGGGGCGATGATGCCGACGCGCTCGTCGCGGGCTTGGGCACGGCGGACCAGCCAGCGGGCGTCGGTTTCAAAGCTATCGGATTCCTCGGGAAGGAAGAGCCACTTGGGCAGGATGGGGTGCGGGGCGAGCGCGGGGCAGTCCTCGATGAGCGAGGCTTGGTGTTCCCGCTCGGTCGGCACGAGCACGCCGCGCCATGGCTCTTCGCGGTCGGCGAGGAAGAGCACAAACTTGCCGTGCAGGTAGGCGGCTTTGCCACCGAACATGGACTTGAGCAGGAAGGTGGGATCCTCCTCCAAGGGCTCGACCACCCAGAGGTGCCGGTTGAGGCGTTTGGCGGTTGGTTCGCGGCGCGGGGGCATGCGCGCGAGTCAGGCGCTACCGGCGCAGAAAGGCAATGGTGGCGGCGGCGTGATCGGTGAAGACGCCATCGACCTTCGCTTGGTGCAGGAGCAGATCGAGGAGCACGTCGATGTGCGGCACGCCGGGCGGCAGGGCGTCGGCGCGCACGGTGTAGGGATGGATCAACAGACCGCGGGCGTGGGCGGCGGCGACGGCCGGTTGCGGTTGGCCGTCGGCCCGGAGGATCTGACCGAGGTGTGGTCCGATGCCTTGGGCGTAGGTGGCGAAGTCGGTGAGGTTGGCGTCGGTCAGCGGCAAGTCGCCGCCGGTGAGCTGAATGAAGGGCAGGGTGGTGCCGGTCTCGCGGCGGAGGCGCTTGAGCTCGGCGGGATCGAAGCACTGGACGAAGACCGGGTCGTCGGCGGAGTCGTAGCCGTAGTGGGCGAGCAGGGCGATGAGGGCGGTGCCGGGGTCCTTGCCCTCGCTGTGGTGCCAGGCGGGGTCCTTGATTTCCGGATACAGGCCGACGGTGCGGCCGGTGCTGTGGTTGAGGCCCTGGATCAGTTGAATTTGATCCTCCATGCGGCAGAGGCGGAACGGGCCATCGCCGCTCGGGAAACGCTGCGGGAACACGGCTTCGCCGGTGCGGGGATCGAAGCGTTCGCGCACGGTGAGGGTTTGCAGCTCGGCCCAATCAAAATCGATGGCGTAGAAGCGGCCGTCCTCGCGGTGGCGGGAGGGGTAGCGCGTGGCGACATCGGTGGTGGTGTCGAGGTGGATGTCGTGAAGCACGACGAGCACATCGTCGCGCGACATGACGAGGTCCTGCTCGATGTAGTCGGCCCCCTGCGCGTAGGCGAAGGCGGCGGCGGGTAGGGTGTGTTCCGGCAGCACGCCACTCGCGCCGCGGTGGGCAATCACGAGGGGGGAAGACGCGGCGGCTGCGGTGGTCATGAGGGCGCAGGCTAGCACCGTGGAGGCGAGGGCGGCGAGGGTCATCGGAATCAAGTGAGCGGGAAGGGCTTTTCGCCCTCAAACTGCGGCGAGGCGAGTTTGGGGGCCGGGTCACCAGGTGCCCAGGCGGGCAGCTCGAAGTGGACGCGGCGTTGCAGCTCGGCCCCGACATCGCCACGGGGCGTGAGCGGTGGCACGATGGCGAGGTGTTCGACCTGTATCCGATCGGCGGTGACACGGGCCCGGGCGACGCCGTAGCTGTGGGTGTCGCAGTAGGCGAGGTGACGGTTTTGGCGCGGGTTGCGCGCGGCGGCGGCGGCGGTGAGGTCGCCGCCGGTTTTGGCGGCGGTCATGGCGGCCTTGGTGCCCCAGAGGAAACTGGTGTTGAGGTTGGCGGCCAGGGCGTTGCCGAGCTCGAAGGCCGTCAGGGGGCGCAGCGGGTTGTCGGGTTTGGTGTAGGAGAGCACCCCCTCGAACAGGCTCTGGGAACTGATGCCGGCGACGGCGAACTCAGCGCCAACCCAACGCGGCGAATCGGCGTCGAAATCAGGGGCAACCGCGCCGGCAAAGTGGCAGTGATGATCACCGGTGAGGGACACAAAATTGTTGATGCCGTGATCGTCGACGAAACCGAGGAGCTCGGCGCGCTCGGACGGGTAGCCGTCCCAGCAATCGGTGGTGAAGGCGAGTTCGGCGCCTTTGGCTGGATCGAGGTGATGGAAATCGAGACGCAGGGGCTGGAGGGGCAGGGAGTTGCCCCAGAGTTTCCAGGTGGCATCGGTTTCGCGGAGCACGTTTTTGAACCAGTCCTTTTGCTCGGCACCGAGCATGGTGCCGGCGGGACGGTCGCGGCGGACGTTGGGGATGGTCTTGTCGCCGAGCGGGATTTCGGCGGGCGGCTGACCGCCGTTGAAGGTGCGGCCGGCGTCGAAAATTTTGATGAGTTCCCACGGGGTGACGTAGCGGGCGGAGCCGGAGATCTGCTGATTGAGCTCGCCGGGCACCGGGTGTTCGGAGCGGTGGGAACGGGTGTCGGTGACGACAAGTTCAACGTGGCGGCCGTAGCGGAAGGAGCGGTAGATCGACAGGGTGTCGATGGCGCGCAGGTTGTTGGGCTCGGTGTCCAGGCCGTGCGCATCGACGGTGCCGGCCAAGGGCGCGTCCTCGACGGCGGCGAAGGTGAAGTCGCGGGCGGCGTTGGGCACGATGGTGGAGGCGGGCAGATCGGAGAGGACGGCGGGGATGAACTCGAACCAAGCCTGATTGGCGGCGACCTTGCGGCGCTGCTCGGCGAGAGGCTGGGCGGTGTAGGTGGAGACCGATTGCCAGCAGTCGTCGGAGAACTCGTGGTCGTCCCAGGTGTTGATGAAGGGCCAGCGAGCGCGGGCGGCCTGGAGGTCGGGATCGGCGAGGTAGGTTTTGTAGAGGAAGCGGTAGTCTTCGAGGGTGAGCGCGTAGACGCCGCCGGCCCATTCGGGGGGCGTGCCGCCGCCGCTGGGCAGACCGTCGATCTGGCGAGCGCCACCGTAGCCGAGGGCCTCGTAAATGAAGTCACCGAGGTGGAGGACGAAGTCGAGTTGGTGGTCGGCCGGAGCGGCGAGGTCCTCGTTCACGAGGGTGCGCCACGCGTGGTAATACCCGCCCTCGTAGCTCTGGCAGGAAGCGAAGGCGAGGTTGATGGCGCGGTCGCTGTCGGGGGCCGGGGCGGTGCGGGTGCGACCGAGCAGGTGGGTGACGTCGGCACCGGCGCGGAAGCGGTAATAGTAGATCGTGTCGGGCGACAGCTCCTCCACGTAGACGCGCACGGTGTGGTCGCTGGCGGCGGTGGCCATGACGGTGCGCTCGGCGACGACCTGGCGGAACTCGGTGTCGGTTGCGACCTGCAGCACGAGCGCGATGGGTTCGGCGGTTGGACCGGTGAGAGGTTCGACGCGCGTCCAAAGCATCACGCTGGACGGGGTCGGGTCACCGGAGGCGAGGCCCTGCGGGAAGTGAAACGCGCCGGGCTGCGCGCTGGTGGCGGCCCAGAGTTGGGAGCGAAAGGGCAGGGCGGCGGAGACGGCGAAGCAGCCCGCGCCCTGGAGGAAGCGTTGGAGGAAGTGGCGACGAAGCACAGCGGCGGGCGGGTCAGTAGTTGAAGGTCGCGTTGAGGCCCCACAGGCGCGGGGAGCCGGCGATGAAGGTCGGAATCCCGAAGGAGCCGCCGGTGTTGCCCGCGTCGATGAGGTAGTCCTCGTCGGTCAGGTTCTGCGCCCAGGCGCCGATTTCCCAGCGGCCGTTGGGCGAGCGCCAGCCGGCGCGCAGGTTGAGCAAGGTGTAGCCGTCCTCGCTGAGGATGCCGCCGAACATGGCGTTGTTGTCGTCGAAGTAGTGCTTCGACTTGTATTGCACGACCGGGGTGAGCCAGAGGTTGCCGTTGTTGCCGAGCGGGAAATTGAGGGTGGCGCCGAGGGCCGCGGTATTGCGGGCGGTGAGACGGAAGCTGTAGCCGGCAAATTCCTGCGGCTGGCCGTTGTCGCCGGTCTCGTCAAAGGTGGCGTCGGTGTAGCCGTAGCTGGCGAAGAGGGTGATCGTGTCGGTCACCGCGCCTTGGAAGGTGGCTTCGAAGCCGGTGCCGGTGGCGTTGCCGGCGTCGGTCGCGATGAAGCGGCCGGGCGTGCTGGGATCGGCGATGGTGGTCTGGAAGTTGTTGTAATTGTAGGTGAAGGCCGCGGCGCTCCAGTTGATGCGGCGGTTGGCGGAGACGCCCTTCACGCCGACCTCGTAGTTCCAGACGATTTCCTCTTTCAGGTAGTTCGGCGTGCCGGTCGCGTCGATGGTGATGGCGTTGGGGCGGCGGCCGCGGGAGACGGAGGCGTAGGCGCTGGTGAGGTCGTTGAGGCTGTAGCGGGCGCTGACGCGGCCAACCCAACCGGTGGAGTCGTCGCTGGCTTCGAGCACGCCGTTGGTCGGGGTGAAGACGATATTTTCGCCGCCGCCGAGGATGAAGCCCACGGTGGAGGGGGTGGAGCTCAGGCGGCTGGCCTCGTAGCCGGAGGTGATGTCCTCGGCGGTGAAGCGCACGCCGCCGGTGAGTTCGAGGCGATCGGTGAGTTGGTAGGTGCCATCGGCGAAGAGATCCCAGGCGGTCGTCTCACCGTGGTTGGCGTATTCCTCGACGTGGGAGCCTTTGAGCGGGACGCCGGCGAGGAAGGCGAGGCCTTGCAGGGACGGCGGCAGGGCCGGGTTGGCGAAGAGGGCCATGGAGGCCGGGTAAGCGCTGACGGGGGCGAAGGGATTGACTGCAGGGATGGCGGCGTTGGCGAGGGCGGCGGGGACTCCGGCGGCGATGATGCCGTCGCGGAAGTTGCCGGAGAGGAAGGGCCAGATCTGTTGCTCGTTGCCGTAGAAGGGCACGACTTGGGAACCGGTCTCGTGGAAGTAGCCGGCGCCAATGAAGCCGACGAAGGGGCCGCCGTTTTTGTAGTTGAGGCGGAACTCCTGGCTGAACTGATCGCCGGTGGCGTCTTCGGCGAACTCGAGGAGGGGCACGAAGGAACCGTCGGCGTCGAACTGCTCAAAGGAGTCGAACTTGCGCCAACCGGTGATGGAGGAAAGCGACCAGGCGCCGGCGAGTTCGTGGTCGATCAGGAGGGTGGCGCCCCAGACGCTGCGATCGATGTAGAGGTCGCGGCCGCGGTTGAGGGCCGCGAAGGTGTAGGGGGAGGTATCGCCGCCGGGAGGCGCGATGGTGCCGCTCTTGAAGGAGGTGCCAGGCGGGGTGTCGACCTGGTAGTTGAGGATGAGGTCGACGGTGGTGGTGGGCTGCGGCTGCCAGCGGAGGGACGCGCGCACGGCCTGGGTGTCTTTGCCGTTGAGGGTGGAACCGTCGGCGACGTTGTCGATGGTGCCATCGTGTTGGACGGCGGTGAAGGCGACGCGACCGAAAAGTTGGTCGGCGACGATGGGGGCGTTGACCATGCCCTCGATCTCGGTGCGGTTGAAGTTGCCAAAGCCGGCGGTGAGGCGGGCGGCGGTCGTGTTCTGGGCTTTGCGCTGGATGAGGGACACTGCGCCGATTTCGGCGCCGCGGCCGAAGAGGGTGCCCTGCGGTCCTTTGAGCACCTCGACGCGTTCCATGTCGAAGAGTTCAACGACGCTGCCACGGGAACGGCTGATGGAGACGCCGTCTTGGAAGAGCGAAACGCGGGTCTCGCTGCGCGGGTCGCCGCTGTCGGTGGTGACGCCGCGGATGTTGATGCCGGGGTTGTTGGGCGACTGCTCCTGCACCATGAAGCCCGGCACGAATGGCGCGAGGTCCTTGTATTGGCGGATGCCGTAGGCTTCGAGGGCGGAACCGGTGAGGGCAGTGACCGGAATCGGCACGTCCTGGATCTCCTGCACGCGGAGCTGGGAGGTGACCTCAACGGCTTCGAGACTGATGACGTCGGAGGGAGCCTCCGAAGCGGATTGGGCGTGGACCGTGGCGGTTGAGACGGTCAGCGCGAGGGCAAGGCGGGCGAGGTGGCGCGAAGTGCTCATGATAGGGATCGGAGTTGTCCGAAATCCCAGCACGAGCAGGCCGGAATGGGTGGGTCAATGCGGTGGCGGCGTGGTCACGCTAACTTAACCGCGGCGTAACCGCGCGGTCACGAATCAGCCTTTTATCTTCTGGCGGCCGAGCAGCCAGAGGGCGGCGGCGGCGGCGAGATCGGTGAAGGCGATGAGGATGCGCAGCGGCTTGGGAATGATGCCGGGCAGCATGAGGATGAGCAGGGCGAAGAGGACGAGGAAGCCGACGGCGAACTTGAGCAGGATGAGCTGGCGGCCGGGGTCACCGGTGGGTGGAGGCATGGAAGGATTTTCGATTTGGGATTCTTGATTTTCGATTCGTCAGGCCAGCGGGAGGAGGAGGGCCATGGTGGTGCCTTCGGGGCCGGTGGAGCGCAGCTCGAGATCACCGTGGTGGCTGACGAGGATGCGTTTGGCTATGGAGAGACCGAGGCCGGTGCCGTCGGGGCGGCCGGAGAGGAAGGAGTCGAAGATGCGGTCGCGCATGCTCGGGTGAATGCCGGGGCCGGTATCCGTAACGCTGATACAAACCTGGCGACCGCCCTCGGCGCGGGTCTCGACGCTGGTGCTCACGGTGATGGTGCCGCCGTTAGGCATGACCTGGGTGGCGTTGAGCAGGAGGTTGAGCAGCACCTGTTGGAGCTGGCCCTTGTTGACGTCGATGACCAGTGGGATGTCGGGCGGCTCGAAGCGCAGGTGGATTTTGCCCTGGGTGAGTTTGAGGCGGATGAGGACGAGGGTGTCCTCGATGATGTCGGTGACATTCCAGCGCGAGTGCAGGCTGGAGGGGGCTTTGGCGAAGTTGAGCACGCGCGAAACGATGGCCTCGAGTTGGTCGAGTTTTTCGGTGATGACGCGCACGTCGGTTTTGCGCGGATCGTCGTCGGGGTATTCGAGGCGCAGGGTGCTGAAGAGGAGTTTGAGCACCGTGAGCGGGTTGCGGATCTCGTGGGCGATCTCGGCGGCGAGCAGACCCAGGGTGGTGAGCTGTTCGTTTTTGCGCAGGGTGGCTTCGCTTTGGAAAACGCGGGCGTAGAGGCGGGAGTTTTGCAGGGCGACGGCGCCGAGGGAGGCGAGGGCGCGGACGAGGCGTTTTTCGTCGTTGTTAAAGCGGTGGGTGGTGTCGGTGAAGATGGCCAGCACGCCGATGATTTCGTCCTCGATCTGGAGCGGGGTGGCGAGGATGGAGCGCAGGCTGGCTTCGCGGGGCAGGTCGATCACGTCGACAAACTCGCGGGACTGGACGTTGGAGAATTCGACGGCGCGGCGGGTGTGAATGGCGGAGGCGACCAGGCAGGAGTCGAGCGGGAGGGCGCCCTCGGGCAAGGTGGTGGGCGTGGGGCCGTCGTAGGCAACGAGGCGGGCGGCGCCGCCGCTGGTTTCCGGCTCGTGGAGGTAGAGGGCGCAGGCACGGGCGGCGGTGATACTGCGGGCGTCCTGCGTGAGGCTGTTGAAGAGATCCTCGGGCTCGAGTTTGGTGACGAGGGTCTGACCGATGGAGATGAGGGACTGGAGTTGGCGTTCCTTGCCGCGGAGGTTTTGCAGCTCCCAGTGGCGCTCCATGACCGAGGTGGCTTCCTCGGTGAGGATGAGCATGAGCTCGAGGTCAGTATCGTTGAAACAACCCGGTTCTTCGCCATCGACATTGATGACGCCCATCACCTGACCGTTGGAGCCGATCATGGGAGTGACCATCTCGGTGCGCACGTTGTCGCGAACGCGGACGTAGCGCGGATCCAGACCGACGTCGTGGACGAGTTGGGGGCGGCCATGGAAAGCGACCCAGCCGGTGATGCCCTGACCGAGACGCAGGGAAAGGTCGTCGTAGCCGGCGCTGTTGGTTTCGTCGGCGATCTCGATCTCCAGCTTTCCGGTGTCGGGATTGAGCAGGGAAATGTCGCCGGAGGTGGCTCCGACGGCTTCGATGACGGCCTTAAGAATGGCGAGCAGGATCGCGCGCGGTTCGTCTTTGCGACCGGCGAGCGAACTGATGCGGTAAAGCGCGGGAAGGGTGCGTGAATCGGGCGGCAGCTCCACGGGGACAGTTACTGGAGTTTGGGCGGCAGGGGAGCCAGCCAAAGATGGGTCTCAGGTGGCGGGAAATCGCACCGGCCAGTGACCGTCGACGAAGGGGCGGCGGCCGCGAATGTTGCGCAAATAGATGTAGGTTTCGACCGGGGTGGTGTCGTGGGGCGGCAACAAGGGGATCGGGTCGCGGCGGTAGAGTTTTTCGTCGATGCCTTCGAGACGATCGAGCTCGGCGAGGGTGGGGGTGTCGACCTCCCAGAGCTCGCCGGTGACGCCGCGTTGGTCGGATGGGTCGCGGACCATGCCCGGGTAGTCGGCGACCAGATAGAGTTTGTAGCCGGGCACGGTGCGGGCGTCGCCGAGGTAGGTCTGGCCCTCGAGGAAGGCGTGGTTGGAGCCGCCCTGTTTGAGGGTGCCGTAGACGAAAACGCGGTGGCGGGTGGGCGCGGTGGTGGGCGCGGTGGAGGTGGTCATGCGTGCACGTCGATCACCAGCGCGGTGGTATTGTCGCGGCCGGAGGCGCGCACGGCTTCTTCAACGAGGAGGCGGCCGATCTCGGGATCGTGGGACTCGCGCACGGCGTCTTCGATGCGGTGATCCCAGAGGCCGTCGATGAGCCCGTCGGAGCAGAGTAGAAAACGATCTCCGGCGTCGCAGCCGACGGCGCCGATCTGCGGCTCGAGAAATTGGAAACTGCTGCCGAGAGACTGTTGCAGAGAGTTTTTGGCAGGATGGTTGCGGGCCTCGCGCTCGTTGATCTCGCCGCGGCGGCGCAGCCAGCCGGGGCGGGTGTGATCGTGGGTGAGCTGTTTCATGCCCCCGATCTTGGGGAAATAATAGATGCGGCTGTCGCCGACATGGCCGAAATAGAGCCAGCCGGGAGTGAACCAAGCCAGGCTGAGGGTGGCGCCCATGCCGGCGCATTCCTCGTAGGCGGACCCGAGGTAGGTGAGGGCTTTGTGGATGCGTTGGAAGAGCTCTTCCAAGACATCGTTGAAACCGGAGGCCATGCCGGCGGCGCTGTGGCGGAAGCTGCGGGGGAGGAGTTGGGTGGTCTTCTCGATGGTGATTTTGGAGGCAAATTCACCGGCGGCTTTGCCGCCCATGCCGTCGCTGACGGCGAAGACGAAGTCGTTGTCGGAGAGCGAGGCGGAGCCGACCTTGCCGAGGTAGTTGATATCGTGGCCGTTGAAACGCAGACCAAGGAAGGTGTCCTCGTTGTTCTTGCGGAAGCGGCCCACGTCGGAGTGGCCGGACCAGTGGAGAGAGAGGGGGGGGCCACCCGGAGGGGGCGCGGACTCAGCTTCAGGCATCGGGGGCAGGCGTTTGGTCTTCGTCTTCGGGATCGGGGTCGGGCTTGAGGGAGACCGAGGGATCATCGAGCAGGGTGGCAAACTCGAAATCGATCAGACAGAAGCGACCGTCGGCCGCCCGGTAGGTGACGTTGCGCAAGAAAGGGTCTTCATGGCGCACGCCGTAGTCTTCGAGTTCACCGAACAGCAGCTTCAGCTTGCGGGAGCTGAGGTGTTCGACGCGGGTGCCGCAGTTGGTGGTGATGATCGAGAGGGCCTCTGGATCGGACTCGAGGAGTTTGGGCACAAATGGACAGTCGCGCTGCTCAAGATGACGCAGGACGGCGACTTCGGTCTCAAAGCGTTCCCGGGCGCGGGCGCCGCGGTAGTGCTTGTGGACCCGACCGTCGAAGCCGATGTGAACGGTGGCGCGAGCGGTATCCTTGATCTCAGGCATGATTAAAATTCATAACGGGAGGAACTTACGAGGTGAGGCAGCGGCGGCAAGGTCAGCGCGAGCGATTTGTAGGGTTTGCCGGAGGGGAACTATGCATGAATTTTGTTTCTTAGTGGCATATAAGGTGCTCAAACTACTTCCGCGTCTGGACAAACTTTTGCTCATGCGCGGAACCGAGACGGTTACCCGTCCCCTTAAAGCAACCCAGCAACCCATTCGTTACTCACCCTAAGTCATATGGCCAAACTGAAACTGGAATACATCTGGCTCGACGGTTACACCCCCGTCGCCGGCCTCCGCGGTAAAACTAAGATCGTCGATGGCGATCCCGAGAAGTTCACCCTCGAAGACTGCCCGATGTGGGGCTTCGACGGTTCCTCGACCAAGCAGGCGGAGGGTAAGAGCTCCGATTGTTTGCTCAAGCCGGTCGGCCTTTATCCGGACAGCAGCCGTGAGAATGGCTTCATTGTCATGACCGAGGTGCTTCTCCCGGACGGTTCCCCGCACCCGACCAACACTCGCGCCACCATCCTCGACGACGAGGGCACCTGGTTCGGCTTCGAGCAGGAATACTTCTTCTACCAAGACGGTCGTCCGCTCGGTTTCCCCGAGGGCGGCTACCCGGCCCCGCAGGGTCCCTACTACACCGGCGTCGGTTACAAGTCCGTCGGTGACATCGCCCGCACCATCGTCGAGGAGCATCTCGACGCCTGTATCGATGCCGGCATCAACCACGAGGGCATCAATGCCGAGGTCGCCAAGGGCCAGTGGGAATTCCAGATCTTCGGCAAGGGCTCCAAGAAGGCCGCCGACGAGATTTGGGTCGCTCGCTACCTCCTCCTCCGCATCGGTGAAAAGTATGGCGTGGACATCGAGTTCCACTGCAAGCCGCTCCTCGGTGCCTACGACGATCCGCTCGATTGGAACGGCTCCGGTATGCACTGCAACTTCTCCACCGAATACATGCGCACGGTTGGTGGTAAGGAATACTTCGAGAAGCTCATGGAAGCCTTCTCCAAGTATCGCGAAGAGCACATCGCCGTCTACGGTCCGGACAATCACCTCCGCCTCACCGGTCTGCACGAGACCCAGTCGATCGACCAGTTCTCCTGGGGCATCGCCGACCGCGGTGCGTCGATCCGCGTCCCGCACAGCTTCGCCAACAATGGTTGGAAGGGCTACCTCGAGGATCGCCGTCCGAACTCCGCCGGCGACCCCTACGCCATCGCCGGTCGCATCCTCCAGACGATCGCTACGGTTCCGACCAGCTAACGGGAACTAGCTTAGAACCTAAAAGGACTTACACCGAACCACCCCGCCGCGAGCGGGGTGGTTTTTTTTGGGGTGGCGCCGGGGAGGTGATGCGCCTTGCTGTGAGGCCGATGGCGTTGTCCCCGCGCGAAACGGTTGGTGTTGGAGCCTGGTTGGATCGATTGATCACTGGGCTGTATCTGGGCGTGCTGGCGTGGGTCGTCTGGAATCTCGGTGGGGTGATGGCGCGGCCGATGGGAGCGGGATTTGCCGGGGCGATGGCCGTGGTGGTATTGGTGTGGCTGCGTTGGCTGGTGCTGGACGCGACCGGTCTGCCGCGCGGGTGGTGGTGGCCACTGCCGATGCTGGCTTATGCCGGGCTGCATGTGGGCGGGCTTTCGGCGACGCCGGGGCGGGCGGTGATGGATGCCTTGCTGGGCGTTTGGGGCGTGGCCGGCTGGTGGGGGGCATTGCACCTGGTGCGGTTCAAAGAGACGCGGCGCTGGCTGTGGCTGGGCGTGGGGTTGATCACGGTGGTGATGGGGTTGCTGGCGTTTTACCAACGGGCGGTGGACCCGACGTGGCTGCCGCTGGACCGGATTCAATCCAAGCAATACCAAGAGCGTTCGAGCGGACCCTTTGGGGTGCCGAACAACATGGCGGCCTGGATGCTGATGGTGCTGCCGCCGGCATGGTGGTTGACGTGGCGTTGTCTGCGCAAGCGGCCGGAGGCGGCGCTCACGGCGGGCGTGGTGGCGGTGCTGGCGAGTGCGGCGCTGGTGTTGAGCCTGTCGCGCGGCGTGTGGCTGGCGGCGTTTCTGGCGCTGGCGGTGTGGGCGACCGTAGGGCGATCCGGAGGGTGGGGCCGACGTTTTGGCTTGGGCGTTGCGGTGCTGGTAGTGGCGGGCGGGTTGGTGGCGTGGAGTTATGCCAAGCTGCCGGTGGTGCGGGATCGGATGGACATCATGGTCGAGTATCGGGGCGAACGGACGCGTCCGATGATGTGGTCGGCAGCGTGGCAGACTTGGCAGGACTCTCCTTGGACGGGGAGTGGGGGCGGCAGTTTTGAGGCGGTGTTGGAGAAACACCGGCCGGCGCCGTTTCGGGATGCGCCGAAGTGGGTGCACAACGACTACCTGAATGTATTGAGCGACTATGGGGTGGTGGGGTTTGGTCTGAGTTGGGGATTGGCGGCGGTGGTTTTGGCGGGCACGGCGTGGCGACATAGCCGACGGCGAGTGGCTCAGGCGGATGGCGGGGAGCGGGTGGCGTTTGACGACGGCTGGCGGACGGCGGTGGGCGTGGGCCTGCTCGGCCTGTTGTTGGCGAGCGTGGTGGATTTTCATTTCCATATCCCTGCGGTGGTGTGGTTGGCCGCGCTGGCGGCGGCGGAGTGGACGGGAGGGCGGCGGCGGGGTGACGCGGTGCCGCGAGCTACAGTGCGCACGAGTAGGGTGAGGCGAATCGGAGCCGCGGCGGTCGGGCTGGTCGCGGTGGTATTGGCGGTGCTGGCTTGGCCGCGCTATGTGGCGGAGCAGCATCGGTTTTTGGGGCGGGAGCTCACGGACAAGCTGGCCGATAGGGGCGGGGCGCCGTCGGAGGAAGATCTTGCCGCGATTCTGGTGCATTTTGAGGCGGCGACGCGTTTGGCGCCGGAGCACGAACTAGGCTGGGCGGAGTTGTCGATGGCGATTGCGTTGCAGGCGCACGTCGAGCCGGAGCGAAAGGTGGAGTTGGGGCGAGAGGCCGAGGTCGCGGCGCGGCGGGCCTTGGCGCTGAGCGAGGCGGTGGCCTGGCATTGGGTGCGCCTCGGGGTGGCCTTGGATTTACAGGGGGAGTGGGCCGAGGGGGGCTTGGCCTTTGGGCGGGCGGTAAAATTAGCCCCGACCAACGCGCGGGTTTGGTTTTACCAAGGCTTTCATTTCAGCCAGAAAGCTCACACCCACGCTCTCGCGAGGGTCGCTTTAGCCACTTGCTTGCGTCTTGACGGTGGAATCCGGCAGGCAAAAGCTCTCCGCGCTGACCTGGAGCGATCCCCGTAGATCGTTTTGAAACCACTTTACCGATGTCCTCCCTCAACTTTCGCCGGTTCCTCATCGCCTCAATCGCAGTTCTGCTCACCTCCGTCGTCGTGGCGCAGGCACCGGTGAAGCGAGGTTACGTGCGGCTGACCCGGATCGGGCCGACGGTGCAGGTGCAGGACAACGCGACCGGGGAACTGAAATACGACCTGAAGGAACAGCCCACGGAAGAGATCCGAATTTTGGAGAAGAGCACTGTGCTGACGGTGGGGGACGACTCCCGGGTCATTCTGGTTTTCTCCAATGGAGCAACGATCACGGTAGCGGAGAAATCGATTCTCAATATCGAAAGCTACCGGCAGAATCCGTTTGCGGGCGACTACAAGCCGGCCTCCGCCTCGGAGGAGCCTCCGGCCGATTCGCATACACGCATCCGACTCGAATATGGTGAGTTGGTGGGCAACGTGAAGAAGCTGCGACCCGACTCTACCTTTACCGTGGAAACTCCGGTTGGTGCCGCTGGTATTCGCGGCACGACCTTCCGCGTGGTGTATCGCCCGCAGGGAGACGGTCAGGCTTTCTTTTCGGTGACGACGCTTGAGGGCGACGTTGGTGTCACGACCAACGAGGGCACGGTGGACGCACCGATTAGCGTCGTGGACGAGCAGGAGGTCGTGATCGTGATCGAAGTGGATGACGATACCGGTGAGGTCACGGTCGTGACGCCGGTCGAGGAGATCGCTCCCGCCAACGCGGATACGGGGACGTTGGCGGACATGACGGCGGCGGTGCAGGATTTGGCCGAGGCGGTCGTGGATCTCGTGTTTACGGCTGAGAATTCCCAAACCGACGAGCCCGCCGAGGAAGGCGCCGGTGAGACGGGTGATGAATCAGCCGAAGATCAGGAAGAGCAGGAAGACGAGGGTGATGACGAATCCGACCAGCAAGATTCGGAGGAAACCGATGAAGGCGAAGGTCAGGATGAGGGTGAGCCGGGAGATGAGGGCCAACCTGGCGAAGAAGGTGCAGGCCAAACACCGGAAGGTGAAGGCTCGGATAACGAGTTCACCGGAGGAGAAGAAGGGGATGATGACGGTGAGCAGTCCCAAACTCAAACGCCTCCCGAAAATGACATTCCCCCGGTGATTGATAACGCCGACGAGCAGACTCCTGGTGCGGGACAAGGGTAAATCTTCGGCTTAATAACTCCTTTTCGCCCCGGCCGTCGGCCGGGGCTTTTGTTGGGCGGGCTTACTTAAAGCGGCTGAGGTGGGCGATTTACTGGACCTCGCGCTCGGGGCCGGACTAGCTTCGGCGGCATGAGCTCGGCGCGCGTGAAGACACTGTGGGTGATCCTGGCCTTACTGCCGGTGCCGGTGCTGTGGTGCTTTTTATTTGAGTCGGGCTCGCTCAATCGAGCGCGGGATTGGTCGATGGACCTGCGCTACCGTATCCGTGGTCCGGTGACGACCGAGGCGAAGGTGGTTTACGTCGACATCGACTCGCTGAGCATGAGCAAGATTGGCAATTTCCCGTGGAGTCGGGCTTATCTCGCCAAAGTGGCCCGCACCTTGATCGAAGAGGCGGGGGTGAAGGTGGTGGGCGTTGACTTGGTGTTGTCGGACGCAGGTTTGGCGGAATCGGCCGACATCAATTACATTGTGCAGGGCAACCGCGAACTGGCGGCCTATTTGTGGAACGATCCGCCGGTGGTGCTGGCGAGTTCGTTCTCCGCGCAGGTGTCGACGGACATCAATGGCAATTTGATTTATCGGCAGCTCCCGCGGGTGGCGGGGGAGTTGCCACCCATCCATGAAATCGAGGGGCCGGAGGTGCCGGCCATACGCGTAGTGCCGGGCCAGCCGCCGTATTCGCCGGGCAGCACCGGGCTCATCGACACCGAGGATCGAGGTGTGCGACGGGTGCCGTTGTGGGCGCCGACCGATGTGCGCACCTACTACCATCTTTCGGTGGAGATGCTGCGACGCTATTGGGATCTCGATATTGACGGGGTGAGGGTGGACGGCGACCGACTCCTGTTCGTGCGTCCGGACGGCGAGGTGTTGCGTTCGGTGCCGATGCTGCGGGGGCAGATGCTGGAGTTGAACTGGTTTTCCAAATGGGACTCTCCCGACCACAATCCGCGGATCAGTTTTTATGACGTCTACGCTTACGCGAGCGCCTTGGAAACAGACGATCCGGAGGTTGTCGCTACGGGGGAGGCCTTTTTTGCCCAGGAGCAGTTCAAGGATGCCCTGGTGTTGATCGGTCCGGTGGACCCTTTGCTACAGGATTTGGCGACGACGCCCTTGGATGAAAATGCGGTGCCCAAGGTGGGGGTGCACGGCAACGCGTTGAAAACGATCCTGGCGGAGAAATATATCCGGAGACTGGATACGTGGCAGATCTATGTGGTGGTGGTGCTCTTCTCCGTGCTGGTGGCGACGTTGGCGATTTGGGGCGGGCATCGCAGCGCCCTGGCGCGGTTGGTGGCGGTGTTGCTCGTATTGGGCTACGTGGGGCTTTCGCTGTGGCTGTTCGGCTCGCAGCATCTGGTGTTGCCGTTGGTGACGCCGGTGGGATCGGCGCTGTCGATGACCTTCCTGGCGATCGGTTGGCAGGTGGTGCAGGAGCAGAAGGCGAAGGGCCGCATCAAGGGCATGTTTGGCACCTACCTCGCGCCGACAGTGGTCGAGTCGATGATCAACTCGGGCAAGGACCCGGAGCTCGGCGGTCACGACGCGGAGATCACGCCGTATTTTTCGGATATCCAGAGTTTCTCCTCGTTCTCGGAGGTGCTGACGTCGTCGCAGTTGGGTGAACTCCTGAACGAGTATCTGACGGCCTGCACCGACATCATTCAGGCCGAGGGCGGCACTCTGGATAAATACATCGGTGACGCGGTGGTGGCGATGTTTGGTGCGCCGGTGGATTTGGCCGACCACGCCTACAAGGCCTGTTTGACGGCATTGCTGGTGCAGCAGCGGCTGGATGAGCTGCGGGCCAAGTGGACAGCCGAAGGCGACAAATGGCCGGACATGGTGCACCGCATGCGCACCCGGATTGGGCTCAATACTGGCAAGTGTATGATCGGAAACATGGGCAGTCGGACGCGCTTCAACTACACCATGATGGGGGACAATGTGAACCTGGCGGCGCGCATGGAAAGTGGTGCCAAAGCGTGGGGCGCGTTCACCATGGTGGCGGACACCACGCGGGTCGCTTGCGAGCAGCATGGCGGTGACCGGATCGTGTTTCGTCGTCTGGGCCGCATCACGGTGCAGGGCCGTTCGCAGCCGGTGCCGATTCACGAGGTGACGGGCCTGCGCGAGCAGGTGAGCGACCGGACACTGGAGTGCCTGGCGCTGTTCGATCAGGGCTTGGAAAAGTATTACGCGCGGGATTGGGAGGGCGCGGCGGCGCTCTTCAAGCGGTCGGCGGAACTGGAGCCACTCATTCCGGGGCAGGCACCCGGCGTGAAAGCCAACCCGTCCTTGGTTTACCAAAAGATCGTCGCGGAGACAGCGGCGAAGCCGCCCCCGCCGGATTGGGATGGCGTTTACCACATGACGAGCAAGTGAGGGATGAGCATCGGCGCGGCGTGGCGCCGGGGTCCGTTGCTCACTCGATCACGATGTCGCGGATGTAGAACCAATCGAAGTTTTTGCGGCCTTCCGGTCCCGGGTCGGAGCGAATGAGCAGCTTGTCGTCGGGCGCGAGTTGCAGGGGCAGGCGCAGGATCTGCATCGGCCGGTGGGCTTCGTTGCCGCGCGGGTTGATGTGGCGCTGGAAGAGGTTTTCCACGGTGCCGTCGGCGGCAAGACGCTCGACGATGAGGGTCGCGCCATCGGTGTCCATGTAGTCGTTCTGCCAGACGCTATCGAACATGCCGTATTCGACCAGCAGGCTGGTCGCGCCGGGGGGCGGCGTGAACCAGAGGCGGGTGGTCGGATGCGCGTTGATGAGCATGCCGTCGGTGGTGTTGAGCACGGCCGGGCCAAACTCGAAGTAGAAGCGATCGGGCAACGGCGAGAGGTTGGCGAAGAGGCGTTGCTGACGCTTGGTCAGGTTGGCGGTCTCGACGGTGGCGCCCTTCATGGTGTCGGCGTAAACCTGCACGGGATCGCCGCCCACGTCGTTGGGATTGGCGTCGGCGGGGAGGAGTTCGGACATCACGCGCTGGGTGAAATACACGTCGGCGTAGTCCAGGCGCAGCATCGGCTCGCGGGTGATGTCGAAGGCGCGCATGACGTGCTCAACCAAGGCGTCGTTGCCGCGTTGGTCGCGCACCAGCACGAGACCGGCCACCTCGTTGGGGTCCAACTTGGCGAAGGCCTCGTCGAGCACCGCCGGGTCATAGATGGTGCCGAAGGCCAGCATGAGGGCGCGGCGTTGCGCGTAGTAGGGGATGACTGAGCTCCATTCGTCGCCGGCGATGATGAGGACTTCGTTGTCCTCGGTGAGCTGGAGCAGACCGTTGGTGAGGTTGTCGCCCGAGCTGCCGCGGACCATGCCGGCGCGGTAGTGTTCGTTGAAGGTCTGGATTTGTAGGCCGGCGACGAGCGCGAGCAGGCCGAGGGCGGGGAGGCGGGTCCAGCGTGAGCGCTCGGCGAGACCGGAGAGGGCGAGTCCCCAACCGAGGGCGGCGACGCCGGCGATGGCGACGAAGTAGTAGTCGTGAATCGAATACAGGTTGGGGAAGATGGCCTGAGTGCCGAGGAAGGTGGCGAGGCAGAGTAGGGCGGCCCAGCGCAGGCGGCCGGCGAGGGTGGCGGCGATGAGGGCGAGGACGACGATCAGCAGGGGCGGGAGCAGGCCGAGCTCCCATTGGCGAGCGAGTTGGGTCCAGCGATCGATGGAGAAACGGTCGGCGAAAAGGTTTTGGCCGAAGTTGAAGCCAGTGAGGTTGTCGGAGCGCAGGATGCGTCCGATGGGGTTGAGGGCTTTGGTGGCGTCGGCAAAGTGAGTCCACCACCACGTAGCGATAAAGGCGGGCAAGGCGGCGGCCGCGCCCCAGCCGACGAGGACGAGCGCCTCACGTGGGTTGCGCTCCCGCAGGGCGCGGATGAATGGGGTGAGGCCGATGGCGGCGCAGGGCAGGCCGGCGGCGAGCAGGGTGGTGGCTTTGGTGAGACCGGCGAGGGCACCGAAGACGCCGGTCGCGACGAGCCAGCACAGTGAACGTCGGCGCAACATGAGCGCGAAGCTGAGGACGAACCAGGCGGCGAAACACAGGGCCATGGTTTCGATAAGAAAGGCGCGGCCGTAGAGGATGTTGACCGGACTGAGCAGCACGGGAATGAGGCACCACCAACGGCGGGCGACGGGCACGCCGGCCAATCCGAGGAGCAACCAGAACGCGGGCAGCGTGGCGTAGAAACAGACGAGGGAGACCGTGCGGGCGACCTCGGTCATGGAGAGGTCGCCGTGCTGCGTGATCCACGCGACGGTCCACTGGTAGAGGGGAAACTCCATCGGGATGGACCAGGGACGGCCGAGGATCGGCGTGGGGTAGGCGAGGTCGTAGTTGTCCTCGGCGATGATAAAGTGCGTCGAGTGAGCCGTCTGAGTTTGGCGGAAGGAGTTGCCGGGCAGGGCGGTGGAGCTCCAGCTGATCGTGACGGCCTGGATTTGCCAGACGAGCGCGCCGAGCAGGCAGAGCAGCGCCAGGAGGTGTTCGAGTCGGCCCGGCGTGGTGATGGCGGGGGCAGGGGACCCGGGGGAATCGGGGGAGGCGGCGGAACGAGGGCTCAAGGTGCTAGTGGCTAGGTGGACGGGGGCGCGGGCACAAGGGTTTTGCCGGGGATCGGCCGCGCGTCGAAAGTGCTGGCCGGGTGAACCGGCAAAAGCAAACTGCTGGCCATGAAACGAACTGGTGCGATGTTCCTGGCGGCGGTGGTGGCGGCGACAACGGTCCTGGCCGGATCGTCGGTGTGGCGGGCCGAGTTGGACGGCGAGGTGGTTTACCTGGGCGGCACCTGTCACATGCTGCGGGCGAGCGACTTTCCGCTGCCGGCGGAGTTCGACGCGGCTTACGCCGAGGCCGACACGCTTTACTTCGAAACCGATCTCAACGCGATGCAGTCGCCCGCGGTGCAAATGAAGATCCTGGAAGAAGGCATGTTGGGAGACGGCACGGTGTTGTCGGATCACCTGAAGCCCGAGACGTGGGCCGCCTTGGAGGAGCACTGCGCCAAACACGGACTGCCGTTGGCCGCCTTTGCGCAGATGAAGCCGTGGTTGCTCACCGTCACGCTGGCGGTGTTGGAGTGGCAGAAGAACGGGGCGGTGCAGGAAGGCGTGGACATGCACTATCACGCGCTGGCCGAAAAGGACGGCAAAACCACCGCGGGGCTCGAAGACATCGATGCGCACCTGCAGTTCGTCATCTCCATCGGTGACGGACAGGAGGATGAGATGCTGTTGAGCACTTTGCGCGACTTGGAGACCTTGCCGCAGATGGTGAGTGAACTCATCGCGGCGTGGCGCAGCGGCGACATTGAGACCATGGACACGGCGATGATGGCCGACATGCGCAAAGAATTTCCCAAGGTCTACACCGACCTCGTCACGGGCCGTAACCACGACTGGGTGCCCCAGGTGCTGGCGATGTTTAAGCAGCCCGGCACGGAATACGTGTTAGTGGGCGTCGGCCATTTTGGGGGCGAGGAAGGCTTGATCGCGCTGCTCGAAGCCGAGGGCGTGACGATCGAGTTGGTCGAAGTGGAAGAGTGAGTTTTGGCAGCTCGGGTCGGTTTATTTGAACCGATCCGGCGGATGCGAACGACTTGGGGGGCGAAACCATGGAAAGAGACGCCCGCCAAGTGCTGAGTGAGTTGCTGATCCTGCGAGCGCAGGGCGGTGATGAACGCGCGTTTGCCGAGCTCCACCAGCTTTGGTGCGGCGACGTGGAGCGTTACGCGGCAGGAAAAGTGGGGGATAGGCATGGCGCGGAGGAGGTGGCCCAGTCGAGCTGGGTGGCAATCGCCCGCGGGCTGGGGCGGCTGGACGATCCGGCGCGTTTTGCGGGGTGGGCGTTTCGCATCGTGGCGCGGCGGGCGGCGGACTGGATCCGGGGCCGTCAGACCGCGCGGCGGCAGGCGGAAGAGCTGCAGGGGCAGGTTGCGACGGAAGTGGACGACGGTCCGGCGCCGGCGAGGGACGATGACATCACGCGCCTCCAGGAGTGTATCGCGGGTATGGATACGGCGACACGGGAGCTGCTGGAACTCTTTTACCAAACGGGGCTATCGGTCGGCGAAATCGCCGACGTGTTGGGCGTGCCGGCGGGCACGGTAAAATCCCGCCTGTTTCACGCCCGCGAAGCCCTCAAACGCCAAATCGAAAGGGAATCACCATGAACGACAGCATTGATGAAAAAATCCGCGCGGCGCTGCGCGATTCGACCGATGGAGATGCGCTCGCCCGCGAGCCCAACCTTGCCCAGGAGCTGATCACGGCCTTCCGGGGGCGCAACCGCTTCACCAACGTGATGGCCTTCGTTATGAGCATCGTCTCGATGGCCGTCTTTGTGTGGTCGGTGATGCGTTTCTACGACGCTGCGGTCGTGCGGGACCAGTTGGTCTGGGGCGGCGTGGCGCTGTTCACGCTGATCTTCATCTCCTTCATGAAGGTCTGGTTCTGGATGGAGATGCACAGCAACCGGGTCCTGCGCGAAGTGAAGCGGGTGGAACTGCTGCTGTTGAGCAAGCTGCAGGAGCGCTGAGCGGCGCAGGTGGAAAACAAAACGCCCGCGCCGGGAAGGGCGCGGGCGGAGAGTTGGTAGGTAAACGGTGGATACCGCTTACTTGAGGATCATTTCCTTCACCGTCTTGCCGGCGGGGACCATCGGCATGACGTGTTCGGTGTAGGGCACGATGACGTCGAGCAGGTAGGGGCCTTCGCAGTCGAGCATCTCCTGCATGGCCTCGCGCAGGTCTTCCTTGCGGATGACGCGACGGCCGGGGATGCCGTAACCTTCGGCGATCTTCACGAAGTCCGGGTAGAGCGCTTCGGGATTTTCCGGGCCACCGATGTTGTTCTCGTCGCCGAGAATGGTGTTACCGCGGATGGAGCCGTAGAAGCGGTCTTCCCACTGCACGACCATACCGAGGTGCTGGTTGTTGAGGATGAGAGCCTTGGCGCCGATCTTCTCGATCTTGGCGGTGGCGAGCTCCTGGATGTTCATCGCAAAGGAACCGTCGCCATCGATGTCGACGACCTGCTTGTCGGGCGCGGCGACCTTGGCGCCGAGGGCGGCCGGGTAACCGAAGCCCATCGCGCCGAGGCCGAGGGAGCTGATGTAGTGGCGGGGCTTGTCGAAGCGGTAGAACTGGGCGGCCCACATCTGGTGCTGACCCACGCCGGTGGTGATGATGGCTTCGCCCTTGGTGAGCTCGTATAGGGTCTTGATCGCCTCTTGGGAGGTGATGTGCGGACCGTCTTCGTAGGCGAAGGGGTGGTCGCGCTTCCACGCCTGGAGTTGGGCGTGCCACTCGCTGGTATCGGGCGGGGTGAAGTTGTGGGTGGCGATGAGCTCGTTGAGGCGGGTGAGGGCCTGCTTGATGTCGGCCTGGATCGGCAGCTCGACGCGTTTGTTTTTGTTGTGCTCCGAGGCGTCGATGTCGATGTGGACGATGGTCGCTTCGGGCGCGAACTTGTTGACATCGCCGGTGATGCGGTCGTCGAAACGGGCACCAAAGCCGAGCAGGAGGTCGGCCTGATCGACGGCCCAGTTGCCGTAGGCGGCGCCGTGCATGCCGAACCACTGCAGCGAAAGCTCGTGGGTTTCGGGGAAGGCACCGACGCCCATGAGGGTGGTGGCCACGGCGACGTTGGTGGCTTCGGCAAAGGCTTTGAGCTCGGCGGAAGCCTCGGCGGAGATGATGCCGCCCCCGCAGTAGAGGATGGGGCGTTTGGCCTTGGCGATGAGGTTGAGCACCTCTTTCAGCTGCTCGTCGCTGGCGGCGTGCTGCTGACCCACGTAGGGGTTGGCGAACTCGACGGAAGCCGGGAAAACCGGAGTGAGGCGGGTCTGTTGGACGTCCTTCGGGATGTCGATGACGACGGGGCCGGGACGACCGCTGCGGGCGAGATGGAAGGCCTCTTTGAAGACGCGCGGCAGATCGGCGGCGTCCATCACGAGGTAGGAGTGCTTCACGATCGGCAGGGTCATGCCGTAGAAGTCGGTCTCCTGGAAAGCGCTCTTACCGATGAACTTGGAGTAAACCTGACCGGTGATGGCGACCATCGGGATGGAGTCCATGTAGGCATCGGCGATGGCGGAAACGAGGTTGGTCGCGCCGGGGCCGCTGGTGGCCATGCAGACGCCAACGTCGCCCTTCACGCGGGCGTAGCCCTCGGCGGCGAAGGAACCGCCCTGCTCGTGACGCGGCAGGATGGTGCGGATCTTGTCGGTGCGGGCGAGAGCCTGATGGAGCTCTTGGGACGCGCCGCCCGGGTAGGCGAAGATTACGTCCACCCCTTCACGAATCAGGCACTCGACAACTACGTCGGCACCATTCATTTCGCGGCCAATTTCAGGCGAGGGAAAGTCGGTGGGTTGGGAGGACGTTTTCATAGCGGTTTATTTGTGGACAAAGGAGAACGAGCAAAGCGCAGGGCGGTTCGCGCTGGCAAGCGCTTAAACCCGTCGGTTGCCAGAGGTAAAACGGTCACGGTGGGTGGGGCGCCAAGGTGTTGGATTTTGGAGTTGGTATTGCGTGCGACCGAGGTGCAGGGTGCCGCGGTGATACGGATTCTTTTTATTGGCGACATCGTGGGCCGTCCGGGCCGGGACAAGATCGCGACCTGGTTGGGTCGATTGCGTGAGAAGCACCGCCTGGATTTTGTGGTCGCCAATGCGGAAAACGCCGCGGCGGGCGCGGGCATCACCGGCTCCATCGCCAAGACCCTGCTGGGCCAGGGCGTGGACGCGATCACACTCGGCGACCATGTGTGGGATCAGCGTGGTTGGGAGCACGAGATCGACGGTTTTCCGAAGGTCTGCCGGCCGGCCAACCTGCCGACGGAGTGCCCGGGGCGGGACCATGTGGTGCTGGAGAAAAACGGTTTCCGGCTGGCGGTGTTTACGGTGCTGGGACGCACCTATCTCAACCTGAAGGCGGAGTGTCCGTTTAAGGGGGCAGACACGATGTTGTCGCGCACGGTAGGGGCGGGCGTGGCCGATGCGGCGCTGGTTGAGATTCACGCCGAGGCGACCTCGGAAAAGATCGCGTTGGGTTGGTATTTGGACGGGCGCGCGGCGGCGGTGCTGGGCACGCACACCCACGTGCCGACGGCGGATGCGACGGTGTTGCCCAATGGCACCGCGTTCATCACCGACGTCGGCATGACCGGGCCTTACCGCGGGGTGTTGGGCCGGCAAATCGAGCCGGTGGTCGGGCGTTTCGTAGATGGGATGCCGCGTCGGTTTGGCGTGGCGGAGGAAGACGTGCGTTTGTCGGGCGTGTTGATCGATTTTAATCCCGAGACGCGCCGCGCCGAGCGCTGCGAGTTATTGGTCGTGAAGTGAGGCCTGGGCGTCGTCGCGGCGGACGTCGACGCGGCCCCAGTAGGCCCAATCGCGGGTGAGGGTTTCACCGGGGCTGGTTTGCAGCACGAGTTGGCGGGTGCCGGCGGGTAGCGCGAGTTGGTGCTGCTGCGGGTTTTGGAAATCCGGATCTTGGTGAGGCCGCAGTGCGTGCTCGGCTTGGGCGAGCGGGGCGCCGTTGTCGTTGAGGGCGACGATGGTGAAGGTCACGCCGTCGGTGGTCTCGGTGGCCGTGGGATCGTTGTAGGCGGCGGGTTGCAGACCGATGGTGTAGTCGACGGTCGCGGCGGCGGGGGACACTTGGATCCAAAGCTCCGAGGAAGGGTGGGCGCCGAGGGCTTGAGTGCCGTCGGGCAGATCCACGACGTTGAAGCCGAATTGGGTGCGGTATTGGAAAGGCGCCGGGGTGATGAATTTGA
Organism: Actomonas aquatica; assembly: GCF_019679435.2. NCBI lineage: Bacteria > Pseudomonadati > Verrucomicrobiota > Opitutia > Opitutales > Opitutaceae > Actomonas > Actomonas aquatica. The sequence continues at coordinate 5,756,870 of NZ_CP139781.1, forward strand.
AAATCTGGTCGGCCTGGATCGGCTGGACGGCGGTCAGCTCCGAGCCGGTTACGAAAGGTTCGGGCGGGGGCGGCGGGGGCATCTCGGCGTGTAGCGTGACATCGTCGAAAGCGGGGTTGTGCAGCAGGGCGGAGATGACCCCGATGGAGAATTGCGGGACGATGTAGGCATCGGTGATGGGTCCGGAGGCGATGCGGTTCGGGCCGATGCCGTAGCGCTCGTGCACGTCTTGCAGCAGTCCGGTGTTACTGCGCTGGTGAGAAGAGAGCCAAAGCGCCACGACGGACGTATCGCCGAGCGCGTCGAAATAGCGGGCGCGAGCGGCGGGGTCGTCGGCGACTTCATCGACGAGCATGAGGGCGCGGCGCTGCATGTAATAGGGCGTGGCGGCGTTCCAGTTTTCGCCGGCGATCACCACGACGCCTTCGGGCGGGAGTTGGTCGCGCAGCACGTGGATGAGGTCGTTGCCGCCCCAGGAGCGCAGGGTTTGGGAGGGGTGGAAGAGGCGGAGGTAGCTGCCGGTTTGAGCAGCGATCAGCGCGACGACCAGTAGTGCGGGCACGCCGCGACGGAGTGGCGCTGGCAATGCCGTGCTCACGCGATCCAGCGCGGCGGCGAAGGCGACGACGACGAACGGACCAATGGCGTAGAAGTAGTAGTCGTGGCGCTGATACAGAACCGGGAAGAGGAGAATCGTGCCGAGGACCAGGAGGAGAGGGATGAGGAGGAGTCGGCGCGTGCCGGACGGCGCTCGCCAGGCGGCAAGCAGTGCGAGCGGCAGCAGCCACCACGGCAAGAGGCTGCCGCTGATGTGGCCGGACACGGCGGACCAACCGGCGGGGTCGGTGCGATCGGCCCAGGTGCCAAAATTGGTGTCGGAGAGCGCGGCGGAGGAGAGTTCCTGGCCCCCGGGAGACTGGGCTTTGATGGCGTCGGCAAAGGACAGCCACCACAGGATACTCACGGCGGGCAGCAGGGCGGCGACGAAACCGAGGCGAACGAGGTGGAAGACGCGAGGGAGGTCTTTCGCGCGCCACGCGGTCCACGTGTGATGCAGTCCGATGAGGGCCGCGGCCGCGCACCACGGCACGAAGGTGGTGACTTTGACGAGGATGGCCAACGCTCCGAGCACGGCGGTGAGGCCGGCGTAGGCGAAGCTGCGGGTCTCCGGTTGGCACATGCGAATGAAGGCGACGAGAAACCAGACACTGAACCCGAGTGCCATGGTTTCGATGAGCACGGAGCGCGTGTAGAAAATGTAGAGCGGCGCGGTGGCGGTGAGCGCAAGCGTGGTCCCGGTGACGATACCGGGCGCGCGCAGTTGGCGCAGGAGCACGTAGAGCCCGGCGAGGACGCCGGGGAAGAGGATCACATTGACGGTGCGGGCGGCGACCGGGATGGACCAGCCAGTGAGTTCGACGAGACCAGCGACACTCCATTGGTAGAGCGGGAACTCGAAGGGGATGGACCACGGGGGGCCGAAGAGCGGGGTGGGATATGCCAGACTGAAGTCGTGATCCTGCACCATATGGTGCACGCTGAGGGCGGTCTGGGACTGGCGAAACTCGTGGCCGACGAGGAAGCCGGCCGTGAAGTTTTGGGTGACCCACCACGTATTGAGCAGGATGGCGGCGAGCACGAGCCAACTCCAGAAGGGGGGAAGCCGGCGGGAGTCGGGAGACGGAGCGGGAGAGGGCTCTGGCACCATGACGGAAGGTGAAACGGGCCGGGGCTTACTTGACCTCGATGCGTTGCCAATAGGCCCAGTCGAAGCTGTAGCCCTCGTTGCGGCGGGTGGCAAAAATCAGGTGAGCCGGGAGGGGCGACGGCAGCGGGAACGAAACGGTTTGCGCACCGCGGTCGGCGGGGGCGGAAACGGGGGTGAGGGTGCGGGTAAAGAGCGGGGTTTGGGTGCCGGCGGCATCGACGCCGTAGACGATAAACTCGACGCCATCGGAGAGGGTTTCGGCGCGTTCGTAGCTCTCGGGGCGCATGCCGAAGGTCATCTTCACGGTGTGGGCGGTGGGCGGCGGTTGAATCCAGATGTCGGCGTCGGGATGGGCGGTGAGCACGAGTTGGCCGTTGATGTTGGCGACCTCGAGATCGTATTTCGCGCTGTAGTGGTGGGGGCGCGGGCTGGCGAAGGAGAAGAGGCTCTCGGCCAGCTCGGGGGGGACGGCTTGGAGCGAGTTGTCGGCGACGATGGAGGGCGGGAGCACGGGTTCGTCGGCAGCGCGGTTGACGACGAGGGTGCGGTAGTTGGGGTCCTGTTCGGTGGCGTAGCGGACGACGCCGCGCAGGTGATTGCTGAGGTAGAGATCGTGGTGGCCGTCGGTGATGGAAATCTGGGGATCGAGGTCGAGGGCAGTGGTGATGGGTTCGATGAGGGTGGGTTTATCCCGCATCTCTCGAGCGACGAGCAGGCCGGCGATCTCTTCGTCCTCGAGACAGCCGAGCAGCTTCACGGCGGTGGCCGGGTCGCCCATGATCTGGTTGTGCAACATGAAGGCGCGGCGATCGGCGTAGAAGGGAATCGAGGCGGCCCAATCGTCGCCGAGCACGATGAGCACGCTGTCGGTGGGCAGTTTTTCGCGGATGAGGGCAGTGACGAGGGTGCCGCCGGGCGAGTCGACCAGCTGGATCTCGCGGTAGTCGCGGATGTAGCCGTGGAGTTGGGCGGCGCAGACGGCGATCAGCAGGAGCGGAGCGGCGTAGCGCAAGCGATGGCGCAGGTTTTGCAGCCCGGCCAGACACCAGGCGGCGGCGGTGAGCAGGGCGATGCCGTTGGCGTAGAAATAGTAGTCGTGATACGAATACAGGATCGGAAAGCCGACTGGCACGGCGATGAACCAGGCGAGGGCGATCCACGGCCAGCGATCCCGACGGCGCCAGGCGAGGGCGGTGGCGGCGACGGCGACCGCGAGGATGATCCACGCGGGCGAAACGGCGCGGGCGGCGTTGGTGGCGGCTTCGGCCCAGGTGGTGGGGTTGGTGCGGTCGGCCCAGGTGCCGAGGTTGAAGCTGCGCAGGTTCTCTGATTGCAGCCAACTGCCGCCGGGGGAGGTGGCTTTGATGGCATCGGCGGTGCGCAACCACCATACGGTGAGGCCGCCGGGCAGGACGGCGGTGACGGTGCCCAACCAGAGCGTGCGACGCCAGGCGGCCCAGCCGGCGGCGCGCCATTGTTGCCAGCTCCAGAGGATGCCACCGAGAGCGGCGGCGCCACACCAGGCCATGAAAGTGGTGACTTTGACGAGGGCGGCGAGGCCACCGAGCACACTGGCGACGACGGCCCAGCTCAGACTCGAGCGGTGGCACATGCGGGCGAAGGCCCAGAGAAACCATACGCTGAACATGAGCGCCATGGACTCGATGAGCACGGCGCGGGTGAAGAACAGGTAGACCGGCGAGCAGAGCAGCAGGGTCGGTGCGAGCCAGCGACCGATGGTCTCGCGGGGACGCAGTTCGCGGAGCAGCAGGACGAGACCGACGAGGGAGAGGTAGAAGCAGGCGAGATTGAGCGCGCGGCCACTCTCGACGACAGACCAGTCCGTGTGGGTGGAGAGCCAGGCCGTGCCCCATTGGTAGAGCGGAAACTCCATCGGGATCGACCACGGCGGGCCGAAGAGGGGCGTGGGGTAAGCGAGGCTGTAGTTATCTTCCCGCGCGATGAAGGTCGCGGAGATGGCAGTCTGCGCTTGGCGGAACTCGTGACCCGGCAGGAAGCGCGCCGACCAATTTGCGGTGACGAGATGGAAATGCAGCCCGAGGGCGAGGAGCAGGGCGAGCTTGGGCCAATGGGCCAACCAGAGCGCGAGCGGTCCGCGCGGGGAGGCGGCCACCACCGTCGGAGCGGGGGGGGCCGCGGAGGCTGCAGAATCAGGCTTTGGCAACTCCGGCCTCCTCGTAGACGCCCATGTGACGGAAGCGTTCGTAGCGAGTATCGAGGAGTTGCTCTGGAGAGAGACCCTTGAGGTCGTTGAGGTGCTTTTGCAGGGCGTAGCCCAGAGTCTGGGCGGTTTGGGCGGGGTCGTGATGGGCGCCGCCGAAAGGTTCGGGGATGACCTCGTCGACGATGCCAAACTTGTCGAGGTTGATGGCGTCGATCTTGAGGGCGGTGGCGGCGCGGGGCGCCTCGGCGGCGTCCTTGTAGAGGATGGCGGCGCAGCCCTCGGGGGTGATCACGGAGTAGTAGCTGTTCTCCATCATGAGCACGCGGTTGGTGACGCCGATGCCGATGGCGCCGCCGGAACCGCCTTCACCCACCACCACGGAGATGGTCGGGATGCGGAGCATGGCCATTTCGCGGAGGTTGACGGCGATGGCTTCGGAAACGTGGCGTTCCTCGGAGCCGACGCCCGGGTAGGCGCCGGGGGTGTCGATGAAGGAAAGGAGGGGCAGGCCAAACTTCTCGGCCATTTCCATCAGGCGCAGGGCCTTGCGGTAGCCCTCGGGCTGGGGGTGGCCGAAATTGCGGGCAATTTTGTCCTTGGTCTCGCGGCCCTTTTGCTGGGCCACGATCATAACGGGTTCGCCGCGGAAGAAGGCGGTGCCGCCGATGAGCGCCTGGTCGTCGCCAAAACGGCGGTCGCCGTGCAGCTCCTGGAAATCGGTGCACAGGGCGTTGATGTAATCCAGCGAGTAGGGGCGCTGGGGGTGGCGTGCGATCTGGACCCGCTGCCACGGCGTGAGGTTGGAGTAGATGTCGCGCTGGGTGGCCTCGATCTTCTTTTTGATGCCGGCGATCTCGTCGCTCAGATCCAAATTGTTCTCGAGGGATTGCTGACGCAGCGCGTCGAGCTGCGCGGTGAGGTCGCGCAACGGCTTCTCGAACTCCAGCGTATAGGCGGGCTTATCCATGCGCGGCGGAGGCTAGGTGGCTCAGGGAACGGCTGTCAACGGGCAGGAATAGGCCCGGATGGTGCCAAAAAAGAGGGGTCAATTGATGCCGTCGGTCTGGCCGGGCGGGGTCTTGAGCTGGTCTTTCCAGCCAAGCATTTTGGCGCGGGCACCGAAACGTTCGGCGGCTTCCTTGTCGCCTTTGCCCACCCAAATGCGGGAGAGGGTGGTGTTGATGAAGAGGTCGTCGGGCTGAAGCGCGTGGGCCTGTTCGGCGGCGTGGAGGGCCTCGTCGAGGCGCTCGAGGTTGAGGTGGATCTCGGCGCTGGCGTGCCAAGCGGCAAAGGACTGGGGGGCGGCGGAGGTGGCCTCGTTGATTTTGGCCATGGCTGCATCGTGGTCGCCCATGGTGTAGTCGAAGGTGGCGTCTTCGATGAGGGTTTGGAGGGCGTCTTCGGTCATAGGCGCAGTGAAGGCGAACGGGCGGAAGTGGAAAGAAAAAGAAAAGACCGGCTCAACGAAGAGCCGGTCTGGAAAACCGATGGGAGGATGCTTTGGGCGATCAGGCGTCGGGCGCGCTGCCGACCATGGCGATGCTGAGGTCGATTTGGTCGGCGACCTTGTCCTCGTTCTGGCCGGGACGGATGCCGTAGTCGGAGCGGCTGATGGAGAATTCGCCGCGCACGACGAGCAGGTCGCCGCCGATCTCGGGCTTGTTGATGCGCTTGCCGAAGGCGTCGGCGAGGTAGGTGAGTTTGACCGGCACAGAGATGTCCTTGGTCACGCCCTTGAGGGTGAAGGAACCGTGGGCGGTGGCGGTGGTGGTGGTGCCGGCGGTGGAGACGTCGGAGAGGCTCTCGATGGCGAAGGTGATCTCAGGATGACCGGCGGCATCGATCCAGCCCTCGCTGAGGAGGTGGTCACGCATGGTGTCGTTGGTGACCTTGAGCGACGGAGTGGCGACGACGATGGTGCCGGTGGTGGCGGCCGGATTGGCCGGGTCGAAGGACACGGTGCCGGAGATGCCGTTGGCGGTGCCGGCGATGGGCTCGAGCAGCGAGTCCAGATGGAAGGAAATCGCGTTCACGCCCTTCGGGTCCTTGAAGTCATAGGACGCCGGAGCGGCCATCGCAGCACCGGCGATGGACAGGGAGAGGAGGAAGGCAAGGATGGTCTTTTTCATGTTGGTTTGGGAAAGGGAAATGAGGGAGCCGCCGAGCATCAGACCGCGGCGGTCGGTCGGCGCTTGACGAAGAGCGACACGCCGAAGAGCACGACACCAAGAGCGACGCCGCCGACCAGGTATTCCATGCCGGGCACAAAACGATCTTCGTAGGTCGTGTATTCGAGGCCGGTGATTTCGTCGATTTGGGTGACGGGCACCTGGTCCATGCTCCAGCCGGAGTGGGCCCCGGCGTTCACCCACCAAATGACGGTGGCGACGACGAGCAGGAGGGAGAGGAGGCGGAGAGGAAGGCGCAGGGCTGCCATGCGCCGTAGCGAGGGCGTTCCGCGTTGAAAGGCAAATGGCCCGGAACGAAATTTCAGGGCGTGGCCAGCTCGCTCATCGGTGCTGATGGCGGCGGCGACTGTAGGCGAATGCCAGCCCCACGAGGCCGGAGAGCAGGGCGAAATTGGTGGGCTCGGGCACCGCGCTGAGCGAGTTGGCGGAAATGTAAGCCGCGATATCGGTGGCGTAGTTTCCGACGTAGGAAAAACCGCTGGCCTGGTAGGTGGTGGTCGAGGTTGCTACGCTGCCGGTCCACCAATTGATGCCCGTCAGGTAAAGGGTGTCGCCGGACGTGAGAAACAGGGGGGCACCTGAATCGCCGGGTTCCAACAAGGCCTCGTAGGTCAAACCGCCGGGGGTGTTATAGAGCGAAACCAAGGCGTGATCCGTGGTGCCGGCGACCTCGTTGTTGGAAATCCAGGACTCGAGATAGTTTTCGCCGACGGCGAGATCCTGGGTCGTCGACCACGTGGTGTCGGAGTGGCCCGTGATCTTGGCCCGGCGACCGGCGATACTGGAGGAGGCAAATTCGGCGAAACTGGAGATGGTCTCCGTTTGATAGTCGTAGCTCGTGTAAGTCGACGTGAGGGGAGTCGCGAGCAGGCCGATCCAGAGGTCGGAAGAGCCGAGGCGTTGGCCGCCGGTCACCGTGACCGTGGTGCTGGCTCCGGCGGGGTCGTTGCTGTTGTAGAAGGTGACCGAGGAGCCCACTTCCGGGTGGTAGTGGTTGGCGCTGAGAAAAACGTCCAGCGCCACCAGGGTCGCCCATTGGCCGGCGCTGCTGCGGCCGACGCCGGACCAGTCAAAGGCGCTGCCGATGAAGTCCGGGTCGTTGGCGAAGCGGTCATTGGTCTCGGTCGAAAAATCGACGATGACGACCGCGTGGACGGCGTGCGCGAACAGCAGCGAGGCGAAGGGCGCTAACAGAGCTCGGGCGATGCCAGTCATTGGCGCGAACGTAGGTGTCGTGCGCGACTTGGCAATACGCCCGAGCTGGGTCGAGGCGGTCTTATTCAGCCGGCTTGCGCAGGCGGAACATCATGACGTCGTGCGATTCGACGACGCGGGAGTAGTTCTCATCGGACATTCCGACGACTTCTTTGGTCCACACGTCGTAGAGTTCCTTGGGCTCGCCGAGCATGTAGAAACGATGGAAGGGGATGGTGAGTTCGCGGGCTTCGTCGGCGGTATTGAGCGCGCAGACGGCCCATTCGCCGTCGCTGAGTTCTTTGAGGAAGATCTCGATGCCGGCGGCGTCTTCGTCGAGGGCCTTAAAGCCCTGCTTGCCGAGGGGATCCTGGTTGATGGCAATGACGTCGGGATCGGTCATGATGGCGGTGATCTCATCGCTCATGTGGCGCACGTCGTTGCCGGCCATGAGGGGGGCGGCGATCATGCACCAAAGGCTGAAGTGGGCGCGGGACTCGGCGACGGTGAGGCCGTCGTTGCCGACTTCCATCATGTCGGGGTCGTTCCAGTGGCCGGGGCCGGCGTATTTGGCGATGCCGTTGGGGCCCCACTCCTTCACCAGTTCGGATTGGAGATCGAGGATGCGTTTCCAGCCCATTTCCCACATCTTGTAGCCGTCCCAGGAGTCGTAGATGTCGCCGGTGGTGCGCCAGAGGTGACCAACGTCCTCGGCCCATTCCCAAGGTTTGGCGGTGCCCCATTCGCAGATGGAGAACACGATCGGCCGGCCGGCGGTGTAGAGGGCGTCACGCATGGTGGTGTAGGCCTCGCGGGCGTCGCGGGTCTCGGTGTAGCACCAGTCGTATTTCAGGTAGTCGATGCCCCAGGAAGCCCAGAGACGGGCGTCCTGATATTCGTGGCCTTGGGAGCCCGGGTAGCCGGCGCAGGTTTTGGAGCCGGCGCAGGAATAGATGCCGAGTTTGAAGCCGCGCTCGTGCACGTAGTCGGCGAGGGCCTTCATGCCGGAGGGGAATTTCTCCGGGTCGGCGACGAGGCTGCCGTTTTCGTCGCGTTCGCGCAGGGACCAGGTGTCGTCGAGCACGATGTATTCGTAGCCGGCGTCACGCATGCCGTTGGCGACCATGGCGTCGGCGACACCTTTCACGAGGTCTTCGTTGATGTTGCTGGCGAAGGTGTTCCAGCTGTTCCAGCCCATGGGCGGAGTCTGGGCGAGGTCTTCAAACTTCTGGGCCGAGAGCGGGCTGGCGAGCAGCGCGGCGCCGAGGGCCAGGGCGGACAAGGGGTTGAGGCGATTCATCATTAAACAGGATTTTTGGGTGAAGAGGGGAGGGAGGAACAGGGGCGTTTTAAACCGGGTTTGTGGAAGGGGTTGCGAGGAGGAGAACGGGGTTTTCCGCGGAAGCAAAGTGCATCCTAGCGAACGCGGCGCTTTACGGCATTGAGAAATATTATCTTGGTTAGCGTTTTACCGGTATGAGTTTTCCATCTGAATTTACCTGGGGGGCTGCCGCGGCGGCCTATCAAATCGAAGGAGCTTGGAACGTGGATGGCCGCGGTCCGTCGGTGTGGGACACCTTTTCGCAGACTGCGGGCAAGGTGTTTGAGAACCACAACGGCAACGTGGCCTGCGATCACTACCATCGCTGGCGCGAGGACATCGGGCTGATGAAGCAGCTCGGCATCAAGGCCTACCGCCTGTCCCTGTCCTGGTCGCGCATCCTGCCGCAGGGCACGGGCGAGGTGAACGAGGCGGGCCTCAAGTTCTACGACGACCTCATCAACGGCCTGCTCGAGGCCGGCATCCAGCCGTGGGTGACCCTCTTCCACTGGGACCTGCCACAGGCGCTGCAGGACCAGGGCGGTTTCACCAATCCGGCGATTGCCGACTGGTTTGGTGACTACGCGACGATCGTGGCCAAGCGCCTCGGCGATCGGGTGAACCACTGGATGACGATCAACGAGCCGCCGGTGATCCTGGGTCTCGGTTATCAGGACGGTGTCTTCGCCCCCGGTCTGAAACTCTCCTACGCCGAGTGTTTGGCGGCTGCGCACAACCTGTTGCGCGCCCACGGCAAGGGCGTGCAGGCCCTGCGCGCAAACTGCGTGGGACCGCAGCAAATCTCCATCGCGCACACCTCACGGGAACCGATCCCGGCGAGTGACTCGCCGGCCGATATCGAGGCGGCCCGCGCCCGCTATTTTGGCTGCGTTGCCGAGAACATGTGGAACCTCGCCTGGTGGGCGGATCCGATCGTGTTGGGTCGTTATCCGGAGGATGGTCTGGAGCGCTTCAAGGAGCACCTGCCGACGATCACCGACGCCGACATGAAGCTCATCTCCGAGCCGATCGACTACCTCGCCTACAACTGCTACTCGGGCTACAAAGTGAAGGCCGGGGCGGACGGCGTGGCCGAGGTCATCACCGATGGTCACGGCATCGGCAACCCGCGCGGCACGCTGCCGTGGCTGAGCATCGCGCCGGAGGCGATCTACTGGGCGGCCCGCTGGCAGACCGAGCGTTACAAGCTGCCGCTGGTCTTCTCGGAAAACGGCTTCTGCAACACCGACTTTGTGCATCGCGACGGCAAGGTGCACGACAGCCAGCGCATCGAGTTCATGCACCACTACCTTACGGCCATCGGTAAGGCGATCGACGACGGCGCCGATGTGCAGGGCTACTTCTACTGGTCGATCATGGACAACTTCGAGTGGGCCGAAGGTTACAAGGACCGTTTCGGCATCGTGCACGTCGATTACCAGACGCAGGTGCGCACCCCGAAGGACTCGTTCTACTGGTATCGCGATCTCATCGCGCGGGGCGGTCAGCTCGACTGAGCGACTGAACCGGTTGAGATATTTTGTATGGCGGGTGGCACGTTGTTGCCGCCCGCTTTTTTTTACCCGCCGAGCACGGTTTTCAGCATCTTGCTGAGTTCGGCGATGCGGTAGGGTTTGGTGAGGTAACCGCAGAAACCCATTTCGAGGAACTGGCGGGCCATCTCGTCGTTGTCGTAGCCGCTGGAGACGATGGCCCGCACATCGGGGTCGATTTCCTTGAGCTTCTTGAAGGTCTCTTCGCCGCCCATGCCGCCCACGATGGTGAGGTCGAGCAGGACGACGTCATAGGGGCGGTTGACCGCGTGGTAGCGGCGGTAGAGGGCGAGGGCGTCTTCGCCGCGGTGGGCGAGGTCGACCTTGTAGTCGAGGCCCTCGAGCATCGTTTTGCTGATGTCGCAGAGCTGTTTCTCGTCGTCCATGAAGAGCACGCGGCCGGTGCCGTAGCGGAGGCTGGCGGCTTTGCGCACGCCGGTTTCGAGCGACTTGGTGGTGACGGGGAGAAAACTGGTGAAGCTGGTGCCGACACCGACGGTGGAGTCGACACCGAGCTGGCCGCCGTGTTTGCGGATAATGGACAACACGGTGGCGAGGCCGAGGCCGGTGCCAGTCTTTTTGGTGGTGAAGAACGGCTCGAAGATGCGGTCGATTTTGTCCTCGGGAATGCCGGCGCCGTTGTCCTGCACCTCGATCTGCACGTAGTCGCCGCCGGCGAGCGGAGGCACGCGGCCCTCGGCGAGGGTGACGGTGCGGCAGCGGATCCAGATGGTGCCCTGGGACGGGTCGGCCATGGCCTGCATGGCGTTGATGATGAGGTTTTGGTAGACCTGAATGATCTGGCCGCGGTCGACCTCGATGGGGCCGGCGCGTTCGTCGAGTTCGACATGGATCGTGACCGGGCTCCCGGCGGCGGCGACGCGCACGGCGTCGCGCAGAACGTCGGCCGGGCGGGTGACGGTGTAGGTGCCGCCGGGGTTGCCCTTGGCAAAGGAGAGCAGCTGACGCGTGAGGGTCTTGGCCGTCATGCACGCCGTCTCGGCGTCGCTGAGTTTGTCGTAGTCGCGGTTGTCCTTGGCGATGGAGATGGCGCCGAGGATGGTGGACAGCAGGTTGTTAAAATCGTGGGCGATGCCGCCGGCGAGTTGGCCGAGCGAGTCGAAGCGGTTGGCGCGGATGAGCTCCTCGGGCGTGAGCGACATCTCGTTGGGGTCGCGGAAGACGAGGGCGAGGCCACCGATGCGGTCGTCGGGGCCGCGGAGTTGTCGCACCGTCCAGGCGACGGCGCGGGGGGGCTGACCTTCGGACTCCAGCAAGTGCTCGGTGTGGAGACGAGGGGCGCCATCGGCTTCCAGGGCGAGCTCGATGGAGTCAGTCGCGGGCTGACGGTCGGATGCGTTGAGCAGGCGGAATTCCTCGGCGAGCGGATGCTCGCGCACGGCGGCGGTCGGCCGACCGAGGAAGCGCTCGGCCCGCGTATTCATGAAGGTAATACCCCCGTGGGCATCGGTGAGGATGACGGCCTCGTGCAGGGCGTTGAGCACGCCGGGCAGTTTTTCCTGCTCGGCGGGCGTCGGGACGGGCAGCGCGAAGGGGACGGCGGAATATCCGGCCCGGGGCGGAGGCTGTGCGTGGGGTGAGGAGGCGGGCAGCACACAGCCGACCACGCGGAGCAGTTCACCGCGGCGACTTACCCGGCGCTGCAGTCCGAGCGCGACCGGAATGTCGACGCGATCGGAACGGCGCAGGGTGGCGGGGCCATTGCCCCACGGAGCGTCGCCGCCGAAGTGGGCCAGATAGTGGGTGAGGTCGCCTTCGCAGTCGGTCAGGTGTTGGGTGAAAACGCCGATGTCGGGGTGCTCCACCGGGTCGCCGATGAGGGCGCGCCAGGCGGGCGAAGTCCAGGCGCGGCCTTCGGCAAAATCGAGGTCGAAGACGGCGAGCTCACCGTCGCCGCAGAGGGCGTCGAGGCGGTCTTCGGCGATGACGCCGAGTTCTTCGACCTCCTTGCGTTCGGAGATGTCGAGGTGGAAGCCGACCACGCGTTGGAGTTCGCCATCGGCGGCGAAGATCTGGACGCCGACGCAGTTGATCCACACCCAGTGGCCGCGGCGGTGTTTCATGCGAAACTCGACGGAGAAGCTGCGACGATCGGAGCGGGTGTGGCGACCCACCTGGTCGGGGGCGGCGGCGGAGTCGTCGGGGTGGATGAGCTTCAGCCAGGTGTCGTAGGTGTTGGCGAGATCGGCGTCGGCGTAGCCCAGCAGGCGTTTCCAGGCGGGCGAGTAGTGGGTTTCGTCGGCCGCAAAATTGAGGTCAAAAAAGCCGGCGGCGTCGCTCTGGACGAGTTGAGGCCAGGCAGTCGGGGCGTCGGTGGATGCGCTCGGCGCGGTGGTGGCTGCGGTCGGTGACGGCGTGTTGGGGGCCGCCGCGGGCGCGGGCGAGGCAGCCGGTTCACGGGGAGGGATCGCGAGTCGGGCGAGCCAAGCGATGTCGGTGCCGTCGGCTTCCTCGAGCTCCACCCGCACCTCGGTGGGTGATTCGTCGGGTTCGTGGCGCAGGCACAGCGGCACCCGTTGTTCGGTGGCGGTGGCGGAGAGCACCTCCCATTGGGTGTCCAGCAGTTCGGGGTCGTCCGAAACGACTTCGAAGGCAAAGAGCGTGACAAAAGGTTGGCCGATCTGGGCGCTGAGTGGACCGGGGCAAAAGGCCTCGGCGGCGAGGTTGGCGCCGAGAATGTGACCGCGGGCGTTGAGCAAGAAGGTTGCACTGAGCCCCGGGCGTCGAAGGGCCGGGGGGCGGGAGTGCGGATCGATCGGACTGGAAGAAGGCGAGCTCAAGGTCGGTCGGGATCGCTTCGAGCCGGGGGAGGTGGACCTAGCAAGAAGGTAGGGGAGACTTACTAGGTCCGTTCGGAGCGACAATCATCGAATGATTGCCGCGCAAGCCCCTAAGCTTGGTGGGTGGCGGCGCTGGAAAGGATGTGCGTGGCCGTGGGGCTTTCGCCCTCGAGCCAGCGGTGCACCCGGCCGGCCAGAAACTCGATGTAGGGGGCCTGGTCGTTGAGGCAGGGCACGTGGCGGAAGGATTCGCCGCCGGCGGCTTTGAACTCTTCGGCCCCTTCGCCGGCGATTTCCTCGAGCGTCTCGAGGCAATCGGCCACGAAGGCCGGGGTCATGACCACCATGCGCTTCTTGCCGTCGTGGGCGAAGCGTTCGAGTTCCTTATCGGTATAGGGGGTGAGCCAGGGTTCACCGACGAGGCGGGACTGGAAGGAGACGGACCACTTGTCGGCGGGCAGGCCGGCGCGTTTGACGAAGGCGTCGGTGGTCTTGAGCACCTGGGCCTTGTAGCACATGGCGTGGGCGGCGCTGCAGGTGGAGCAGCAGTCTTTCACGAGGGTGCAATGGGCCTTGGAGGCGTCGCCCTTGCGCAGGTGGCGCACGGGGATGCCGTGGTAGGAAAAGAGGATGTGGTCGTAGGGCTCCTCGAGGTAGGGAGCGGAGACGCGGTAGAGCGCTTCGATGTAGTCGGCGTCCTCGTAGAACGGCTGCACCGACTCGATTTTCATCGTCGGCGCGAGACGGGCGGCTTCCTCGTAGACCTTCACCACGACAGTTTCCCAGGAGGACATCGCGTAGTGGGGGTATTGGGGGAAGAGCAGCACCTCCTCGATGCCATCGGTGGCCATTTGCTCGATCACGCTGGCGATCGAGGGCTGGCGGTAGCGCATGGCGAGGTAGACGGGTAGGTCGGGGCCGAGGGCGGTGGCGAGTTTGGCGGCGACGGCTTGGGAAGTGAGGACGAGCGGGGAGCCGTTTTCGGTCCAAATTTCCTCGTAAGCCTTGGCGGATTTGGGCGCGCGGAAGCGACAAATGATCTGATTGACGAGAAAGCGGCGGGCGGGGCCCCAGGCCGGTTTGTCGATCACGCGCTCGTCGCCGAGGAATTCCTGCAGATAGGTGCGGACATCCGGCACGGCGGTGGAATCGGGCGAACCCAGGTTAACGAGGAGGACGGCGCGTTTTGGCATGTGGCGCCATTCATCGAAGCGGGGGGAAGGGTTGTCAACTGGAGGGCGGGCTTTCCCGGCGCGGGGGAAGGTGACGGCGGGCGGGGCAGTGCGTAAATCCCCGGATGGACTTGGACGGCGGGGTGCCTTTACTCGCCGGTTGCTCGTCGTGGATTTGCCACTGCTGTTTATTCCCCAACTTCCTTTTTCGCTCGGCGTGGTGTCTTGGCCGAGCGCGTTGCTGTTGAATGGCGCGGGTTGGGGGCTGCTGGGGGGCGTGTTGGTGGTGGCGGCGTTTGTCCTGGGGTTCTGGTGGCGCGGAAGGCGGGGGACCTCGGATCCGAGCAAAGCCAGCCAAGCCGATCAGGCGGGGCGGGAACGGGGGCAGGCGGATTTGCAATCGGTGCTCTCGAATCTCGATGTCTTGGTCTGGGAGGCGGAGGTTTTGGTCGAAGGGGAGTCCCTGCGATGGGACTTCCGGATCAAAGAGACGCGGATGACTCAGCGCCTCTTTGCCGAGGGCTGGCAGGAGCGGCGGATCAGCCTATGGCGGCATCTGCAGGTGCCGGAGATGGCGGAGATGGACCGGCGCTCGCGCGGGGCGATTTTGGAAGGCCTGCCGGGTTACCAGCAGGAGTTTCGGGTCCCGGAGGGCGACGGGTTTCGTTGGGTGCGTGAGACGGTGGCGATCGAACAGCGGGCGGCCGATCGATACTGGCTGGTGGGGTTTGCGGTCGATATCACCGACCAGCGGTTGGCGGAGGAGGAGTTTCGCCACAGTGAACGCAGCCTGACGGAGATCTTGAAAGGGGCGGACTGTCTGCTCTGGCGTTCGCAGGTGGAGCGAGGGGCGGATGGGGTTTTGCAATGGCTCCATTTTCGTATCCCCCGGTCGGGATTGTATCCACGGCTCTTCGGTGATCGGCCGGCCACCATGGGCGGGAAACTCTGGAGTTTGGTGGAGGTGCCCGACCTGGAGGCGATGAACCGGCGCTCGCGGGATGCCTTGGAGAATGGGGCGCCGGAGTATGAGCAGACCTTTAGCGTGCGAAATCGGGCCGGGGAGTCCTTCTGGCTGCAGGAAAAGGTTTCGATCTATCCCATCGGCGCCAATCAGTGGCACTTGGTGGGCATCGTCACCGATGTGACCCAGCGACGTAAGGCGGAGCTGGCGGTGCGACGGTCGGAGGGGCGCTACCGCTCTCTGTTTGAGCACGTGCCGGTTTCGATCGTGGAGGCGGATTTTACGGCGGTGGGTGAGTGGCTGGAGCGGCTGCGGGGGGAAGGAGTGACGGACCTGCGCGCGTATTTGCAGCGTCACCCACGGGAGATTTCGCGCGGGGCGATGCGGGTGCAGATTCTCGCGGCCAATGTGGCGGCCCGGCGCACGATTGGGGCCGAGAGCACCCGGCAGATCCGGTGGCGTCGGCGGGTGTTGGAGACGCCGTCCTCGATGGAGGCGGTGTTGGAGGCGTTCGTCGCGCTCTGGGAGGGGCGCAACTTCATCGAACGGGTGGTGGAGCTGAGGAGTCTGCACGGGCGTCACATCACCACGACGATGCGGTGGTGGGTGGCCCATGGAGAGCAGGGCTACGACCTCTCGCAGGTCATCATGATCTATGTGGATGTGACCGAATTGAAGCGGGTGCAGGGCGACTTGGCCGCGCAACGCGAGCAGTTGAGCGTCACCTTGCGTTCGATGAAGGAGGGGGTCGTCACCACGGACACGATCGGGCGGGTGCAGTTCATCAACCCGGCCGCGCAGGAGCTGATCGGGGTGAGTGAAGCCAATGCCATCGGGCAACCGCTGCTGCGGGCCTGCGGTTTTAAATCGGCCGAAAGTGGCGAGCCGCTCTCACTTGAGCTGGAGCGGGTCGCGGCGGGCGACGCGGTGCTCAATCTGCCAGCCAATACGGTGATCGAAAAGTCGCCGGGCGACCTGCGCTTGATCGAGGGCGAGCTGGCGCCGGTGCACGACCGCGAGTCGCGGGTCACGGGCGTGGTGCTGGTGTTTCGCGACATCACCGACCGCGATCGGCTGGAGAAAGAAATGGTGCGGGCCACTCGGCTCGAAGGCGTCGGGGTGCTGGCCGGCGGCATTGCTCATGATTTTAACAATATCCTCACCGCGGTCATCGGCAACCTGTCGATCGCCGCGATCGACACCGAAGAGCACACCGACGTCGGCAGTGCGGTGCGGGATGCGCGACGAGCGGCCCTCAAAGCCAAGGACCTCACCCAGCAGCTGCTCACCTTTGCCAAGGGCGGGGAGCCGATTCGAGCGGCGGTGCAGTTGCCGGAGGTCATCCGCGATATGGCGGGATTTGCGCTGCATGGAGCCAACGTGCGGGCGGAGTTCGATTTTGCCGAAGACCTATGGCTGGCCAATGTCGACAAGGGGCAAATCGGGCGCGTGGTGCAGAACCTGGTGATCAACGCGGTCCAGGCCATGCCGGGGGGCGGCCGGGTGACTTTGCAGGCGCGCAACGAGGTGCTGGCGTATTGCCCGGGGCGGCGACTGCAGCCGGGCAAGTATGTGCGTATCGACATTAGTGATACCGGTGGCGGCATCCGGCCGGAGCACCTGGCTCGGGTGTTTGATCCCTATTTCTCGACGAAGGAATCGGGAAGCGGGCTCGGCCTGTCGGCGGCCTATTCCATCGTGGCCAAGCACCAGGGTGTGATCGAAGTGGCCTCCACGCTGGGCGAAGGCACGACCTTTACCATCTGGTTGCCGGTGGCGGTGACGAACGAAACGGCGCCGGAAGAAGTCGCCGTGGAACTCGAAGCCCCGTTGCGTGGGCGGGTGCTCTTCATGGATGACGAGGAACCGATCCGCGAAATGATCGTGACGCTGCTCCGGCGCCTGGGCATGGAGGTCCAGACCACGGCCGACGGCGAGGAGCTGGTGGAGGTCTACCGGCGGGAATTTGAGCGCGGCACGCCGCCGGACCTGGTGTTGACGGATCTCACCGTGCCGGGTGGCATGGGCGGGCAGCAGGCGATGGAGATCTTGTTGACTATCAATCCGGCCGTGCGCGCGGTGGTTTCGAGCGGTTATTCCAGTGACCCGATTCTGGCGAATTTCCGCGACTACGGTTTCTGCGGCATGGTCGCCAAACCTTACGAGCTGCCCGAGTTGCGTCGCGTCCTGCAGGAGGCGCTGTCGACGGAACCGGACTCGTCCTAGGCCGCGCAGGCGCGGATGCGGGCGATGAGCGTCCCGACGTTCTCGGGGGCGATACGGTCGGTCAGCACGGTGCCGGGATATCGCAATTCGGTGTCGAGGTGCACGCCGGGCTCGGAGCCGGGGCGCACGATGTCCTCGATGAAATCCATGCCACCGCGCGGTTTGATCCAGGCGTAGAAGAGGTCGGCATCGCCCGATTCGAGCACGACATCGAGCCGGAGGAAGGTGTGACAGTAGAGGGTGAGGTCCCGAAACGACGCAAACCAGGTCGGCGGGCACGTCAGTTGATCGCGAATGATCAGAGTCATGTCGGAGCTGTGGCCTAGCAGATCGTTTGCCAAAAAACCGGGATGAGAGGCCAGCGGGTGAGCACGATTGGGTTTTGACGATCGCCCGGCGAGCGGGCCTGCTGGAGGTCGAATGTCCAACGCCATGACTGAAGAAAAACGCACGCCTGTCCTGCTCGTGATCCGCGATGGTTGGGGAAAGAACCCCGATCCCGCCGCCAAAGCTTCCAATGCCGTGGAACTCGCCGCCACTCCGTGTGACGACGCGCTGCAGGCCGGCAGCCCGAAGACCGCCATCAGGGCCTCGGGTCTCGACGTCGGTCTGCCCGACGGCGTGATGGGCAACAGCGAGGTGGGCCACGAAAACATCGGCGCCGGTCGCATCGTCGACCAGGAGCTGGTGCGCCTCAACAAGCTGTTCTCCGAGGGCAAACTCGCCGGCAACGCCGTCTGGGGCGGCATCAAAGAGCGCGTCGCCGCCGGCGGTCGCCTCCACCTCATGGGCATCGTGTCCGACGCGGGCGTGCACGGCATGCTCGACCACCTTTACGGCATCCTCGAACAGGCCAAGACCGATGGCATCAAAGAGGTGTTCATCCACGCCTTCACCGATGGCCGCGACACGCCCCCGACCAGCGGTCTGGGTTACGTGACGGCCGTTGATGCCAAGTGCGCCGAGATCGGCGTGGGCAAGATCGCCAGCGTTTGCGGTCGCTTTTGGAGCATGGACCGCGACAACCGCTGGGAGCGCGTTTCGAAGGCCTACGACCTGCTCACCGGCCGCGCCGCCGTGGCCACCGCCAAGACCGCGCAGGAAGCCGTGCAGCAGTATTACGATGCGCCGCTCAGCCCGAGCCAGACCGGTGACGAATTTGTCGCGCCGACCGCCATCGTGGACGCCTCCGGCGAGCCGCTGGCGACCTTCCAAAACGGCGATGCCGTGCTCTTCTACAACTACCGCGGCGACCGTCCGCGCGAGATCACCAAGGCCTTCGTGTTCGATGACTTTGATGGCTTCGATCGCGGCGAGAAGCTCGACCTCTACTACGCCACCATGACGGAGTATGAGAAGGGTCTGCCGGTGCACATCGTTTCGCCGAAGCCCGAGAAGTTGAAAAACATCCTCGGTGAGGTCGTGGCCAATGCGGGCATCAACCAGTTCCGCTGTGCCGAGACCGAGAAGAACCCGCACGTCACCTTCTTCTTCAACAACTACCGCAGCGATCCCTTCCCCGGTGAAGATCGCGCCTGCCCGTCCAGCCCCAAGGTGCCGACCTACGACATGCAGCCGGAAATGTCTTCGGTGGAAGTCACCGCCAAAGCGAAGGAAGCCATCCTCTCCGGCAAATACGGCCTGGTGGTGGTCAACTTCGCCAACCCCGACATGGTCGGCCACACCGGCAATCTCGACGCCGTGATCAAGGCGGTCGAGGCGACCGACAAGGGCGTGGGCATTTTGCTCGAAGCCCTCAAGTCCGTCGGCGGCAAGGCGGTCGTCACCGCCGACCACGGCAACTGCGAACAGATGTGGAACCCGGAGACCAAGGGCCCGCATACCGCGCACACGCTCAACCTCGTGGAACTCTTCGTCGTCGGCGAAGGCCTCACCAAGGATGGCACCCAGATGCGGGACGGCGGTCGCCTCGCCGACATCGCGCCGACCGTGCTCGACCTCATGGGCCTGCCGAAGCCGGTGGAGATGACCGGCGAAAGCCTCATCGCCTCGCGGTAAGGTTCGCGGCGGTTTACACCTCTATTCATTTACACCGCGCCTCGGAATCCGGGGCGCGGTTTTTTGTGCCAGTAGGCGACGGTTCAGTGAATCTCCAGCACCACCGCGCTGCGGGCGGGGACGACGACGGATTCGCTCAGGTCCTGGGTGGTGCCGGTGAGCACATCGGTGCCGTGGCTGCCCGGCGGCAGGATTTCGGCGAAGCGGGCGGTCGGGAGCACCGCCGGCTCGGGGCGTTTGTTGAGCACGACCATCACGGTGCTCTCGTCGGTGTAACGAAAATAACAATACGTGCCATCGTCGGGCACGAAGTGACGCAGCGCGCCGTCGTGGATGGCGGTGGCGGTGCGGCGCCAGTGCAGGAGACGGCGGGTGAAAGCCTGGGCATCACGTTGGTCCGTGGTGAGCCCGTCGCCGGTGAAGGCGTTGACGGGATCGCCGGCCCAGCCGCCGGGGAAGTCGGTGCGAATCACGCCGTGGTCGCCCGGGTGGTCGCGGTTGTGCATGAGGATCTCGGTGCCGTAGTAGAGCTGCGGGATGCCGCGCATGGTGAGGTTAAACACGAGACCGAGTTTAAAGAGCGCGAGGTCCTCGCCGACCTGGGTGTAGAAGCGGTCCATGTCGTGGTTGTCGGGGAAGATGACGAGGTCCTGCGGGGCCGGGTAGAGGAAGTCGTGGGCGACCGCTTCGTAGAGCCGGATGAAACCGGCGTTCCACGTTTCCTCCGGCGCGGTGAGGGCGAGGCGCAGGGCGTCGTTGAGCGGGAAATCCATCATGCTCGGCATGGGCGAAGTGTAAGCGTCGGCGTTGACCTTGCCGCGTTGCCAGTAAGCGACGAGGGCGGGGGAGAGGGTCCACTCCTCGCCGACGAGATTGAGCTGCGGATATTCGGTCAGGATGGCGGACGCCCAGCGCGCCATGAAGTGTTTATCTGGATACGGATAGGTGTCGACGCGCACGCCGGAGAGGCCGGCTTCCTCAATCCACCAGATCGCGTTTTGAATGAGGTAGTCGGCCATCAGCGGATGGCGCTGATTTAGGTCAGGCATGTCGGCGACGAACCAACCGTCGTTGAAACGCTGGCGATCAATCTGAGCCGCGTGCGGATCCTGATTGGTGGTGCGCGCGTGGTTGGTGGGCTCGAAGCGACCCGCAAAATTGATCCACTCCGCATCAGGTGGATCCTGCACAAACCAATGCTGCAGACCGCAGTGGTTGGGCACCATGTCCATGATGACGCCGAGGCCGCGCTCGCGGGCGGCGGCGACGAGGTGGAGATAGTCGTCGTGGTTGCCGTAACGCGGATCGATGCGGTAAAAGTCGGTCATGGCGTAGCCGTGGTAGGACCAACGCGGCATGTCGTTTTCGCGCACGGGGTTTAACCATAGCTGGGTCACGCCGAGGTCGGCGAGGTAGTCGAGGTGTTGGGTAATGCCGGCGAGGTCACCGCCGTGGCGGCCGTAGGCTTCGGCGCGGTTGAGGCCCTCGCGTAGGTCGGCGATTTCGTCGTTGGACGGGTCGCCGTTGGCGAAGCGATCGGGCGTGATGAGGTAAATCACGTCGCTGGCGTTAAACCCCTCGCGGTCGGCGGAGCCGGGGACGCGGGGTTTGAGCTCGTAGGAGAAGACTGAATACGTGACGTCGGGTGCGGTGAGGTGCAGCTCCAAGGAGCCGGGCGCGGCTTCCGGCGCGATCTGCAGGTAGACGAAGAGGTAACGCGGATTGGCCACGCGCTCCACGCGGTCGATGTGAACACCCGGGTAGTCGGTGAGGGAGACGGTGCAGTCGTGCAGGTTTTCGCCGTAGAGCAGCAGTTGCAGTTCGGACTGTTGCATGCCGGCCCACCAGTGGGCGGGTTCGAGGCGCTCGAGTTCCGGTTTGGCGGACAGGGGCGTCAGCAGCAGCGAGGCGATTAACGCGGCGCTGAGGAGCGGGCGAGGCAAGCGGGGGCGGGGCATGCCTGCATTCTCAAACGAAGAACCCGACCGGCAAGGGCCGGCCGGGCGTTAAAACCGGGGCTTGCCCGGAGAAAACTTAGGTGCGGGTCGCTTCGGCCACGACCGACGGAGCGGCCGCGGTTGCGGACCGGCGGAAGAGGGCGCGGTCTTTGCGGCGTCCGTTGAGGATGCGGCCGATGAAGGTGGAGCGAACGAAGAGCTCGTAGGTGAGCAGCGCGATGCCGATGGTGGCGAGGGAGATGGCGCTGAGTTTGAGCGACCAGTGCCAGGACCATTCGGCGACCACCACCTGCAGCCAGAGCACAATCGGCAGGTGGATGAGATACATCCAGTAGGACGAATCGGCCACGTAGCGCACGGTGGCGGACGGGCGGCGGATGAGTTTTTGAAACACACCGAGGGTGAGCAGCACGAGCGACCACATCACGACGGCGTAGCTCAGCACGAAGCCGGAGCGAGCGAGTTGGAAGTGCGGGTGGCCGGTATCGCCTTGAATTTCGGACAACCACAGGGCGGCGAGACCGCTGACGACGACCAACACCCAGCGCAGGGCGGACAGTGCCACGACCTGGTCAAGCAGGTGGGTGTTGCGGCGGAGCATCCAGCCGAAGGTGAAGAAGCCCCCGTAGATGAGCAGCGCGGGCAGGTGCGGGTCGAGCGAGCGGTCCGGCGTGTCCATGCCCCAGCCTTGCATGAACCAGAGCGCGCCGGCGGTGGGAAGGACGAGCAGGTAGATCGACCACGGGGCGCGGGCGATGCGACCGAGGGTGGCGTCGGCGGCACGGAGGAGTCCGCGGTAGACCGGACCCGTCAGGCGCAGCGCGGCGCGCACGCAGAGCAGCAGGGCGGTGCAGAGGATGAGGTAGTAGAGGAACCAGAGGTGCGAACCCATGAGCAGGCCTTCCGGCAGGGTGGAGAGTGTGGCGTAACCGTCGCGGATGCCGCCCCAGAAGCTCCATTCCCCGCGCATGCTTTGGCCGCCCATGATCCAGCCGGACACGAGGAGCGGCTTGAGGATGAACCAGCCCACCACGAAGGGCACGACGATGCGCAGCCAGCGGTTGGCGAGGAAGCCGGCGCCGCCCTGGCGGTGGAACGACAGGTGGCTGAAGTAGCCAGCGATGAGGAAGAACAACGCCATGCGGAAGGAGTGGCTCAACAGCATGAACGGGCCGATGACGGCGCTGGTGGACACGTCCATCACCGCCCAGCCGATGTAGATCGGCAGGAAGGAGAGGGCGGCGTGAAAGACCACACCCAACAACAAGGCGTAGGCGCGCACGGCATCGAGGTAGTCGAGGCGGGCAGGGGAGGCGGACGGGTTCATGAGGGTTCCTCGGTTGGGGGTGGCGGAGGTGGAGGGGGCGGGACGGTTGGGGCGCTGCGAATCGGCGGCGGATCAATAGAAACCGATCTCGTCGATGGCGTAGGCGAAGTCGCCCGGTTGCACGCCGGCGACGACGAGGCTGATGCTGTTGATGGTCGCCGGGTTGAGTTTGGTCTGCTCGGACCAGGCGCGCTTCATGGAGGCGAAGGGGATCTTGATCTCGTGGAAGTCGCCGTCGGCGGCGCGGGTGATGGGAGCGGCGTGGTAGTCGAAGTTGACGACCTCGGTGCTGTTGGCGGAGACGGCGAGGTTGCCGCTGGTGAGCTTCACGCGCATCACGATGCCCTCGAAGTGGCTGAGATCGGCGGCCTCGTTGGGCGCGGCCATGGGGAGCACGAGGCTCACGAAGCCGGGCTGGCCGCGGGCGGGTTTGATCTCGCCGGTGGCGGTGAGCACGCCGTCCTTCACGTTGTGCGTGAGGTGGGATTTGCCGCCGACGGTGGCGTCGTCGATCACGATGCGCGGCGCGCCGATCGAGCTCAGATCGCTTTGCGCGAAGTCATCGAGTTTGGCCGGGAATTGGCCGAGGGCGACGGTGGCCGAAGCGAGCGCGCCGAGGGCGAGCGCGAGGCGAGAAACGCGGCGGAAGAGGGAAGGGGAGGAGGAGGCTTTCATAATGTTCCTGCGGTTGAAGGGGGTTGTTGGTTTACACATAGGAGTGCCTCCGCGGCGGGGTGAGGTGACAGAGTTTCGACATTTTTTTGGCGGCAGCCCCGGCGCTCGCCGGGTGGCGGGGCAAAATGCGCCCCCGATTATTGAATTGCCCCGCTGGCGCGCGGTGAGCTTACGTCAGCCCCTTTCGTCCCCGATTTTCCGACTATGAAGCGCACCCACCACTGTGCCCAGCTCACCTCCGCCGACCTCGACAGCGAAGTCTCGCTCATCGGCTGGGTGGACACCATCCGCGACCAAGGCGGCATCATCTTCGTCGACCTGCGCGACCGCAAAGGCATCACGCAGATCAAGCTCGAGCCGCATGATAATGCGCAGCTGGCCGGGCAGATGAAGCACCTCAAGGACGAGTCGGTGGTCGAGATCCACGGCAAGGTCTCCCGCCGCCCAGAGGGCACGCAAAACGACAATCTGCCCACCGGTCAGGTGGAGGTCGTCGCCTCGGAACTGGTGATTCACAACGTCTCCGAGACCCCGCCGTTCCCGCTCGACGACGCTGGCGGCGACAAGGTCAACGAGGACCTGCGTCTCACCTACCGTTACCTCGACCTGCGCCGTCCGCGGATGCGCAAGAACCTGCTCACCCGTCACAAGGTGACCAAGGCGATCCGCGATTATTTCGACAGCCAGGAGTTCATCGAGGTCGAAACCCCGTCTCTCTTTAAGAGCACCCCGGAAGGTGCCCGTGAGTATCTCGTGCCGTCGCGCATCCACCCGGGCGAGTTCTACGCCCTGTCCCAGTCGCCCCAGCAGTATAAGCAGATCCTGATGGTGGCCGGCGTGGAGCGTTACTTCCAGATTGCCCGCTGTTTCCGCGACGAGGATCTGCGCGCCGACCGCCAGATGGAGTTCACCCAGGTGGACGTCGAGGCGTCGTTTGTGACCCGCGAGGACATTTATGAGCTCTTCGAGGGCATGGTGCGCAAAGTTTGGAAAGAAGCGGCCAACTACGATCTCGAAGGCCCGATCCAGCGCATGTCCTTCCAGGACGCGATGAACCGCTTCGGCATCGACAAGCCCGACCTGCGTTTCGACATGGAACTGGTCGATTTCTCCGAGATCTTCTGCGAGTCGTCCTTCAAGGTCTTCTCCGGCACGGTGAAGAGCGGCGGCGTGATCAAAGCGATCAACGCCAAGGGCCTCGCCGACGTCACCCAGGGCGAACTCAAGAGCCTCGAAGACACCGCCAAATCGCTCGGCGCTAAGGGCCTGGCCTTCATCAAGATCGAAGGCGGCGAATGGAAGTCGCCCATCGTGAAGTTCTTCACCGACGAGGAGAAGGCGGCGCTCACCGAGCAGCTCAATATCGAGGACGGTGACATTGTCTTTTTCGCCGCCGCGGAGTGGGAGCGCGCCTGCACGATCCTCGGCCGCATCCGCCTCGACAGCGCCCAGCTGCTGGTCAAACGCGGCAAACTCACCATTCGCCACGACGATTGGAAGTTCCTCTGGGTCATCGATTTTCCGCTCATGTCCTACGACGAGGAGCAGGGCCGTTTCGTCGCGACGCATCACCCCTTCACCTCGCCGGTGCCGGAGGATGTGGCGCTGCTCGACAGCGACCCCAAGGCCGTTCGCGGCCAGCACTACGACCTCGTGCTCAACGGCATGGAGTTGGGTGGCGGCTCGATCCGTATTCATCAGCCGGCGCTGCAGGAAAAGGTCTTCAAGGACG
The DNA here is from genome assembly GCF_019679435.2 of Actomonas aquatica. Taxonomy (NCBI): domain Bacteria; kingdom Pseudomonadati; phylum Verrucomicrobiota; class Opitutia; order Opitutales; family Opitutaceae; genus Actomonas; species Actomonas aquatica. The sequence continues at coordinate 5,781,894 of NZ_CP139781.1, forward strand.
TGCTCAAGATTCCGGAGGACGTCGTGGAGAGTCGCTTCGGCTACATGCTCAAGGCCTTCAAATTCGGCGCGCCCCCGCACGGCGGTATCGCCTTTGGTCTCGACCGCGTGTGCGCGCTGCTCAGCGGCACGACCAGCATCCGCGACGTGATTGCCTTCCCGAAGACCCAGCGTGGTCAGGACCTCATGGCGCAGAGCCCGACCCCGGTCACCGCCCGCCAGCTCAAGGAGCTGCACATCCAGACGGTGGTGCCGGAGACGGAGTAAATCCGCGCATATTTCAGATCGTTTTAAGGGAAACCGGAGTCCTGCGGGGCTCCGGTTTTTTTTGGGCAATTTACCCAACCCGGAGAGGCAGAGGGAGGGCCTGATACAGGGGCATCTACACCTGGCAGAGGGCCCTGTTGCGACCCCGTAAGTTATTTGCAAAAGGTCGGTAAAAACTGATCCATGAAAAATTTTCAGAATCGGGAACCGTTGGCATACCCCGTGCTTTTTTCGACGTCCGGTAACGCCCCCGGGCGCTGCCTCAGCAACGTCTACAACCACTACACGATACCCAAATAAAACTATGAAGCTACGGTCCCAGCAAATGACCAGCTGGCTGAAGATGGCAGGCATCTTCGCTGTGCTGGCCGCGCTCACGCCCCTCTTCGGCCAAGACGAGCCGCCGCCTTACGAGTCCTACGACGCTTTCGTCGAGTCCGGCGGTTTCGCTCTCTTCACCGTTAACAATCTCTGGCTCCTGATCTCGGCTGCCTTGGTGTTCATCATGCACCTGGGCTTCTCTTGCGTGGAGACCGGCCTCACCCAGTCGAAGAACACGGTCAACATTCTGTTCAAGAACCTGTTCATCGTCTCCATCGGTATCCTCGGTTATGCCTTCTGGGGCTTCAACTCCATGTATCCGGGTGACTTCAATGGCTTCTTCGCCACGGGCTCTTGGTTCGGCGTCGATAATGAAGACGTCACCATGATGACCGATGCTTACGCTGCCTACACCTGGTGGACGGACTTCATCTTCCAGGCCATGTTCGCCGCGACCGCCGCGACCATCGTCTCCGGTGCCGTCGCCGAGCGCGTGAAGCTCTCCGGCTTCATGATCTACGCGACCCTGCTCGTGACCTTCTTCTACCCGATCACCGGTTCCTGGCAGTGGGGCGGTGGCTGGCTCTCCGAGCGCGGCTTCTACGACTTTGCTGGTTCCTCCCTCGTGCACGCCTTCGGTGGTTTCGCCGCCCTCGCTGCAGTGCTCGTGCTCGGTCCCCGCAACGGCAAGTATCTCGCCGGTGGCAAAGTGAAGCCGATCCTCGGTCACTCCATGCCGCTCGCCGCCATCGGTGTGTTCATGCTGTGGCTCGGTTGGTATGGCTTTAACGGCGGTTCGGTGCTCAGCGCTGATCCTCGTGGCGTCTCCTACGTCTTCGTGACCACCACCCTCGCTGCGGCCATGGGTGCGGTGTCCGCCATGATGGTGAGCTGGGGCCTGCTCAAGAAGCCTGACCTCTCCATGGGCCTCAACGGTGTGCTCGCCGGTCTCGTGGGTATCACCGCGGGTGCTGACTCCGTCTCCATGAGCGGTTCCATCTGGATCGGCCTCATCGCCGGTGCCCTCGTGGTCTTTGCCATCATCTTCTTCGACAAGATCAAGATCGACGATCCGGTTGGTGCCATCTCCGTGCACGGTGTGTGCGGTATCTGGGGCACCATCGCCGTGGCCCTCTTCTCGGACGCCGCTCCGTTCGGCATCCAGCTGATCGGCACGCTGTCGGTCTCGGCCTTCGCCTTCGTGGTCTCCCTCATCCTCGCCATCCTTGTTAAGGTCACCATCGGTATCCGCGTCAGCGCGGACGAAGAATCCGAGGGTCTCGACATCGGTGAGCACGGTGCGGAAGCTTACCCGGACTTCACCCCCGCCCACAAAGGCTGATGAACATCCCGCAAAATTGGCGTCGGTCCTAGACTTGCGCCAATGGAGCGGGGCTCTCACATTACTTACGAACCCTCCATTATTTATCGCATGAAACTGATCATCGCCATCATCAAGCCGTTCAAGTTGGAAGAGGTGAAAGAAGCCCTCTCCGAAATCGGCGTCGAGGGTATGACCGTGACTGAAGTCAAGGGCTTCGGTCGTCAAAAGGGTCACACCGAAATCTATCGTGGCAGCGAATACACCGTCGACTTCCTCCCCAAGGTGAAGATCGAGATCGTGGTCCCCGACGACGTCGTTGGTAAGGCCGTCGACACCATCGTCGGCGCCGCCAAGACCGGCAAGATCGGTGACGGCAAGGTGTTTGTCGTCGGTCTCGAAGAGGCCGTGCGCATCCGCACCGACGAGCGCGGCGAGACCGCCATCTGAGCGCTCGTTACGCGTTAGTTTAGCCTAGCCCCCTCAATTATTGCAGCGGCCGCCTCTCTCCCGAGGCGGCCGTTTTTTTGTGGGGGGCAGAGGGAGGAAAGGAGCGGAAGGCGAAGCGCGGCGGCGGCGGTTGCGGAGAGGCAACGTGGAACGGCGGAGAGGCAGCGGAGAGCGGCCGAGACGGCCGCTGCTACACTAGGACGGGGGATGTAGACGCTGGCGTGTCGCCCGCGTGCGGTGGAGAGGTGCGGCGGAGAGGGCAGGGGAGAGCGGCCGAGACGGCCGCTGCTACACCCGGACGGGGATGTAGCCGCGGGCGTGTCGCCCGCGTTCGGTGGAGTGGTGCGGCGGAGAGGGCAGGGGAGAGCGGCCGAGACGGCCGCTGCTACACCCGGACGGGGATGTAGCCGCGGGCGTGTCGCCCGCGTTCGGTGGAGTGGTGATCGCCTAGTGGTGCGATAGTGGCACGATTTCACCCGCGTAGGGCCAATCTTCGGCGTTGAGACACAGGTGTGCTCGCACCGGATTTTGCCAAACATAGGTCCACTTGGTTTGGTAGGATTCGTCACTTCTCAGTAAGTGATCGAAGAAGCTTTGCTGCCAAAGCGGCAGTCGGCCGCCGGCTTTGACCCACGTGCGGCTTAAGTGCCGCTTAAGACTTCCCACCCAACTTGAAAGAGAAGCGGCGGCGGGGGAGAGGCTCACGAAAAGATGAATGTGATCGGGCATGATGACGTAGCGTCCGACGGCGACTCCGTGCTGGTCCTGGGCTCGTGTGGAGAACGCTCTAAACGCGGTATGAATCGCGGGTGTGGCGAGGGCGTTTTTCCGCCGAATCGTGCAGAACGTCACGAAGTAGATCGGAGCCTCGTTCGCGAAAGGGACGATGCGAGGAGGTCGTCGGGGATAGGCGTCCGGGGTGGTGCCCATTAGCAAAGGCTCTCGCATTGCAGGTTATGTGCAAGAGGGGAGTGAGGGCGGAGAGGCAGCGGGAAGCGGCCGAGGCGGCCGCTGCTACACTAGGACGGGGGATGTCGCCGCGGGCGTGTCGCCCGCGTGCGACGGAGTGGTGCGGCGAGATGGGAGTGGCAGGTGACGGAGAGGCAGCGGAGAGCGGCCGAGACGGCCGCTGCTACACTCGGACGGGGATGTAGCCGCGGGCGTGTCGCCCGCGTGCGGTGGAGTGGTGCGGCGGGGTGGGAGCGGCAGGAGGCGGAGCGGCAACGGAGAGCGGCCGAGACGGCCGCTGCTACACCCGGACGGGGGATGTAGCCGCGGGCGTGTCGCCCGCGTGCGGTGGAGTGGTGCGGCGGAGCGGGCGGGGGAAGCAGGCGGAGAGGCAACGGAGAGCGGCCGAGACGGCCGCTGCTACACTTGGACGGAGATGTAGCCGCGGGCGTGTCGCCCGCGTTCGGGTAGCCGAGGGCGGACGGGGGCGTCGGCGCTCCCTGGTGGTTGCTTTCCGGCTTAGTTTTCCGGGAGGAGGTAGACTTCCACCAGGACGATGCCGGTTTGGTTGGTGGGGGCGGTGACGCGGGCGGTGTAAGCTCCCGGCGGCAAGGTCGTCACGAGGGCGGCGTCGGCGCTGCTGTTTTGGAGCGGAAACGCCCCCACGGTTTCGGCCGCCGCGCGGACTTGTTCGAGTCCGCGCCAATCTTCGTTGCCGGTCTCCGCGGTCTGGCCGACGAGCAGGGTGAGTTGCGGGTCGTTGAGGGTCGTTGCCGGGTTGAGGAACTGATCGAGGCCCGGACCCACGGCGCGGATGAGCACGGTGCGGGGGGAGTTGCCAGCGAGCACGAAACCCAGGGTCACGTCGCCATTGGCGGCGAGGGCCGTGCGGGCGGAGAGATTGGTGAGGCGGGTGCGCAGCTCGGCTATGTCGGCGTCGTAGATTTCCACCAGACCGATGCCCGGCGCCGTATCGTCGGTGCGGGGAAGGAGCTGGGCGGTGTAGGCCTCGGAGCCAAAGGAGGTGCGCACCACGCTGTCGGCGCTGCCATCGGGCAGCGGAAAAGCGCCCAGGTCGCGGCCGTCGCCGGTGGTGCTTGTCCAGCCACTGTTGGAGACGAGGGCGGCGGAGGTGTCGGCGGTGCGATACACTTCGAGGGTGGTTTCGCTCACGGTGCCGGTGACGCCGAAGTCGGCGAGCGTGGGGCCGATGCCGCGGACGACAAGGGGTTTTCCGACCGGTCCGGAGAGCACGAAGCCGGCGGTGAGCACGCCGGTGCCGCGGGTGGTGCGGTTGCGGACCGAGAGGTTCACCAAACGTCCCGGATCGACCGGATCGGTGGCGACGGTGCGGCCGATGATTTCGAGGGTGGCGCGGCCGAGGTGGCGTTGGCCGTGGCGGTATTGGGGCCACGGATACTCGGGGCCGGCGGCGGGCTCGATGCCGTCGAGATCGAAGGCGTAGACCTTGCCGTCGCCGTTGCCGATGTAAATGCGGCCGTCGGCGAGGGCGGGGGAACTGCGGAACCAGTTGCCGGCCGACCAGGAGCGCAGCAGGTTGCCGTCGCGATCGAAGCGGAAGAGTTTGTTGGCGTAGCTGCCGACGATGATGGAGCCGTCGGCGGCGATGGCCGGCGAGCTGGCGCGGGCCTGGGCTTCGATGGAGGCCCGCCAGACTTGGGTGCCGTCGGTTTGATCGAGGGCGTAGAGGAAGGCGCCGTAACTGGCGAAGTAGGCCCGGCCCTCGCCGAGGGCGATGGAGGAGGAAACGTTTTCACCGGCTTCGGGCGTGCGGAAAACCCAGCGCAGGCTGCCGGTGGAGGTAAGCGAGAAAACGGTGCCTTGGAGCGTGGATACGTAAATGTTGCCAGCGCCGTCGATGGCCGGGGAGGTGTAGATGCCGCTGTCGTCGTCGGCGCCCTCGGCGTTCTGCGGGAGGTAGCGCCAACGCAGGGTGCCGCTGGGGTTGAGGCAATGCAGGGCGCCGTCGTTGGCGGGCAGCAGGATGGCGCCATCGGCGGCGATGGCGGGACCACCGTAGCTGCCTTCACCATCGGTCGCACCGGAGTAGGACCACAGGCTGGTGCCGTCGGGGGAGAAGGCGCGCAGGACGCCGTCGTCGCGTTTGAAGTAAGCGGTGCCATCGGCGGCGACAGCGGGGGCGGCGGTGAACGGAGCATCGTCCTGCCCGATGCTCCAGCGGGTAGAGCCGTCGGGATTTAGGCCGTAGAGGTAACCTAGGCGGGTGCCGAACAGGATGGTGCCGTCGGGGGCGAGAGCAGCGGCAGCGGAGTCGGAGTAGCCCTCGGTGGCTACGCGCCAGAGCTGGGTTCCGTCGGGTCGAATCGCATAAAAATGTGCGTCGGAGCTACTCACGTAGATGATGCCGTCGGGCCCGACGGTGGGCACGTTGGTGATGGTGGGGCGTCGGGCGTCGGGATCGTCGTCGTCGAAGGCACCGGTGGCGAACTGCCAAAGAGCGTCGGTGAGGGAGAGGGTGATCTCGCCGTCGTCGGAGCCATTGTAGGTGTCGATGGCGATGAAGTAGGTGGTATCCTCGACGGCGGTCCATTGCACGAGGGCGTTGACGTTGGCCCCGCTGGGGCCGGTGTCGTCGGCCGCGCCGAGACGCGTGAGGTTGGTGACGGTGGAGCCGGTGAAGACGCCGAGCATGGGATCGGTGGACTCGGAGTAGGCGCTGGCTTGGAAAACCCCGTCGTGCGGGGCGGTCCATTTATACCAGAGGGTTTGGCCGGCGGCGCCGCTGGCGATGGTGGGTTCGCCAAACTCTCGGGTGGCGCTGGCGTTGGTGGTGGTGATGAGCGGGGCGTCGCCGGTGAGTTCCTGGGCGGAGGCAAAGGCGTCGTTGGCGGCGGCGCTGGCGAGGTTGAGGATCACGAGGCCGGCGCTGAAGCTGTCGCTCGCGATGTAGTAGGTGGTGCCGAGGGTGGCGGTGAAGGAAACGCGGGAGGTGAGGAAGCCGGGCGCTTCGTTGTCGTTTTGGGCGATCTGAGTGAGGGCGTTGAGGCTGGTGCCGGTGTAGACCGCGAGGGCGGTGTCGCCGTCGGAGCCGCGCGTATCCACTTGCACAATACCGGAGGAGGGGGCGGTCCAGGCCCACCAGAGGGAGTTGCGCAGGCGGCCGGCGTGGGAGGGCTCACCGGCCTGAGCGGTGGCACCGACGCTGTTGTTGCGCACGGTGATGATTTCGCCCTGCAGCACGGCGGCATCGGCGAAGTCGTCGTTGAAAGGACGGGTGTCGCTGGTGGTGAGGGCGTTGAAAACGTTGAGGCGGCCGCCGGACTGGGCTTCGCCGGTGAAGGCGACGCGACGATCGACGCCACGGAGGAGACGGTTGATGGTGGCGCGGTAACCATCTTGTGGATACTGCGCGCGGAGCAGAGCGACGGCGCCGGCGACCATGGGGGAGGACATGGAGGTGCCGCTGGCGACGCGCGTGTCGGTGTCGGAGTCGACACCGAGGGACATGATCTCGGAACCGGGGGCGAAGAGATCGACGAGACCGGAGCCGGTGTTGGAGGTCGTCGAAACGTCGTCGAGGCGGGTGGAGTTGCCGACGGTGAGGATGTTGTCGAGAGGGTAGTTGGCCGGGTAGGCGGCGCTGATATCGAGGTCGAGACCGTCGTTGCCGGCGGAGGTCACGAAGATGATGCCGGCGTTGCGGGCGGCGCGGATGGCCTCGCGCTCACCTTGGGAAAAGCCGCCGGAGCCGTAGGAGGCGTTGATGACGTGGGCGCCATGGCGGACGGCGTAGTTGATGCACTCGATGGCATCGGCGTCGGATCCGTTGCCTTCGGTGCCGCCGAGGAAACGCAGGGGCATGATCTGCACGCGCCAGGCGACGCCGGTGCCGCCGACGCCGTTGTTGGCGGCGGCGCCGATGATGCCGGCGACGTGGGTGCCGTGGCCCTCACCGTCGTCGTCCGTGGGATTGCCGGTGCCGTCGCGGGCGTCGATGCCATGCACGTCGTCGACGTAGCCATTGCGGTCGTCGTCACGACCGTTGCCGGCGATTTCGGCGGAGTTGGTCCAGAGGTTGGGCGCGATGTCCTGGTGGGTAAGGCGGATGCCGTCGTCGACGACGGCGACGATGATGTTGGACGCGTCGTTGCGCAGGTCCCAGGCCTCGGTGGAGTCGATGTCGGCATCGGCGGTGCCACCGGATTGGCCGGTGTTGCGGTGGTGCCATTGGGAGCCATCGGCGAAGGTCGGGTCGGTGGGGACGAGGGCGCGCTCGCGGATGTGGTTGTAGTCGACGAATTGGTAGCGGCCGGTGGCGAGGAGTTGGGTGCGGGCCTGGGCGGGCGACATGCCGTCGGGCAGGCGCAGCACGCGCAGTCCGTTCATGAGCGGATAAACGCGATCGAGCTCGAAACCGGCGGCGGTCTCGGCGGCGGCGTAGGTCGCCTCGGCGGTCTCGTCGTAGGTGTCGCGAAGGGAGGGCTGCGGCAGGGCGATGACCTTTTGGTTGGTGAACCCCTGGGAGATTTCCTCGGCGGTGAAGCCGGTGGTGCGCATGCGTTCGCTGTCGGGCGCGGCGAAGAGCCAGGTGGCAGAGGCGAGGAGGATGGTGAGGAGGGTAAGACGGGCGCGGGGGCGGACGCGGGAAGGGCACATGGTGGAAGACAGACCGGTGTGGCGGACGGGTGTTTCGGGAAAATGGTGGAGGCGGGAGAGGGCAGGCACTGCTGCCACTTGCTCACGCTCGAGCCACGAAGGCTCAGGTGAGTTGATTAAGGAAGTGGCGGAGGTTGCGCTGGTGGGCGGTGATGCCGAGGTCCTCGGAGGTGTCGAGCAAGGTGGTGAGGGCGAGTTGGAGCGCTTCGGTATGGCGGCCTTGGTCGTGGCGGAGCAGGGCGAGGTAGGCGTCGAATTCGGCCTGGTCGGGGAACTGGGCCTGGCCCGACTCGAGGGTGGCCGCGGCGGCGGCGGTCTGGCCGAGGTTGCGCTGGCAAATGGCGAGAGCGATGAGGGCGTTGCTCTGCTCGTTGGGAGACAGGCCGAGGGCGATGGCGCGCTCGAAGTGCGGCAGGGCCTGCTCGTCGCGGCCCATGGAATCGAGGGTCCAGGCGATCTGAAAGGAGATCTCAGCGACGTTGGGATAGGTGGTGTCGAGCTGCTTGAGCTGGGTCAGCAGGGCGCTGGTTTGGCCGCCGTGACGGGCGCTGACAATGGTATCGAGCGGCTGGCGCCACGCGGGAGTTTCCGAAGCATCTTCTGCCATGGCAGGAAAGGAAAACGGGCCATGGCAGGAGGCAAGAGTGCGGCGCGGCGGCGGGCGCAGGATGTGGCGACTTGGCCACGACACTTAGGCGACGCGGCGATTTTAGTCGAAGGCGCTGGGGAGCAGCTCAGGGAACTTGCCGAGGTTGCAGAGCAGGGTGTCGGCTTCTTTGGCGGCGTCACTCTCCGGATCGCAGGCCGGGGCGGTGGCACCGTCGACCCAGCGGCCGTCGATGATGACGGTGCGGGGCTTTTCGGGCAGGCCTCGCTCGTGGCGGAGGAGTTGACCGGCGACCATGTCGACGCAGGCGGCGCCGATGCTTTCGGGGTCCTGATAAACACCGGCCATGGTGCCATCGTCCGCCGGGATGTCCAAGTTGACGTAGGCGACATCGCGGGGAATGCGCATGCCGGCGCCGGCCAACCATTCCGGGATGCGGCGGTCGACACTGAGGATGGCGTCGGGCTTGGTCTCGCGAACCCAGCGGATGAAGAGGGTTTCGTCGAGCTCGGGCGGCCGGTGGAGGAGCTCCTCCTGAAACTCGCCGACCTCGTGCATTTGCCAGAGGTAACCGGCGCCCCAGAGGCCGTTGACGCGGCGGTCAAAGTTGCCGGAGAGGGCGAAGCCGATGCGTTTGAAACCGGCGCCGCGCAGGCGGGTCACGCCGACGCGGACCGAGGCGGTGTGGTTGTCGGTCACGCGATGGAGGCGGGGAGAGGTGACGGAGAAGCCCACGGTGGCGGCGGCGAAGTGTTTCCACGCCAGTTCGAGCGGGCCGGGGGCGGCCATGGGGGCGATGATGAGGCCGTTGATGCCGCGGTTGTAGAGGATGTCGCTGAGGCGGGAGACGTTGCCGCGGGCGTCACCGAGCCAGAAGTGCTCGAGCTTGTAGCCAGCGCGGGCGGCGCGGGCGTCGGCGCCGTCGTGGACGCGGGAAAAGAAGTGGATGTTGCGCCAGCCCTCGCGCTCGGGGAAGGTGGTGACCCAGGCGAGGGTGACGCGATCGGCGGGCGGCTGGCCGGCGCGAATGGCGCTCATGGCCTCGGCGAGGAGCGGGTTGGGTTTCCAACCGAGCCGTTTGGCGATGGCCTCGATCCGCTCGCGGGTGGCGATGGGAATGCGGGGATGATGGCGGAGCGCCATGGAGACGGCGGCGCGGGAAACGCCGGCTTCTTCAGCTATTCGGGCAAGGGAAGGGGTATCGGATCGACGGCGCATGATGGGGGTAAACGCGACTGGTCAACGTTTCATAGACGTTAAACAAGGGCTGGCCATGACGAATCTGGGCGATTGATCGCTAAATCAAAAAATAGTTGAGCGAGCTGCTGGGGCGACCTCGGGAACAGGGGGCGAAACGGTTAACGCGGCGGCGGAAGGCGCCGACGATTTGCGCTCCGAACTTTCCTTTGGCGCGAAGCTGGCAATGGTAGCGCGTTCCCGGTGACAGACGCCGGGACCGGGGCGGTGAGTCCGGCCCGTTTTCCCCTTCGCAGTTCACCTCAACGACAACCCAGTCATTCCATTATGAAGAAACTTCTCTCCACCCTGTGCTCGGTCCTCGCTCTTGGTCTGGCGGCCACCTCTCTCTCTGCCGCCCATCATGAAGGAGGACACGACACCGAGATGGCGCCCTCCTCAGTGATCCACGTGGTCACGGTTTCCTGGAAGGAAGATGCATCGGAAGCGCAGATCAAAGCCGCTCTCGACGGCGTGCACGCGCTGGCCAAGTCCTATGACGGCATCACCCGCGTTTGGACCAAGTGCATCAAGGCTCAGGGCAACCGCGAGTATGCCTTCGTGATGGAGTTCAAGAGTGAGCAGGCCCTCGCCGACTACGCCGGCAGCGACGCCCAAAAGGAGTGGTATAAGACCTACTACCCAGCGCGCGCGGGCAGCACGACGTTCGACATCACGAACTGAGTTTCGAGCGAGCAGCTGTCAGCGTTCAGCCGTCAGCTTTCGGCAGACAGGAGAGCGCTTCGATTTAGCAAAAAGGCCGGTCCGCGCGGACCGGCCTTTTTTGTGGGAGCGGCGAGCCGTTTAGCTTCCGATTCGTGGGCTTGCTTGGCGCTTTTGAAGAGCATTGTGTATTGCGTCATGAAGACCGCTGAAATTCCTCGCTTTCAGGAACTGAGTGACCTCGAGCGGTTGGCGCTGGCAGATGAGATTCTGGGCACGCTCCGCGAGCCGGAATCGTTGCCTTCCCCGGCGTGGCACGGTGCTGAGCTGGCTCGTCGTTGGCAGGATTTTGAGTCAGGCGGGAGCTCTCCCATGACGCGGCAGCAGTTTTGGGCGGAGGTTGAGCGACTAAAGAAATGAGCCGGACGGTCGGCTACCTGCCAGAAGTCCGTGAAGACTTCGTGGCGGCTTTTGCGTATTACGAGGCGCTGTCGGAGGGTTTGGGTGAGCGATTTGAAGCGGCCTTCAAGTCAGCTGAAGCGGAAGTAGCGGAGGGGATGGTCACCCATCATCGACACTTCGGTCATTACCATCGCGTGGTGCTGCGCCACTTTCCCTAACGCCTCTATTACCGTTTGCACGGGGATCGGGTGATCTTGGTGGGCCTGTTTCATGTGCGCCGCGATTCCGCGACGGTCGGTCACGCACTGGGCCGCAGGGAAATCTGAGGTCGGGACGGCGCGTGGGGCCACGCTTTCGCCGGGGCTCAAGCGCAGCTACGTTTTGTTTGAAACAAAAGGCCGGTCCGCGCGGACCGGCCTTTTTTCGTGGGAGTTGGGTGAGCCCGGCTCAGCTCTTGGTGGGGAGGGCGCGGGTGGCGATCTCCTCTTTGAGGGAGGCGAGATATTCGGTGAAGGGCATGGTGCCACGGTCGCCGGCGCCCCGGGTGCGGACGGAGACGGCCTGGGCTTCGGCTTCCTTGGCACCGAGCACGAGGGTGTGCGGGACCTTTTCCAATTCGGCGCGGCGGATCTTGGCGCCGAGTTTGTCGCTTTGCTCGTCGAGCACGGCGCGCACGCCGGCGGCCTTGAGCTGGGCGACGAGGTCGCGGCCGTAGTCGAGCGTCTTCTCCGAGATGGGCAGGAGGCGCACTTGTTCGGGCGCGAGCCAGACGGGGAAGTTGCCACCGAAGTGCTCGATGAGCACGCCGCAGAAACGTTCCATCGAGCCGAAGGGAGCGCGGTGGATCATGACCGGGCGGTGCGGCTTGTTGTCGGAGCCGATGTAGGAGAGGTCGAAGCGCACGGGCAGGTTGTAGTCGACCTGCACGGTGCCGAGCTGCCACTCGCGGCCGATGACGTCCTTGACGACGAAGTCGATCTTGGGGCCGTAGAAGGCAGCCTCGCCGGGCTCCTCGGTGAAGGGCACGCCGAGGGTTTTGGCGGCGTTGCGGCAGGCTTCCTCGGCCTTGTCCCAGACGGCGGCGTCGCCAGCGTATTTGTCGGAGTCGGGATCACGCAAACCGACGCGCACGCGGTAGTCCGACATGCCGAGCGTGGTGAGCACGATCTTCACGAGGGCGAGACAGCCCTGCACTTCGGCGGCCACCTGGTCTTCGGTGCAGAAGAGGTGGGCGTCGTCCTGGGTGAAGCCGCGCACGCGGGTCATGCCGTTGAGCTCGCCGGACTGTTCCCAGCGGTAAACGGTGCCGAACTCGGCCAGGCGCAGCGGCAGGTCGCGGTAGGAGTGCGGCTGGGAGGCGAAGATCTTGATGTGATGCGGGCAGTTCATCGGCTTCAGCATGAAGCCGTCGAGCAGCTTGGTCGGATCCATGGTGCGCTCGGCGCCGATGGTTTCGCGGCCGGTGCGGCGGTTGATCTCGTTGGCAAACTGCGGCGAGACAGCCTCAAGGCGGGCGGTGAGTTCGGCGCAGGAACAGCCCTCGGTGGCGACGCGTTCGAGGTCATCGGGTTCGGCGATGGCGGGGAACTGCGACTCCTTGTAGTAGGGGAAGTGGCCGGAGGTCTTGTAGAGGGTGAGTTTGCCGATGTGCGGCGTGAAGACCTGATGGTAACCCTGCTTGCGGAGCTCGTCGCCGATGAAGGTCTGGAGTTCCTGGCGGATGATGGAACCGGCGGGCGTCCAGAGGATGAGGCCCTGGCCGACGTCCTCGTCGATGACGAAGAGTTTGAGGTCCTTGCCGATCTTGCGGTGGTCGCGGGCCTTGGCCTGCTCGAGGCGATCGAGGTATTCGGCGAGCTCTTCCTTGGAGGCGAAGGCGGTGCCGTAGATGCGCTGGAGCTGCTTGTTTTTCTCGTCGCCGCGGTGGTAGGCGCCGGCGATGGAGAGCAGTTTGAAGGCCTTGATCTGCTTGCTGTAGCGCACGTGGGTGCCGGCGCAGAGGTCCATGAACTCGCCGTTCTCGTAGAAGGAGATGGCTTCGCCCTCGGGAATGTCGTCGAGGCGGCCGAGTTTGTAGCGCTCCTGGCCGCGGCCTTTGATGATCTCGATGGCTTCGTCGCGGGAGACCTCCTTGCGACGGAAGGCCTGGTTTTCCTTAATCACCTTGCGCATCTCTTCCTCGATTTTCTCGAGGTCTTCGGTGGTGAATTTGTGGTCCAGATCGAAGTCGTAATAGAAGCCGGAGTCGGTGGGGGGACCGATATCGAGCTTGGTCTCGGGGAAGAGACGGAGGACGGCGGTGGCCAGCACGTGCGAGCACGAGTGGCGCAGTTCTTCGAGCGGAGTCATGGAGGACATGGCGATATTGGGTTGTGGACCGGCCTACGGTTGTCGGTCCGATGGAATGGAAACGGTTGGTTAACCACGGATGGCCATGGGGAGGCACGCTCTTTTTTGCGAATGGGCGGGCCCGAGGGGCAGGGCGACGCCGCCCGGAGGTCGGCGTCCACCGTGTGGTGGTTTGCTGGGAAGGTGGACCGTGGCCTCCGGACGCGGTCGCGGTGGGACGGGGCGGTTGGAACGGAGACGGCTCCGAGGGGCAGGGCGACGCCGCCCGGAGGTCGGCGTCCACCGTGGGTGGCTTGCTGGGAAGGTGGACCGTGGCCTCCGGACGCGGTCGCGGTGGGACGGGGCGGTTGGAACGGGGACGGCTCCGAGGGGCAGGGCGACGCCGCCCGGAGGTCGGCGTCCACCGTGGGTGGCTTTTACTCGGTTGAGCCGATGAGGCCTTCGGGGTCTTGGAAAACGCGGTCCTGGTAGTCGTTGATCCAGAGGGCCTGCGGGTTGCGGCGGGCGATGGCGATCTGGCCGCGCTGGGCGGCGGCACCGGGGTTGCGGTGCCATTTGAAGACGACGTAGCCGTCATCCGGTTCGCCGCTGACGCCACACACTTCCACTTTGCCCTGCTCGGTGGACATGACGAAGCGGGCGTGCGCTTCGACGCCGGAGAGGTGGCGTTGGGAGTCGGTGAAGAGTTGCCAGCATTCCTCGACCGGCACGGCGAAGGCTTTGTGGCCTTCGATCTGGCGGCATTGAAAGTAGTAGTGGTTGCCGATGCCGTGGGCGTAGAGCTCCTGCTGGAGGATCTTGAGCACGTGGGCGTCGTTGTTCACGTCGCGGATGATGGGAGTCTGGTTTTCCAGCGAGATGAAGTGGCGGCGGCGGGTGAGCTGCTCGACGGCGTTTTCGACGGGGGCGAGCCACATGAAGCGGTGGTCGTTCTCGGCCGTGACGTAGGCGCCCTCATCGTCGCGGATGAGAAACTCGTCGGGATGGGTGAAGTGCACGGCGAAGACGAGGCGCACATTGGGGTAGGCCTCATTGAAGGCGTCGAGCATGCCGAAGAAGTCGTCGTCGAAGCGGTGGGGGAAGAAGGCGAGTTCCTTGGTGCCGATGCGGATGGTGGAGATGCCGGCTTCGGCGAGTTCGATGAGCCAGGCGGCGAGCTTGGTGTTGCTCAACACCATGGGGTCGCCGCCGGAGAGGAGCACTTCGCGGAGGGTCGGTCGGCCGGTCTCGGGGTGGAAACCGTGGTTGGCGGCGGCCGCCTCGTTGTGCGCATCGATGTAGTCGCGCACGGCGGCGAGCTGGGCCAGAGGTTTGCCGGATTTGCCGGTGAAGAGGTCGAGGCGGTAGCAGTAGCGACAGTGGGCGCTGCAGGTCTTCACAACGTAGAGCAGGGCCATCTCGTATTTGTGCAGGATGCCGGCGGCCGGGCTGTAGGAGAGCTGGTTGGACGGATCGACCTCGCCGGAGAGGTCCTTGACCTCTTCGCCCCGGGCGGTGACCAGGTTGCGCAGCGGCGCGGAGGGCGGCATGTCGGAATCGCCCGTGACCAACGCGTTGTAGTGGTCGCTGATCTTCACCTTCATGCGATCTTCGATGCCGAGCTCGATGAGCTTGCGGGCCTCGGAGGTGGAGTAGAGGTGAGCGGAGGACGCATCGACCTTGCCCTCGGCGTAGCGCTTGAGGCCGCTGACCCCACCGCGGTCGTATCGCGGCGACGCCACCTTAACCAGGAAGTCCTGCTTGCGTTGCTCTTCGGTCGGATGCTCAGAATCGGGCGAAAACGGAGGCGCGGAGTTGGCGGGCGTGCGGTTGGGTTGGTTTGGCTGCATGGATGTTCCTTCGTTTTGCGATCCCTTGGGGCGCGGATCGGTGGGTTGTCTGGCGGAGGGCCGGAACGGCAGGCGCGGGTGCGACGAGCAACATCGCGAGAGGTGGGGGGTTTTGCGCCTTTGCCATCATGACGCGCAGAACGCGACCATGGGGCCCCGAATGAAATAGGGTCCTAAGTGGCGGACGCGAAGCCCGACTTGTCAACAGGCGGTCGGGCTCAATTCGGAAACAACCCAGTGACAGCGAGATGCGCGGCTGCAGAAATGGCCCTCATGGAACCGTAGAACCGGACGGCAAGTCCCTCGGTCTAGCTCACATAGGCGATTTCGCGTTCGGCTCGGCGCAGGGGATTGGCTCGGATTTTGATGGCGAGCGTCGAGGACTCACGCCGCCGACCGACTTGCGGTTGGGGCACAACGCGCTGATTCACGGCGATCTGGCCGTTGGAGGTGGGGGACACGAGACCAGCGCGGCCGCGGGTCACGCCGAAATCCTCAACCCAAAATCGGGGTAGGATTGAAAGTCCGGGGCTGCCTATTTCGCCGGCTCGAGGTCGTAGCCGTCTTTGCGGTCTTTCATGGTCCAGCCGGCGGCGGCGATTTCGCCGCGGAGGGCGTCGGCGGCGGGCCAGTCCTTGGCCTGCTTGGCGGCCCAGCGTTTTTCGGCGAGGGCAGTGATCTCGGCCGGGATCTCGACAGTAGGCGTCTCGGGGGCGGTGAGATCGAAGCCGAAGGCGAAGATCACGCGATCGAAGGTGGCGGCGTCGACGCCGCGCGGGCCGGCATTGACGATGCGGAACAGCGCACCGAGCGCACCGGGGGTGTTGAGATTGTCGTGCAGGGCGGCGAAGACCGGATCAAACACCGCGGGGTCGCCGGTCTGCTCGCCGAGCAGGCCGCGGAAGTTGCGCAGGGTGGTGAGGGCCTTGTCGGCCGCGCCGAGGGAGGCGAGGGTGAAGTTGAGCTGCTTGTGCGGGTGACCGGCGAGCAGGGTGTAGCGCAGGGCGGCGGCGGAGTGGCCCATCTCCTTGAGCTGGTCGAGCGTGTAGAGGTTGCCGAGCGATTTGCTCATCTTGGCGCCGTCAACGAGCAGGTGCTTGCTGTGATACCAGAGGCGGGCGAAGGGCACGCCGTTGCAGCACTCGCTCTGCGCAATCTCGTTTTCGTGGTGCGGGAAGAGCAGGTCCTCGCCGCCGGTGTGCAGGTCGATGGTCTCGCCGAGGTGTTTTTTGGCCATGGCGCTGCACTCGATGTGCCAGCCGGGGCGACCGGCGGAGGCGCCGGCGGGGCCGTCCCATTTCACGTCACCTTCGTCGGCCTTCCAGGCCTTCCAGAGAGCGAAGTCGGTGCCGTCTTCCTTTTCGTCGGCGTCGACCGAGGTGGTGTCCTTGGCCCCGGTGTTGCCGGCGGCCGCGGCGGCGCCGGATTTGAGTTCACGTTCCTTGACGCGGGAGAGGGCGCCGTATCCATCAAATGAGGACACCTTGAAGTAGACCGAACCGTCGGCGGCTCGGTAGGCGTGGCCCTTTTCCATGAGGACCTCGATCATGTTGACCTGCTCTTTAATGTGAGTGGTGGCGGCTGGCTCGACGTGGGGGCGCAGGCAGTTGAGGGCGTCGCAGTCGGCGTGAAACTTGTCGGTCCAGCGTTGGGTGACGGTGGAAAGGGGCACGCCCTCCTCGCGGGCGCGGCGGATGGTCTTGTCGTCGACGTCGGTGAGATTGCGCACGTGCTTCACTTTGTCGGCGCCGAACTGGTCCTCGAGCAGGCGGCGGAGGAGGTCATTGACCACGAAGGTGCGGAAGTTGCCGATGTGAGCTTCGGCGTAGACGGTGGGGCCGCAGTTGTAGAAACGGAAGACGCCGTCATCGTGCGCCGGAGCGACGGGCTGGAGGGAGCGGGACAGGGAATCGTGGAGCTGCAGAGCCATGGGAATGGATTAGGAGAAACCACGAAGGACACCAAACACACGAAAAATCAAAGCCGGGCCCGACATGGAGGCGGAGGCAAAATGAACAAATGCCGCCGTGGTAGCGTCTGAGGGCGTGTGCGTTTTCTGTTTATCCTGAGTGTCTTGGCGGCCGTGGGCTTGGTGGCGAAGGAGCCGATTTACCCGGAGATGGAGGATTTTTCGGCGGGGGCGGCGGTGGTGGCGCTGGCGGAGCGGGAAGGGCTGCCCCTGACAGGCGTGACCGTGGCGGGAGCCGGCCGTGAGCGTCCGGAGGCGGGTGACCGCGCGGTGGTGCTCATCTCCATGCGCGATGACGACGAGGTCGAGCAGTGGCTGGCGGAGTTTCGGTTGGCGGAGCTCAACGCGGAGGAAGCCGCGCAAGTGGCGTCGGCGGATGTCGAGCCGTTGAGCATCTACACCTCGACCGGTTCGCATTACACGTTTGAGCGGGATTTGGTGGCGGTGGAGGTGACGGTGTGGGGGCCGTTGGATCAGGATGAGGGGCGGATCGAACGGGCGTTGGCCAAGGTGACGCGGGAGCAGGCGCGGTTCCTAGTGAATGCGGAGTTTCTGCAGGTGGGGTTGGACCGGGCGGCGGGGACGATTCTGCGACTGCGCGATGATACGGGGCGGGTGGGAATCAGCATGCGCAACACGCCGTTTCCGGAGGAAGAAGCACGCGCCACCCGGGCGGAGTTGGAGGAGCGGGGCGTGCGCGAGGAGGATGTGCGTTCGGTGGTGGGCTCGTTGCCTGCGCTGGTGGAGTTTTTTGGGATCGCGGCACAGACCCCGGGGTTGAAAGGCATTCTGTTCGAGGTCGTCGACGTGCCGTGGTGGGCGCTGGTGAAGGGGCTGGGATCGGTGAACGCCAACATCAACCTGGATGGTAACCGGCTGCGGCGGGTGCCGGAGACCGCGGCGTCATTTGTGGTGCCGTTTGCGGTGGAGCTGAACGGTGTGGCGGCGCTGACGGTCGAGCTGGTGGCGCAACCACCGAAGGCGCCGGCCTCGGTTTTGGCCGGGGTGACGGCGGTGTATGCGGGGCGGCCCAAGGGCGGGGGCAAGCGCGTGTCGATTCAGTTGCTGGCGGCGACGGTCTCGGACGCGTCCGCGGAGAAATGAGGTGGCGCTGGCGGGCGCGGCGGGTGTAAACCGCGAGCATGTCTTCCGAAGCTATGCTTGATCTGGTTGAACGTCCTCGCCGCCTGCGCCGCACGGCGGGTTTGCGCGCCATGGTGCGCGAGACGCATCTGCGCCCCGAGGATTTCATCGCGCCGCTGTTTGTGGTGGATGGCAAACCGGCGCCGGAGGAGATCGCGTCGATGCCGGGCGTGTTTCGCCTGAACATCAAAGACCTCGTCAAAGAGTGCCGGGCGCTGAGCAAGCTCGGGGTGCGCGCGGTCGCGCTGTTTCCCAAGATGGACAGCAAGCTGAAGGACGCCGAAGGCACGGCGGCGCTCGATGAGGACGGCCTCATCCTGCGGGCGGTGCGCGCGGTGAAGCAGGCGCTGCCGGAACTCGCGGTGGTGACCGATGTGGCGCTCGATCCTTACACTTCGCACGGCCACGACGGCGTGCTGACCGACATTGCTGATGACGTGGACAACGATCGCACGGTGGCGATTCTTTCCGAGATGGCGGTGCTGCAGGCCGAGGCGGGCGTCGATATCGTGGCGCCGTCGGACATGATGGATGGCCGCATCGGTGCGATCCGCGAGGCGCTCGACGCGCACGACTTTGCCGACACCGCGATCATGGCTTACTCGGCGAAATTTAACTCGGCCTATTATGGTCCTTTCCGTGATGCGGTGGGCAGTGCGAAGGCGGCTGGCACCAATACGCTGAGCAAGGCGACCTACCAGCTCGACCCGGCCAACCGACGCATGGCGATCAACGAGGCGGCGCTCGACGAAGAAGAGGGGGCGGACTTCATCATGGTGAAGCCAGCGGGCGCTTATCTGGACATCATCCGCGAGCTGCGTGATGCGACGACCAAGCCGGTGGCGGCGTATCAGGTGTCGGGCGAATATTCCCAGATTCACGCGGCGGCGAAGCTGGGCTGGCTGGATCTCGAAAAGATCAGGCACGAGTCGTTGCTCGCGATCAAGCGAGCGGGGGCCGACCTGATCCTGACCTACTTTGCCAAGGACATGGCGAAGCTGCTCAAGTAACCGGTCCGAGCGACGCACCGCCATGTTGCTCCGCCGCCGACGTTCCCATCACTCCATGGGGCGTCGGAGACGGCTGGTGGCGGGGCTGATGGCGCTGAATGCGGCAACTGTCGCGTGGGCGGCGGATGCGCCTGAACCGCAGTTGGGCGAGAGTCTGGGACTGCGGCCGGTGGCGCCGCTGGTCGCGGTGGCACGTGAGGAAGGCATGGCGCTGAATGGTGCGGTCTTTCGGACGGTGCTGACAGCATCAGATCACGAGGCGGAAGTCGCCGTGAAAGGCAGTTGCACTCTGGTGGTGGAGACGCGCGGCAAACGGCGGTTGGCGCAGTGGCTGGTGGAAGTGGCGGCACTGGATGAAGACGGTGAAGGCTTCGAGTCTTCGACGGATCAGGAGGCGCGGTTGTTCACTTCGACGGGCCGCGAGCACACCTTTGCCATGACCAAACAGCCGGTGCGGTTGACGGCGTTTGGGCCGGTGCCGCTGGCGGAGCGAAAGCTGGCGAAACTTACGCGCGACGACATCCCTCGCGCGACGGTCGAGCGGGCGGTCACGGCGGATTTCCTGCGACTCGGTTTTGCCGGGTTCACGCGCGGCTGGATAGGCATGCTGGAGCGAGGAGTGGAGACGGCGCCCGGGTTGGGCCTGCGCTTGCGCGAACCGTATCCGGAAAAGGTCACGCAAGCGGTGGCAAAGATCGCGGCGGAGGCGGGTTGGACGGAGGTCGATGACCGGGCCTACGCGGCGACGCTGCCTGCACTGCTGGAGTTTGTGGGCGTGATCATGAAAACGCCGGCGATGGCGGAGATCCTGGCGGAGGTGGTGGACGTGCCGTGGTGGTCGGTGGTGAAGCGCGGGGGCAAGCTGCCGCCGATCAACATCCGTTACCGGTTTGAGCGTATCCGCAGAGTGGCGACACAGACGGCGTCGGCGGACGCCCGTCAGCCGCAGGACGTCTATGTGCTGCCGGTCGTCTTGTTGTTGGACGGCAAGCCGGCGTTGGAGGTCGACCTGTTTGTGCGGCGCCCGGTGGGAGGCCTCGCGCTGGTGGCGGGGGTGATCGGGCTGGAGGCGCGCGATCCGCGTGACGCGCAGAGCCGCGTGTTGATGCGGGTGATCGGTGTGAGCGACGACTGAGGGCGGACGGCACTGGTCCGCTGCCTGACCGCCCTTGCCGATGCCGGCGGGGTGACCGGCATCGGCAGTTTGGGGCTGGGGGGGGGAGTCAGCCGGGGTATTCTGCGCCGAGCATGCGCTCCATGTTGTGGAGGGCGGCGCCTTGGGCAGAGATGATCCAGTTGACGAGGTTGCCGATCGAAACGACGCCGACGACGCGGTCGACTTCGATGACCGGGAGGTGGCGCACGCGGTGCTCCGTCATCAGGTGCATGCAACGATCCACCGTGTCGAACGGGGCGACGGTGGTGAGGTTGGTGCTCATGATCTCTTCAACGCTGGTCTCCTTGGACTGTTTGCCCACGAGGATGACTTTGCGGGTGTAGTCACGTTCGGAGAGCATGCCGACGAGGCGGTCGTGATCCATTACCAATACAGCGCCGATGTTCTTTGCAGCCATCAGCGCGATCGCATCATAGACCGTGGCGTCCGGGGTAACGCTCCAGATTGCGGTTCCTTTCTGGGCGAGGACGGCACGGACAGTATCGAGGACTTCCATGGTGCCGGCGAGCTTGGCGGGCGGGCGACGCCGGGTCAACCGGGCAGGTGCGCGCTCAAAAAGGCGGCAGGGTGTCGTCGGCGGGGCGGCGGGTGGGCAGACGCAGCGTGAAAGTGGCCCCCTGTTCGGGAGCGCCGGTGGCGGTGATGGTGCCGCCATGGCGGGTGACGATGCGGTGCACGTTGGTGAGGCCGATCCCGGTGCCTTTGAAGCGGCGGTTGTCGTGCGCGCGCTGGAAGGGCTCGAAGAGGTGGACCTGCGCAGGATCAAAACCGGCGCCGTTGTCGCTGATCACAAAGGTCGCGAAGGATCGGTCGGGCTGGAGGGGGGCGGTGATGCGGATGATGGCCTGATCGCGCTCGCCGGTGAATTTGAGCGCGTTGTTCAGCAGGTTGGTGAACACCTGTTGGAGCAGGGTGGGGTCGCCCGCGACGGTGGGGACGGTGGTGGGCAGCTCCCAACACACCTGGCGGTCGGGGGCGTCGTGCATGAGGCGGTCACGGATGGCGACGATGATGGGCAGCAGGTCGACGTGTTGCCAGTGGATCGCGGCCTTCTGCACGGTGGCGAAATCGAGGAAACTCTGCACGAGCTCGATGAGGCGCTGGCTTTCGTTGACGATGAAGGCGGTCATCTTGTCGCGTTCGGATCCCGGCTCGGGCGGGTAGAGGGAACGCAGGAGCTTGGCGAAGTTGCCGATGTTGCCGATGGGCGAACGCAGGTCGTGGGCGACGGAGTAGGCGAAGGCTTCGAGGTCGCGGTTGGCTTCACGCAGCTCCTCGGTGCGTTGGTGGACGCGTTGTTCGAGATCGGCGTTGAGTTGTCTGATCTCGTGCTGAGAGGCCTCGAGTTCGTGGGACTTTTGCTCCGTGGCGGTGATCTGTTGTTCGAGACGCAGGTTGCTGCGCTTGAGGGCCTCGGTGCGCAGGGTGACGAGACGGTCGAGCTCGGCGTTGCGTTGGCGGGTGACGGTGGTCGAAACCCAACCGGCGAACCAGATGGCCCCGATGCCCAACAGGGCGAAACCGATCATGGCCCAGAGTCGGGTATACCACGGCTGCGGCACCATGAAAGTGAGTGCGGCCCGCTCGCCGATGCCGTCCGCGCCGACCGGCCGCACGATGAGTTGGTAATCACCGGGCGGGATGCCGCCGAGCGGCAGCATGCCGGTGGCATCGGCTTGGCGCCACTGGTGGTCGAGCCCATCGATGCGGTATTCGAACCCCACGGCGTGGCGCGGCTGGCCGCCGGTGGCCATGACTTGAACGACGAGGCTGTCGGCGCCAGCGCGAAGCGGGCTCGTGTCATCGAACGGTGGATACAGCGTGGTGGTGCCGCCGAGTTGCACGCGGGCGATGAGGGCGTGGAGCGGCTGGCGTTGCGGGATGGGGATGGCGGGATCGTAACGCGCAAGCTTTTGTGGTTCGTGCAGCCACACCACGCCGTCGCGCTGGCCATAGATGTGGAGCGGGAGCAGACCGGCCGGCAGCGGTTCATCCAAGCTGGCCCATTGGCCGTCCTGCGACTCGAGCACCTGCAGGCGTCCCTCATGGGTGAGCCAGAGGCGACCGGTTGAATCGAGGGTGGGGCGACCGAGCACGTCACGCATCTGGGGGATGCGGTTGAGGAGAGCTTCGTCGAGCCGCAGCTGTCCGCTGAGCGGGTCGCGGGCGAAGATCTGC
Source organism: Actomonas aquatica (assembly GCF_019679435.2). Taxonomy (NCBI): domain Bacteria; kingdom Pseudomonadati; phylum Verrucomicrobiota; class Opitutia; order Opitutales; family Opitutaceae; genus Actomonas; species Actomonas aquatica. The sequence continues at coordinate 5,804,401 of NZ_CP139781.1, forward strand.
CACGGCACGTTTACGCGCACCTGATCGTCGAGCAGAAAGAGGTTGGGCCAACGGTTGCCAAGGGCACCACCCGGGCCGTGCATCTCGATGGTTGGGCGCGGCAGGGTCGGCGTCACCCGGGCAACCTTGCCGGTGCCGAGTTCCACCCAGAAGGCGCCGGCGTCGTCGCTGATGGCGCCGTAGGCGTGGCCGAAGCCGGGGCTGGGGAATCGTTCCACGGAGAGTGCGCCGGCCGCATCCTGGAGCACCCAGCCGACTTCATCGTGGGCGACGTAGAGCCAGCGGCCGGGAGCGGTGGGGTTTGCCTGTATCAGCGGACTGGAGACGTCGCTGAGTTTGGCCCAGCGGTCGGCCAGGGTGCGGCGGAAAAGGCCGTCGCGGGAGGCGGCCAGCAATTGGTCGCCGATCGCGAAGAGTTGGTTGGCGTAGCCGGGCGGGGAGTCCACCTCGAAGCGCCGGATGCGATTGTCTTCATCGTAGATGCCGCGCTGGATGCGCCCGTCGGAGAGCAGCCAGAGCCGACCGTCGAATCGGAACGGCATGGCGTAGGCGAGGCCGGTGTCGACGAAGGCTTCGAAGTGCGAGATGCGGGAGGGGAAATCGATGCGAGCGATACCGTCGTTGAGCAGCGCCCAGAGCGCGCCGTCGGTGCCTCGCACGAGCTTGGTGACGCGCGCGAGGCGGTGGTCGTTGCTGCGATCGAGCACTTGCACGATGGTGCCGTCGGCGCGGAAAAAGATGATGCCGAGGTTGTGGGAAGCGGCGGCGTAGAGGTCCTGGCCGAGGGCGCAGAGGGCGTTGATGGAGTAGGCGCGGGCGAGCAGGCCGCGGGTGGCAAACGGAGTGAAGGCCTGGCCGTCCCAGACGCGCAGGCCGCGCCCGGTGGTGCCGACCAAGGTGCGGTCAGGGCCCAGCGGAGCGGCAGAGGTGATGGTGGCATCGGCGTAGTCGTCGCCGGCGAGATGCACGGGATGAAGTTGCTCACCGTCGTAGCGGTAGAGCGCGCCGTTGGAGCTGTCGCTGAGGTGGACGACTCCGTTGAGGGAGAAGGCGGCGCGGGGGGCATTGGCGACGCCGATGACGCGCGGGGTGGCGCCGGGTTGCCAGGCGAAGATCGGACCGGCGCCCCACCACCAGAACCATTTGCCCTCGGCCTCGCGCACGTGCGTGAGCTGCGGATCGCCGTAGCGCTCGTGCTCGACGATGGTCTCGACGGGTTCGAGGCGCCACGTGGCGTCGGACCCAAATTCGAGGCGGGCGAAGGCGTTGGAGCGGCCGGCGTAGATGGTGCCATCGGTGGCGACGGCGACGTTTTCCAAATTGATGTGCGGTTGGTCGGCGGCGCGTTCGAGCTGCATCCAGCGGACCCCATCGCCGATGGCGAGTTCGTCCTGGGCCATGACGAGCAGGCGACCGTCGGGCAGGACGTGCAGGTCGACGGCGGGTTTGGTCATGCCCACACTCTCGGGGCCGAAGATTTCGAAATTGGGCGCGCCGGATTCAACGACTCCCGTGGGCGTTCCGGCCAAGGTGTATTCGGCCGGCTGGGACCACGCCGTCAGCGCGCGCAGGCCCAATGCGGCACCAAGGGCGGCCAAGCGTAGGCGCGGGGAAAAAACGCTGCGGGAAATAGCCACGAGTCGAGAGAGTGGATCGGAGATGACGGAACCGAATTCGGTCGGTTTCCGCAATGGTGGATGACGGTCGATTGCAATAAGTGGCGAAGAGCGTGGTGGTGCCGAAGCAGACGCAGCGAGGTTCAACGTCAACTCCCGGACCGTTCGGCCGTTTTAGCGCGGCGGTTGCGCGAGGGGGGAGTGCGACTATTTTGGCCGACCATGAATCGTCTTGTTGCCTCCCTTCTTACGTTTTCGGTGACGTCCCTGCTCGCGGGTTCCGCGGCATTGGCGGAGCTCAAACCCAGTCCGAACAATGGCGACATCACGTTGCCGCCGGGATTCCACGCGGTGGTGGTGGCCGATGGCGTGGATGGCGTGCGGGGCATGGCGGTGGCGCCCAACGGCGACATCTACGGGCGACTGCGCGGCGGCGGCATTGAGGCGCTGCGTGACACCGATGGTGATGGCGTGGCGGATATGCGGGAGCGCATCGACACGGGCAATGGTGGCAGCGGCATCGCGGTGCACGGCGGGTATTTGTATTACTCTTCCAATGACGCGGTTTATCGCATGGCCCGGGCGGAGGGCGAGTTGGTGCCGAGTGGTCAACCCGAGCTCGTGGTGAGCGGCTTGCCGGACAAGCGCCAACATGCGGCGAAGATGTTCACCTTTGATGAGGACGGCATGCTCTACGTGGAGGTGGGTTCGCCGTCGAACGCCTTGGGCGATCCGGACCGGGCGCGTGGGGCGCGAGGGCTGAGTGAGGCGCGCGTGCAGGCCTTCCTGAGCGAGCACGGCGGCATCTGGAAATTTGATCCGAGCCAGGCACCGCAGACGCAGGCCGATGGCGTGCATTGGTCGACCGGTCATCGTCATGTGCTGTCGTTGGTGTGGCATCCGGTGGCCGACCAATTGTTCATGGCGCAGAACGGCCGCGATGTGCTCGATGTGGTGCGTCCCGATATTTTCAACGCAGCCTACAACGCGGAGCACGTGGCCGAGGAATTTCACGCGGTGCCGCAGGGCGCGAACTTTGGCTGGCCCTACACCTACTACAGCCCGATTGAGCACAAGCGGCTGATGTCGCCGGAGTATGGTGGCGACGGCCAAAAGGGACCGGCGGCGGGCACCTATCCGGACCCGGTCATCGCGTTCCCGGCGCACTGGGCGCCGATGCAGATGGCGTATTACGGCGCGGAGCAGTTCCCGGCTAAATACCGTGGTGGCATTTTCCTCGCGTTCCACGGATCCTGGAATCGTCCGGTGCAGAAGGGCTACAACGTGTGCTTCATCCCGTTTGACGACGACGGCAAGCCGACCGGCGAGTGGTCGATCTTTGCCGATGATTTTATGGGCAAGGACGAGATTCGCAGTCCGCGTGACGCCAAGTATCGCCCCATGGGGTTGGCGGTGGGACCGGACGGATCGCTCTACATCGGCTCCGACCAGGGTGATCGCGTCTGGCGCGTTTTCTACACCGGCGAATGAGCACAGGGCGCGGATGGAGCTACGCCGTGATGGCGCTGGGCCTCGGCATCATGGGCGTAGGCTGGTTGTTGCAACCCCGGTCCAGCACTGACGAGGCCGAGTCGCCTGCGGTCGTGGCAGCGCCCGAACCCGCGGAACCCATCGCGCCGCCGCCGGATGGCGAGGCCCTTTATGCAGCCAACTGCGCCAGCTGTCACATGGCGGATGGCGGCGGCGTGCCGAATTTTCAGCCGGGGATTCTCGATGGTCCGATCGTGGCGGCGGGCGTAGAGCGGGTGGCGGAGGTGATCCGCGCTGGCTCGGCGGTGCTGCGCGATCGGGATAATCCGATGGGCTGGGAAATGCCGCCTTTTGGGTTTTTCACCGATGCCGAAGTGCAGGCGCTGGCGACGTATGTGCACGAAGCCTTTGGGCCGAAGGCGGAGGAGTAGACAATGGCGGCGCAGAGACCCAGGATCGGACTGCTCATCGTGAGCGTGGGGTTGTTGGCGGTCGTGGGGTGGTGGGCGCGCGGGGCGATGCACCGCAGTGCGCTGCGGGCGGTAGTGCCGTCGGTGCCGGTTGAAATCGAGGCAGGCTCTCCGCTCGAGGAAGCGTTGGCGGCAGCGAGCGGCGAGGTGGAGGCGGGGGACGTCGCCGGGCTAAGCGCGCTGGGGCGCGTGTATCAAGTAAATGGATATGGCGACGAGGCCCGCGATGTTTGGGCGGGATTGGCGGAGCTCGATGCAGCGCAAACGGGGGCCGGGGAACGCCGGGATTGGCTCACGGCACACGTAGCCGAGGCGGGCGGCGCGGAGGATCCGTGGTTGGCGGAAGATTTGGCGGAGGCCTTCGACGCGATGCGGCTGGTGTCGGTGGCCGAAGCGGTGAGTGGGGGCGGGGACGATAAGCTGGCGATGCAGGTTTTGGAGCGGGCGCACATGTTGGTGCCCGATAATGGCACGATCGTCTGGCAGCAGGCGCGGTTGTGGGAGCGCTTGCGCGATCAGGTGAAAGCCAAGGCGGCGTATGAGCGGGCGGTCGCGTTGGACCCCACGTTGGCCGAGGCTTGGGTGCGCTTGGCGACGCTGCAGCGGGCGGTGGGCGAGAGCTCGGAGGCTTGGCGATCTGTGCAGGCGGGTTTGGCGGCGAGTCCGGATGCGGTGCCGCTGTTGCTGGCGCGGGGGCGCGCGTATCAGGAGCGAGGCCGCGTGGAGGACGCGTTGGCGGATTTTGCGCGGGTGGCCGAGTTGTGGCCGGATCGCGCGGTGGGCGTCTTGGAGGCGGCGCAGGTGCTGCTCGCGGTTGATCGCGCGGACGAAGGCACGGCGATGTTGGAGCGCTCGTTGGAGATCGAGCCGGAGAATCCGGCCGCGCTCGTGCTGCTCACTTTGCAAGCGATCCTGGCCGGCAAGCGGCTGGATGCGGATGCGTGGTTTGACCGCGTGTGGGCGCAGCCGACGGTGGCTCCGGCGGACCGGGCCCGGCTCGCCGCGGCTTACGAGGAAGTCTTTGCCCAACCGGCACCGCGACCGGACGGCGGGCGCTGATCAGAAGGCCGAGCGATCCACCTGAATGGAATCGCCGGGAAAGAGGCGCGGGTCTTCCGCGGGGCTGCGGCGGGCGAGGCGAGCGTCGAGCGAGTAGGACGATTGGTCGCGCACGACGTTTACCGCGGTCTCCTTGGCGTAGAGAGTGAAACCGCCGGCGGCTTGGATGGCCTTGGTCATGGTGAGGTCGGGCGTCCAAACGATACGGCCGGGGCGTTGCACTTCGCCGCCGACGTAGACGAAACGTTCGGTGACGGTGACGGACACATCGATGGCGCGGTAGAAGTCGCGATTGATGTAGTCGGCACGGATGCGCACGGAAAGATCGGCGGCGGTGAGGCCGGCGGCGGAGACCCCGCCGATGTAGGGCAGGGAGATGAGACCCTGCTCGTCGATCTGCACGTTGTGCATGCTGGGATCGGGAATGCCTTGCAGGGAGATGCCGAGGCTATCACCGGCACGGAGGACAGCGGCGCTGGCGGGCTCGGGGAGGCGAGGATTGCCGGGGCCGGAGCTGGTGGCTCCGCCAGTCGTTTCGCAGCCAACAAAGGTCAACGCGCCGAGCGCAAGCAAGAGGGTGGTGACAAGACGAAGACCGCGCGGCCGGGAAAGCATGCCGGAAGTTCAGCGACGACCCGGGGAGACGAAAGCAAAAAGCGCGACCCGGGATCGGGTCGCGCTTTGAAAGTGTGGTTGAGTAAGAGGTGTTCGAGCGGTGATCAGCGACGACGAGAACCGCGGCGCGGCTTCTCTTCCTCTTCGTCTTCTTCGTCACCGTCGTCGTCTTCATCGTCGTCGGAGTCGGAATCGGAGTCCTCGTCGTCCTCCTCGTCTTCGTCGCCTTCTTCGTCTTCGTCCTCGTCATCCCACTTGAGGGAGGCGTCGCCCTTGAGCGCGTTCTCGTCCTCTTCGTCGATGTCGGGGAGATCGGCGTCGTCGATGTCTTCTTCATCGGTGTCACCTTCGCCGTCTTCCTCGTCGGTTTCGTAACCGGCGGGAACGTAATCGAGGATGGCGATGAGTTCTTCGAAGGTGTGGACGGCCTTGCCCTCGATGAAGGAGGCGTTCTGGTCCTCGCGGATGTCGTCCTCCATCTCATCGACGGTGAGCTTGGACTCGAAGTCGAAGGCGTCGTTGAGCATCTTGACCCGGCAGCGGGTGAGATGGTCGAGCAGATCGGCATAGGGACCGTTCTCGTCGTCGACGATGTCGGGCAGGGCGAAGAGTTTCTCGTCGGCTTCGAAGAGGGAGTCCTTCACGCGCTTGAGGCGCACGCGGCCTTCGCCGGCTTCCTTTTCGATGCGGAAGGGGATGAAGGCGAGGTCGAGGATGTCCTGGTCGAACCCGTAGTCACGCAGCGGGTCCACGAGCTCCACGAGGTAGTCGACTTGGCGCGGGTCAACGATGCTGAGACCATCGACGTCCCAACGGACGGGATCGCTCACTTCGTCGACCCACCAGTTGTGGTCTTCTCCAAGGCGAACGATGCACCAATCGAGTGTGGAAGAGGATTTTGCCATGTTACGGGTGTGCTAGGTTGGTCGGAGGAAAAAGGGTGTGCTTTGCGCGAGTCAAACCACGAAAAGCACTTTCGGGTGACTTTTCTGAAGAAGCTTTTCGGCCGCTTGGACCGTGAATGAAGTCAGGAGTTCGTAGGGCCTCGGTTTGGCGCGAAGCTGTGAGAGGGGATTTCGCTTTGGTGCGGGGGCAATCTTGCGTTTTGCGGGACGCCCCGCAGTGTCCGGCGGCGATGGATTTTCTCTATGAGAAGGTGTTACGCCCGATGTTGTTCCAGCTCGATTCCGAGCGGGCACATGAGGTGGGGGCCAATGCGATGACGGTGCTGGGCTGGATGAAGCCGGTGTGCCGTCTGATGGAAGCCTGGAACCGGCTGCCAGCGGACCGCTACCGACCGGTGGAGGCATTTGGTTTAAAGTTCCCCAATGCGATCGGGCTGGCGGCGGGCTTTGACAAGAACGCCACGGCGTGGCCGGCGGCAGCGGCGATGGGCTTTGGGCACGTGGAGATCGGCACGGTGACGGCGTTGGCGCAGCCGGGAAACCCGCAGCCGCGCATGTTCCGCTATCCGAAGGAAGAGGCGGTGATCAACCGAATGGGTTTTAACAACGAAGGTGCGGATCGCGTCGCTCGGCGCTTGGCCAAACAGCCGGGGGTGGGGCAGCGGCGCATCCCGCTAGGCGTGAACTTGGGCAAATCAAAGGCGGCTCCGCTCGACAAGGCGGTCGACGATTACCTGCGCAGTTTCAGCAAACTGGCCGACTACGCGGATTATTTGGTGCTCAACGTCTCCAGTCCCAACACGCCGGACCTGCGCAAGCTGCAGGACGAGTCGCGGCTGCGGGAGTTGCTGGGGGAGGTGAGCGCGGCCAACCGGGCGCGGGAGGCGGCGCGGCGTCCGCTGTTGCTGAAGATCGCGCCGGATCTCAGCTGGGGCCAAATCGACCGGGTGTTGGCGGTGATCGAGGAATTTGGTTTCGACGGTATCATCGCCACCAATACGACGCTGGCCCGGCCGGGGTTTTTCGCCTCGGTCGAGGAGACCGGCGGTTTGAGTGGGGCGCCGCTGAATGTGCGTTCCACCCAGATCATCAACTACATCTCCCGGGCAACCCACGGGAAGCTGCCGATCATCGGCGTGGGTGGCATCACCGACGGAGCCACCGCGGGCGAGAAGCTCGATGCCGGGGCGACGCTGGTGCAGGTCTACAGCGGCATGATCTACCGCGGCCCGTTTTTCGCGGCGGCGCTGGCGAAGGGTTTGGCGGAGCGGCAGAGGCGGTAGTTGCAAGGCATTGGACAGGGGGCGCGGTGGAAAGGAATCTGCCGCGCGTTTCACCCCGGCATTAGCGCAAGTGGTCCCGGCTGGCTTCCAATATTAGATTAAATTGTTCTGTGTCGTCCTCGCATCAAGGTTGGTTCACGCAAACAACCACGCGCTGCTTTCGAGTTTGGGACGAGGCAGCGCGTGACTGTTTTTAGGGGGGAGGACATTGCGGAAAGCGGGGCGGGGGGGTGTCGTGGGGAGCACTGAATGTGGCGCATGCTTGCGGAACAAGGGGCGCAGGGTTCAGTCAGACGCTGGGGTTACCCCTCGTTCCACCCTCACGCCCCTCCTGCTGCTTTCGCCTCACCCCATGATGCTTACCCCTCTTTCGTTTCTGGCGACGTTCCGGCGTATTTGGTGCCTCGGTCTGCTTGGTGTGTTCGCCTCCGCGGCAACGTCCGCGCTTCATGCCGATATCGAGGATATGGCGGTGGTCGGGGTGACCGACATGACCGAGGAGGGACGCAAGCGGCCGCAGGTGACGCCGGAAAATCCGGTTTATTATCAGGCGGTCACGGCGGGTTACACCGACTTCGGACGGCCCATGGCGGGCGAACGGGAGCCGGATCATGATCGTTTTCTGCAAGTCATTCTGCGGGCGTTGAAGAAACAGGGATACCTGCCGGCGCACGGGGACCAGCATCCCACGATCGTGCTCGGGTTTTCGTGGGGCAGTGTGCGAGGCGACCTCGGCGGGGCATTGGCGGCGCTGGGCGGCGACAAGCTCGACCTCATGGATGTGGTGAAACAACCGGTGGGTTTGGACCCGAAGCAATGGCTACGCGGGCTGCGCAGCGAGAAGGCCGATCGGGTGCTGGAGATGGCCAAGAACGATTTGTTTATGATGAACATCGTGGCCTACGACCGCGAGGCGTTGATCCGCGGACGCAAGGTGCCGCTGTGGCATACCCGCATCTCCAGTCCGGCCCGTGGCGTCTGGGCGGCCGATGCACTGCCGCGCATCGTCGAAGTGGGCGCGCCGATCATCGGCCGCGAAACCAAGACCCCGGAGCTCACGACGGTGCGGGAGGCGTTTGGCAAGGAGGGATCGATCGAGATCGGCGAACTCACGGTGGTGGACGAGGAGTTTGATCTGAACGAAATCCAGCTGCTCGACATGACCAAGGACGACGGCTCGAGCGAATCGGGCGCGGCGGGCGGTAAGTAAGCGGCGGCGATCAGGCAGGGGATCAGGACTTGGTCCGCCACTGGCGAAAACGCTCCGCCCAGCGGCGGAGCAGGAGCTCGGTTTTATCGAGCAGGATGGCCACCCAGATGGATTCGCCGGCGATGAGGAAGGCGGCGAGGGCGTAGAACACGACGGCGGGGCCGGGTAGCACCATGAGCGGAATCGCGATGAGAATGCAGAGCACGGCAGCCGCGAGCAGCAGGACGCGACCGATTTGGGAGGCGCCCTGTTTGCGCTCGCGGGCACGGCGACGGTAACGCTCGCGAAAGCGTCGACCGGGCGTGCCGGCCCGAAAGGTCTGCCAATGCTGGTGGAGGCGGCGGCGCATGAATGCCCCCTCCGAGGGGCGGGAGTCGGTTGAGGAGCGCGGACGTCCTCCGCCGACTCAGAATTTCAGGTGCTTGAGGGTGAGGCCCTGGTTGATGAGCTGGTTGAGCGAGGCGATGCCGATCTTGAGGTGATCGGTGACGTAGGCGTCGTCGACCTCCGCATCGCTCTCGGCGGTTTTTACGCCTTCGGGAATCATCGGTTGGTCGCTGACGAGGAGAAGCACCCCGGTGGTGATCTCGTTGAAAAAGCCGGTCATGAAGATGGTGGCCGTCTCCATGTCGATGGCGATGGCGCGGATCTTCTTCAGGTAGCTCTTGAACTTGGCGTCATGTTCCCAGACGCGGCGATTCATGGTGTAGACCGTGCCGGTCCAATAATCGCGGGCAAAGTCGCGGATGGTGGTCGAGATCGCCTTCTGCAGGGCGAAGGAGGGCAGGGCGGGCACCTCGGGCGGGAAGTAGTCGTCGCTCGTGCCTTCGCCGCGGATGGCGGCGATGGGCAGGATGAGGTCGCCGATCTCGGCGCGGTGTTTGAGTCCGCCGCATTTGCCGAGGAAAAGCACGGCTTTGGGCGAGATGGCGGTGAGCAGGTCCATCACGGTAGCGGCGGTGGCGCTGCCCATGCCGAAGTTGATGATGGTGATGCGGCCGGCAGTCGCAGACGTCATGGCCTTGTCCTTGCCGCGAATGGGCACGCGGTGCCAGCGGGCAAAGAGTTTCACGTAGCGATGGAAATTGGTGAGCAGGATGTGGTCGCCAAACTCTTCGAGCGGCACGCCGGTGTAGCGGGGCAGCCAGTTTTTGACGATCTGCTTGCGGGTTTTGAGGCCTTTCGCGGTGGGTGAATTCACGGGCGAAGAGGAGCGGGGAGCGGAGGCAGCGGCAGACGTAACGGGCTTGGGCATAATTTGCCGCGAAAGCTAAACAGAGGCGGACATTTGTCGATGCCTCTTGCCGGGGAAGCTGCGCGGAAAAACAGGGCGGTAGGAATTGCCGGGTGCGGGGAGAAATTTCAGTGAGAGACGATCGTGTGATTAGTGGAGATTTCTTAAGTAGCTGATGGGAGATGGGTTAAAACTATTGGCACGTAGGTTGCATAAGCTTTGGGCACCTATGATCCACTCGCCTGTTTCGACCCCGGTTCCCGTTGCTTCGGCTGATGCGCTTTGGCGTGAAATCAGTGAAGCGGCGCACGAGAGCTGCCTGGCCAAGTGCACCGGGCGGCACCGGGACGCTCGGCAGTTGATGGAGCATACGCTGCCGCTGGTGATTCGCGAATGGTCGCAGGTTTGTGGCCTGCCGATGGCCGAGCGCAAGGAACGCCTGCGCAAACTCTTCGCCCAAGTGCAGGAGCGGGTGGCCTCTGCGGTCATCAGCCGCCGCCTGGCCGAGGAAGGCCTGCCGCCGGAAGAGCGCCGCAACCGCGCGCTGGGTCGCCCGATGCAGCTAAGCCGTCGCATCCCGATTCATGACGTCGCCGGGATGATCGATGCGCTCAACGAGATGGAGCAGCGCTGGAACCCCGCCGCGGCTCGCCCCCAGCCCGCAGTGCTCACGGCGCCGACCCGTTCCCAATCCCTTTCCAACCGCGCTTTGGTCACCGCCTGAGCCGTAGTGAAAAATCAGATACCAACCAACTCAACCAACCAAAAACCACGTTATCGAAAGTCAGATCAATGAGCACCAAAACCACCAACTCCTCCAAGGCCAAGGTCCTTACCGCCGACCAGTCCCTCACCCAGAACGCCCCCCTCCTCGTCGGCTTCGACTGGGGCACCAACATGTCCCGCATCTACGGCGCGCCGCTCGGTTCCAAGACCGCGACGGTCGATGAGAGCATCCCGACCGTGGTCGGCTACGCCAAGGACGAAGTCCTCGCCGGCGTGATCCCCGGTGACGAGAAAGTCCTCTTTGGCGCCATGGCCAACAAGCACAAGTTGCACCTCAACCTGGTCCGTCCGCTCGAAGGTGGCGTGATTCAGGACACCAAGGCCGCCCGCCTTTTTGCCCAGCACATCAAGTCCAAGCTCGGCGAGGATGCGTCCGAAGTGCGCGCCGTCATCGGCATGCCGGCCAGCTCCGATCTCGAGGCGCGCGAAAACGCCCGCGAGGCCGTGCACGGGGTGTTCAATAAGGTGCTCTTCGTGCCGGAGCCTTTCCTCGCCGCCCTCGGTTACCGCGAGGAAGACAAGCTGCAGGACATCGATTATCAGGATCCCGTCCTCAACTCCCTTTACGTCGATATCGGTGCCGGTTCGGCCGACGTCTGCCTCGTGCAGGGCCACTATCCGACCACCGAGGATCAGCTCACCACCAAGGTGGCGGGCGACACGGTCGACCGCATCATCCTCGACAAGATTCTCGCCGCTTACCCGGATTGTGGTCTCACCCTGCCGCGCGTGCGCACCATCAAGGAAAAGCACTCCTGGGTGCTCAGCGAAGACGCCGCCACGCCGGCCATCGCGACCATCATGGTGGGCGGCAAGCCCCGTAAGATCGACGTCACCACGCAGGTCGGCGAAGGTTGCCAGGCGTTGCTCGAAGAGGTCTTCAACATGACCAAGGAGCTCATCGCCCGTGCCGATCCCGACAGCGTCGAGGAGCTGCTGCAGAACGTCATCGTCACCGGTGGTGGCAGCCTCATCAAGGGCTTCGGCGTCGCGCTGCAGACCAAGCTGCTCGAGGAAGGTTTTGAAAACCCGCGCGTGCATGTGCTCGGCGACAACTACAAGGACTTCGTGGCCAAGGGCGCGCTCAAGACGGCGTCCCGTGCTCGCGAAGACCAGTGGCAGTCGCTGCTCGACTGAGCGCCACGTGTCGTATGTCGCGCGATCGATTTGAATTTTAGTTTAGCGATGGGCACGCAGCGGGAAGTCGCTGCCACGATGGAACGGACTGCGTGCCCCTTAATTTGGAGTTTCCCGGCGGTGGTTGCCGTCGGGATGATCTGACTCCGTTGGTATCAGCCCTCGGCTTTCGAGCCGAGGGCTGTTTGCCGTCTGGGGGCGGGGGACGGGGCGGATGGGCGTCGGGCTGACGCACTGGAACGACGCCGCCGGGGACGTCGGCGTCCACCTGGGTTGCGTTAATTGCCGGACGGCAGCTGCAGGTCGCTGAGTTTGATGACCTGCTCGAAGCGCGTGTCGCCTTGTTTGTCGATGCAGGTGACGAGTAGCTCGCGTCGCTTGCCTTCGCCGCGCACGTCGATGCGCACGAAGTTTTGGTCGCCCACCAGCGTGCCGGGGATCACGTAAGGGTCTTCGGCTTTGCTGCTGGTTTCGACCGGCCAAGAGCCGCTGCTCAGCGGCGACGAGGTGATGTCGTAAACCATGCGACCGTCGGAGAGTTTGCGGTGATACATGGCGCTGTGGTGCACGTCGCCGGTGAGAAAGATCACGCCCTCGATCTGGTTCTCGACGATGAAGTCGAGCAGCTCTTCACGCTCGCGGCGGTAGAGCTCGTGGGGCTCGCCGCGGGGCTCGGTTTGGAGCATCTGATTGCCGGTGGCGATGAAGAGGAATTTGAAGTGCTTCAGCTCCTTGGCGGAGAGGAGAGATTGTTTGAGCCACTCCAGTTGCGGGCGACCCCATTGGGTTTTCTCGGGGTGTTTGTCCTGATCGAGACCGGCGGCGTCGCGATGGTAGTGATTGTCCATCAGGAAAAACGCGGCGTCGCCCCAGTAGAACTTGCTGTAGACGCCCGGGTTGTTGGCTTCGCCGTAGGTGTGGTTGCCCCAATAGGCTTTGAAGATGTCGAGTGCGACGTCCTTGTATTCGTAGGACCAGTTGGAGTCGTTGGGACCGTAGTCGTGATCGTCCCAGGTGGCGTAGTGGTGCATCGTGCCGAGCAGCTTCTGCATCTCGGGAATGGCGCGGTCGTGCATGGGGCGATACCAGAGGCCGCTCACGGAATCGTAGTCGGGTTCGCGCCAATACCAGTTGTCGCCGGTCCAGACCATAAACTCGGCGTCGCTCTCGCCCATGAGTTCGAAGGTGCGGGTGGTCTTGCCGTAGCCTTCGCCGGGGCGGTCGAACTCGGGTTCGTTGATGTAGGCGCAGGAGCCGAAGAGGAAACTGAAGTCGGGGGGCGAGGTGCGCCATTCCCAGAGCTCCTGCGTGGAGAACGTCGGCGTGGCGGCGAGGGCCTGTTCCTGACCGTCGATGGTGATCGCGTAGCGATAGGTGCCGCCCATCTTGAGCAGACCGGGACGGAAGTGGTGGATCTGGCCGCCAGCCGGATGGACGGGCACGTCGGTGTGGGTGATCGTGTGTTTTTCGTCCGGCTGATTCACCAGCCAATAGGTGAGGGTGACCTCCTCGGCGTCCTTGGTTTCGAGCCAGAGGAAAACCTCGCGGTGCGCGCGGTAGCCCAGCATGGGACCGGACACGATCTCACCGGCGACAAGAGCGGAGGCGAGGGAGAGGAAGAGGAGAGCGGGAGCGACGACAGCGCGGAGGCGCGAAGGCAGGTGCATGGCGGCGGACGCTGGGGGGGCGCGCTCCAAAAAGCAAAACCGGAGCCGCCGGTGGGCGTGACAATTTGGAGCCGCGCGGGGGGGCATGCCGAGGCTGGAAGCCTCGGCCACGGGGGGCGGGTGTGGCCGCGGCATCTTGCCGCGGTGTTGGCTGACCGGGCGGTGGAGTGGCCGGGTGGTGAGCGCCGAGGCTGGAAGCCTCGGCCACGATGGACTTGTGTGGCCGCGGCATCTTGCCGCGGTGTAGGCTGACCGGGCGGTGGAGTGCCCGTGTGGTGGACGCCGAGGCTGGAAGCCTCGGCCACGGGGGACTGCGGGGCTCAGCGAGCGCTTGCGCCGGCGAGGGCGTTGGCGTTGTTGAGGTGCTCGGTTCCGGTGTATTTCTCGGACTGCTCGTCGGCGTGGTAGGAGGAGCGCACCATGGCGCCACTTTCAACGACGCCGAAGCCGAGCTTCAGGCCGTAGTCCTTCCAGTGGGCAAATTCGTCGGGGTGCACCCAGCGGTCGATCTTCCAGTGACGCGGCGTGGGCTGGAGGTATTGGCCGATGGTCAAGATGTCGATCTGGTCATCGACGAGGTCCTGCATGGTCTTTTCGATCTCCTCCTTGCGTTCACCGAGGCCGAGCATGATGCCGGTCTTGGTGGTGAAGCCGCGGGATTTGGCGTGGCGCAGCGTCGAGCGGGAGCGATCGTAACGGGCCTGCACGCGCACGGGCTTTTGCAGGCGTTCCACGGTCTCGACGTTGTGGTTGTAAATGTCGGGGGCGGCGTCGAGCACGGTGTCGACCTGGTCCATGCGGCCCTTGAAGTCGGGCACGAGCACCTCGATGGCGGTCTGCGGATTGCGATGGCGGATCGCGCGGATGGTGGCGGCCCAGATGCCGGCGCCGCCGTCAGCGAGTTCGTCGCGGGCGACGGAAGTGACGACGCAGTGCTTCAGGTTCATCTTGGCCACGGCATCGGCGACGCGGGCGGGCTCGGCGATGTCGTATTCGGTCGGGCGGCCGGTCTGGATCGCACAGAAGTTGCACGAGCGGGTGCAGATGTTGCCCAGGATCATCACGGTGGCGGTGCCGCGGGACCAGCATTCGCCCAGATTGGGGCACTGGGCGCTTTGGCAGACGGTGTGCAAATCGTGAGCATCCACGAGCTTACGCACGGCAGAGTAACCGGGGCCGGAAGGCAGTTTGGCGCGGAGCCAGGCGGGTTTGCGCGAAGTGTCAGTCAGATCCATGAGACGAAAAGCGGAGAGTTAACCACAGATGAACACAGATAAACACGGATATTTGTCAGGTATGAGCCGCGCTTTTCTGCGGTGTCATCTGATTTCATTGAGCGGTGGTGGAGCCGATAAATTGCGGCCAGAGGGCATTAAACTCGGCGAAAAGCACCTCGCGCACCTCGGCCATGGACGGTGCGGTGGGCAGCTCCTGGGCGAGGGAGGTGACGGTGCCTTCGGTGGGCGCGATGCCGCAGGGCACGATGCCGGAAAAGTGATTGAGGTCGGGCGCGACGTTGAGGGCGAAGCCGTGGTAGGCGACCCAGCGGCGCACAGCGACGCCGATGGCGGCGATCTTGCGGGTGCCCACCCAGATACCGGTGAGGCCGTTGCGGCGGGTGGCGGCGAGGCCGAGGGTGCCAACGGCGCGAATCATGACCTCCTCCAGGAAACGCAGGTAGGCGTGCAGGTCTTTGACGGCGGACAGGTCGACGATCGGGTAACCGACCACCTGGCCGGGACCGTGATAGGTGATGTCGCCGCCGCGGTTGGTCGGAACGATGGTGATGCCCTGGCGTTCGAGTTGGGCGGGATCCCAGAGCACGTGAGCGTCGGCGCCGGTGCGCAGGCCGATGGTGTAGACCGGATCGTGTTCGGTGAAGACGAGCGTGTCGGGGATGCGCCCCTCGATGCGATCGGCCACGAGTTGTTTCTGGCGCTCGGTGGCTTCCGGGTAGGCAGTGCGGCCCCAGTCGATGGATTGCAAAGGAAGCGGTGTGGTCGCGGCGTGGCTCACAGCAGCGCAAGGTGGAAGGCGCGCGGCGGATAGCAACCTTGCGACGATCTTGGCGGTCCCGGCCAGCCAGTCACAAGTGTCACGTATTACGTGACACTTGTGGGTAAGTTGCTGGAAGGGAGGGGGATGAGGGGTGGCTCAGAAGAGGAAGATCGCGGCGGCGCCGATGGCGGCGGTGCTGCCGAGCACGAGGGCGACGGGCAGGCGGAGGGCGCGGGCGCCGAGCGAGGCGGCGAGACCGGCTTTGAGCACGGAATTGGCGACGGCGCCCATCACGACGGCCTTGGCGGCGAGGTCGAGGACCACGGAGCCGTTGCGCTGGGTTTCGGCCATGGAGAGCGCGATGGCATCCATGTCGGTGAGCCCCGACACGAAGCTGAGCGGCAGCAGGCTGTCCTGCATGTCGAGCTGGGTGGCGGCTTTGACCAGAAACGCGAAGATGGCGTAGAGCAGGGCGAACTTGATGGAGGTTTTGAGGCTCAGCGGATTGCTGACCGCGGGCGAATCGACCGGGCCTTGGTCTCGTTTGCGGGGGCTGAGCAAATACCAGCCGGCGAAGAGCAACGCGGGCACGGTCATCGCCGCCAGCGGCAACGCGGAGGCGAGGGCGAGCTCGGGGTTGAGCACGGCAATCACCGCGACCACGCGCGGCACCATGACGGTGCAGGCGGTGCTGATGGCGAAGGCGTAATCGACCGAGAGGGCGGGTTCTTCTTTGCTGCGGCGGCTGAAGGCGAGGGTGGTGGCGGTGCTGGAGGCGAGGCCGCCGAGCAGGCTGGTGATGACGATGCCGGACTTGGTGCCGAGCACGCGCATGGCGACGTAACCCACAAAACCGACGCCGGAGATGAGCACCACCATGAGCCAGGTGGAGTAGGGGTTGAACCCGTCGAACGGGCCCATGGCACGGTTGGGCACGAGCGGCAGAATGACGCCGGTGATGGCGGCAAATTGGAGGGCGGCGCGGACGTCTTCGCTGGTGAAGTTGCGGGTCCAGGCGTGGATCGGTTTTTTGGCGCCGAGCATCACCATGGTGAGGGCGGTGACGAGGACGGCGGCTTGGGTCATGCCCCAGGCGACGAGGGTGCCGGAGAGCAGCGTCAGCAAGGAGGCGGCAAAGCTGGTGCCGCCGCCGTGGCCCTCCTCGATGCTTTTCCAACGCGCGAGGATTTGGTGGGCGGACACTACGACGATGATCACGGGCAGCACCCAGGAGCCTTGCGTCGAGCCGTAGCCGCCGAGATAGCCCAGCATGCCCCACAGCGCGTGGGTGCGCACGCCGCCGAAGTCGACCGCGTCCTTCTGTTGTTTCTCCTGATCGCTCCACTGGCGGATCAGCCCGATGAGCGCCCCGAGGGCGGCACTGGCAGCAATGGCGGCGAGGGTGGGGGGCATAGGCTCATATCAAACGCGCTTAGGCCCGAAGACAACCGTGTTCAGTTTGTCGATACGGATCCCGGTTCCAGTAGGTAGATTTCCAATAGCGCCTCGGCGGGGGTGGTGCCGGCGGCAGGTTTGACCTGCGCCGTGTAGGCCCCTGGCGGGAGTTTGAGGAGAACCGCCGCATCACGAGAATGGAGGGGCAAGGCAAAGGCTCCGACCTGTTCCCCAGCGGAATATAGCTCATTCGAGTCGGACCAGTCATTGTTTTGGATGACCTCAAAATTTCTGCTGCGATGGATCGTGAGGACGGGATCCTCGAGCGGAGCGTCGATCCCGAATTGGGTCAGAGTTGGGCCCACCGCACGGATTAGCACATGGGCGGGGCCTTTACCTTGTAGGACAAAACCACCGATGAGGGCGTTGTGACCGGTTCCAGCGTAACCGCGTAGGGAGACGTTGCCGAGCAGGCGAGCCGCCGTGTCGTTCGGATCAAATATCTCCAGCAGTCCGAGGCCTCGACTTTGAGCGGAGGCACGCGCTGTGACCGTGAACGATGAGGGGGGGAGCGTCGGGTTGAGGGCGATGCCGTAGGTGAATGGATCGTCTTGAGAATCTCCGCTGACGGGGAATGCGCCCACGCTGGCAGCCAAGACGGCGATGTCGGGATCGGTGAGGGGATAGGATTCGAACGGTTCGGCCATTTCGCCCGTTTGGTGGAGGTCCAAATCCGGGGGGCCCATGAGCTCAAGAGCGTGGGTCGTGGGCAAATAGGGACGAAGCCCCTCACCGATGGAACGTATAAGCAGCTCCTGAGGCGTGCCGCCGCGCAGCACAAAGCCCGCGACTTGCGGGTCTGTATCCGAAACCTGACTACGGCCCGAAAAATTCGTCAAACGGGTGGTGTTGGGCTGCACCGAGAGCTGCGCGACTTGGGTCTCGTGAATGGTCGGAGTTGCTCCGTTGGCAGGATAGGAAATGACGGCGTGGTAGGCTCCGGCATCGGAGGGTGAGGCAGAGGCAAACTCCAAGTGGGGGTCCGTGGCCCCGGCGACGGGAATCCCGTCTTTGAGCCATTGGATGGATGCATTCTCAAGAGTGCTGAGGCCCAACGTGAACGACGCTGGTTCTCCCGCGACGACGGTCCGTTCCGTAGGGGGCACGACCAGACTGGACGTTGTCGCGCGCGTGAACCGCGCGAGGGTGCCGTATTCGGTCGGAAAAGTGGGGGCGAACAGGGGTAGATCAAACACACTATTGTTGTCACGGGGCACAGCCCAGAGCGCCTGCAGGGAGGAAAGGGTGGCATTGCCGAGATAGGTGGGCTGGAGCGTGGGCGTCAGCAGGGGTTCCGGCCAGCCGGTGGAATTCAGTAATTCTGCGCCACTTTGATAACGTTGCTCGCTGAGCGGCTTGAGGTCGTAGAAGGGACGGTCGAGTGGCGGGGCAAACGTTGGGTCTAGGCTGCCGTTGGCATGGAACCGCAGCGCGACTTCCGTGCGGGTGAGGTCGTTGCGGAAGCGACCGATCAGCAGAATGTCGCCGGCGGGATCGAGGATCACCTGGTTGGCCAGAAAATGGTCGGGCAACTGGATCGTGAAGGATGCATCCAGCTCACCAGAGGAATTCAGGTGAAATACAAGGCCAGTTTGGTCTTCGGTCTGCGCGAGGTATCGAGCGGCGATGAGCAGAGAGCCGTCGTCGAGTTCGACCCCTTCGTCGATGATGCCTTGACTGGAAACACTCGGCAGGTCGATGAAGTCGGCGGAATCGGCGCTGCCCGGGTGACTACCGGGGACGGAAAAGGTGGTAGGCAAGCGGCGGGCCTCGGAACCGTCGCGGTTGAGCCAGAGCAGATGAGTAACCGAAGTGCCGGTGCTCCAGTCGTGCCATGCGACGAGCCATTCCCCGGAATTACCTTCGCACAGCCATGTGAGGGCATCCGGATCGACTTCCGGGGGAAGCTGCTCAAGCGGCTCCACGTCACCGGCGGCCGTGAGTTTTACAATCCGCTCGCTCCGTGGTTGGCCGACGTTTGCGGGAGGCACCCGTTGCAGGGCGATCTGACCGCCGTCGCGCAGGGCCAGCAGTGGGTAAACGCGCGGTGGGGCGTAATGCGAATCGAGTGAACCGTCGGCGAGAAAGCGCGCGACACCGTCACGTGTGTGTCCGTTGATGTGAGTGAAATTTCCGGTGATGGTTACGGCACCGGTGGAGTCGGCGGCGGAGAGGGTTTGGACGCTACCGGCGACTCGCCGAGCAGGATGCAGATCAATCAGTTGCAGGTTCGTATCGGAGCGTATCGCCCACGACCAAGTGCCCGAGCTGACCGCCCCTTCATCGAAAAAGCCGCGAAGCAGCATCGATCCATCGCTCGCGACCGCGAGAATGGAGGCGCTCTCCGGCTCGCTGAACGGTGACGGCCAGATCGATGACATCTGCAAGTCGGCTTCGATTGTGATGGTTTTGACCGTTTGAGTCGTTCCTTGAGCTAGGGATTGGATCGTTAGAGCGAAACGACGGTTGGGCAGGGGGTGAAGGTGGGTGAGAAGGATATCGAACCCCGGGAAATCTTCACGGAAGTCGTGTTCGAATACCTGTTTCCCCAGGAGGTTGAAGGCCCGCAATGAGTGGCGAGTGAGGGTGATCACCCGGTCTCCGTCGATCAGCAGTTGCTG
Organism: Actomonas aquatica; assembly: GCF_019679435.2. Classification (NCBI taxonomy): domain Bacteria; kingdom Pseudomonadati; phylum Verrucomicrobiota; class Opitutia; order Opitutales; family Opitutaceae; genus Actomonas; species Actomonas aquatica. The sequence continues at coordinate 5,823,948 of NZ_CP139781.1, forward strand.
CGCGTCGAGGCCCGGGGCGCGCCATTCAAAATCAGGGTCTATGCTGCCGTCGTTCAGAAGACGTTGCAGAACATCTACGCGGTCAGAGCCGTAGCCTTGCTGCAGCCAGATTACGACCCGACCCGTTGCGTCGGGCGGCAGCAGACGAACTACGCGAAGGTCTGGATCCAGCGGCGGAGCATAGATCGGGTCGAGGAGTCCGTTGGCGTAAAATCGCGCGATTTGGTTGCGCGAATACCCGTCGATTTCGAATGCGTCCAAGGAGCGGATCACGAGTGATTGGTCACGCAGCACGACGGCTTGGGCGACAAACTCCTCCAGTTCGATCGGGGCGACCGCGGGATCAATGCTACCGTCCTCACGCAATTTGGTGAGTCGCTCCCAGGTGGGGATAGGCTGCGCGAAGTCGATGCCCGAGTAGTGGCGTCGCCATTGCACCCAAGCGCCTCCGTCGGCCGTATGCGCCAACACGACCGGATACGTCGTGCGATCGGCGTCAGGCAGCGAAGGGTCCAGTTCACCGTTGGGGGTGAGCCGAGCCAGACCGGAATACCGGGCACCATTGATATGCGTGAAGGGGCGATCCGTGCTGTGGAGCCAGAAACGACCGGCGTTGTCGGCTGATGCCGACAACGAGTGTGGCGTTTCCTCGACGATCTCAGGGGCGAAGGTGGGGTCTTTCTCCCAGACTTGGGCTGACGCCGCTGCGGCGATCATCCCGAATCCGGCGAGGGACAGGCGGGGCAGGTGCAAATTCATCGGGAGGGGTGGGTTGCCGGCCAGCGCCTGAGTCATGGATATTCGGCTGGCGGGGCGCAAACCCTGTTTGGCGGGGGGCCGGAGACGCGGCTGCCTTTGGGTTTGCCCTCGCAGGCGCGACTTTCCACGGTGGCCGATTCCATGAGCGAGAAGACACCGGTAGATAATAGCCACGACCAACATGCCGTGCGGCGGCAGAAGCTGGCCGAATTGCGCGCAATGGGCGACGACCCGTTTCGCAGCAACGTGACGCCCACTCACTTTTCGACCGACGCCAAAGCGCTCTACGTCGAGGGCGAGGACGAGACCGTCGAGGTCACCGTGGCCGGCCGCCTCATCACCTTCCGCGTGCAGGGCGGCAGCTCGTTCGTGAAGATCCAGGATCAGGCGGGCATCATCCAGCTCTACTTCCGCAAGGACGTGCTCGGCGAGGAACGTTACCTCGTCTTCAAGAAGCAGTGCGACCTGGGCGACTACATCGGCGTGACCGGCAAGCTCTTCAAGACGAAGACCGGTGAGATCACCGTGCGCGTCGAGTCCTTCACCGTCGTGTCAAAGGCGCTCCGCCCGTTGCCCGAGAAGTGGCACGGCCTGTCCGACGCCGAGAAGGTTTATCGTCAGCGTTACCTCGACATGGTGGTCAACCAAGAGTCGCGCGAACGCCTCATCACACGCTCGAAGATCGTGTCGCAGATCCGCCGCTTTTTGGAGGAGCGCAGCTTCCTCGAGGTCGAGACCCCGGTCCTGCAATCGGTGGCCGGTGGCGCGGCGGCGCGTCCGTTTGAGACTCACCACAATGCGCTCGGCGTCGACTTCGTGCTGCGCATCTCGCTCGAGCTTTATCTGAAGCGCCTGCTCGTGGGCGGCATCGATCGCGTCTTCGAGATCGGCCGCAACTTCCGCAACGAGGGCATCTCCCCGCGCCACAATCCCGAGTTCACCATGCTCGAGGTGTATCAGGCCTACAGTGACTACCGCGGCATGATGACGCTGGTGAAGGACATGCTGCAGTCGATCTGCCGCGAGGTATTGGGCACGACCCGCATCAAGCACGCCGCCAGCGGCGAGGAGATCGAGTTTGACGGCGAGTGGCGTGAAGTCACCTACAAGGATTTGCTGCGCGAAGCCACCGGTGAACCGGGCTGGTTTGAACTCTCCAAGGAGGAGAAGATCACCAAGGCCGAAGCGCTGGGATGCAAGGTCAACCCCGCGTGGGAAGACTACGAGGTCACCAACGAGATCTTCTCCAAGAAGATCGAGCCGACCCTCATTCAGCCGACTTTCGTCACCCACCTCCCCAAGGAGCTGTGCCCGTTGGCCAAGCTCAATCAGGAGGATCCGAGCGTGCTCGACGTGTTTGAGCTCACCATCGGCGGCATGGAAATCGCCCCGGCTTACAGCGAGCAGAACGATCCCGACGTGCAGCGCGCCATGTTTGAGGCGCAGGCCGGCGAAGAGACGCAGAAGGTCGACAACGACTTCCTGCTCGCGCTCGAGCACGGCATGCCCCCGGCGGGTGGCATGGGCATCGGTATCGATCGCCTCTGCATCCTGCTGACCGGCGCGGAAAGCATCCGCGACGTGATCCTGTTCCCGCAGCTGCGACCGGGCAGCTGAGCTGCGCCGAGCGTTCAGCCTTCAGCGATCAGCAGTCAGCTGCTGACGGAACCTTTGATGAATATGGCTGACAGCTAAGGGCTGATCGCTGATCGCTTTTCCGTGCCCTGGTCCCTCTATCTCGCCCTTAAACAGCTATTCCCGTCGGGGAAGCGGTTTCCGTTTTTTACGGCGATCTCGATGCTGGGGGTGATGCTGGGCGTGGCGCTGCTGATTGTCTCGATCAGCGTGATGGGCGGCTTCGGCCGGGAGATCCGTCGCATGATCGTGGATACGCAGGGGGAGGTGCAGGTGCGTTCACGCGGGTTTTTGCCCAACAACGCAGACGTCATCGCGACGATCACCGATTCGCCCGACGTGGTGGGCGTGACGCCGTTTGCGGAGGGCGTGGTGATGTTGGAATACAACTACAAGCCGACCTTCCCGGGCATGCAGGGCATCGACGTGAACCGCATCAACTCGGTGGTGCCGCTGGCCGACTACGTGCGGGTCGGTTCGCTCGACGATCTCGACGACGATTCGATCATCCTGAGTTCACGACTGGCGTATTCGATCGGCGCGACGTTGGGCAGCGTGGTCGAGGTGTATTCGCCGCTGCTGCTGGAGAAGATGAAGGGCGACGAGGTGATGTTGCCGCGTGAGTTGGAGGTCGTGGGCATCTTCGAGATCGGTCATCAATCCCTCGATAGCAGCACGGTCTTGGTGACGTTGCGGCGCATGCAGGAGCTCTACGGGCTGGGCGACGAGGTGCACGGTTACAGCGTGAAACTGCGCGACGGCGTGGATCCGGATCGGGCGGCGCGCGGACTCAATGCGACCTTGCCGGAGGTCGCGCCGGGCGCGTTTGCGCGGTCGTGGATGGATTCGAATCAGGACTTCCTCTTCGTGGTGCAGCTGGAGAAGAACATGATCTTTTTCCTGCTGCTGTTCATCATCGTGGTGGCGGCGTTTTCGGTCACGAGTTCGCTGCTCATTTCGGTGGTGCGCAAGACGCGCGAGATCGGGCTGCTCGGGGCGATGGGCGGGCGGGCGCGGGACGTCGCGCTGTGCTTCTGCTGGCAGGCGCTCATCATCGGTCTGGCCGGCACGGGGGCGGGCGTGGCGCTCGGTTTCACCGTGCTGCATTTCCGCAACGACATGATCGCGCTCTTTACGCGGCTGACCGGCAGCGAGGAGGCGTTGTTGCGCTTTTATGAATTCAGCAATCTGCCGGCCTACCTCTCTAATCAGGATCTCAGCCTGATCGTGGGCGCGGCCATTCTCATCTCGGCGCTGGCGGGCATCCTGCCGGCGTGGCGAGCGGCGCGACTGCAACCGGTGGAGGCCCTGCGATCCGAATGAGTGCGGCGACTTCCAGTGCGAGTGCGAATGCGGTGTTGGCGGCGCGTGGCGTGGCGAAGTCGTTTGTGAGCGGCGAGCGCAAGCTGCAGGTGTTGCAGGATGTCGCGATCGAGGTGTTGGCGGGAGAGAGTGTGAGCATCCGCGGCGAATCGGGCTCGGGCAAATCGACCCTGCTGCATCTGCTGGCCGGACTGGACACGGTGGATGGCGGCGAAGTGCGGTGGGGCGGCAGCGCCAAACTCGATGCGGCGCGTCGCGGCCGTTTCCTCGGCATGGTGTTTCAGTCCTTCTACCTGATCCCGGAACTCACCGCGCTCGACAACGTGCTCATGGCGGCGCGCATGGTGGGCCGCGTAGGCAAAACCGAACGGGCGCGGGCGGCGGAGTTGTTGTTGCGAGTGGGTTTGGCGGAGCGAGCGCAGCATGTGCCGGCCAAACTTTCGGGCGGGGAACGTCAGCGGGTGGCGGTGGCGCGGGCGTTGATGAACCGACCGGAGTTGCTGTTGGCCGATGAGCCGACGGGCAATCTGGACGAGCGCACCGGCGACGAAGTGATCAACCTGTTGCTGCAGCTTTGCCGGGAAACGCAGACCACGCTGGTGCTGGTCACGCACAACCCGGCGCACGCGGCGCGCACGGATCGGCAGTTGGTGCTGCACGAGGGGCGGCTGGGGGAGGCGTAGGTCGAGGCCCGGGGCTGAGGCCGAGGGGCAGGGGTAGCGCGAGCAAGCTCGCGGCCTACGGTTGGGCGATTCACCCGCCGATCTCTTTGGCCATGGCGCGGTGAGGGATGCCGAAGGCGGTGGGGGCGGGGCCGGTATCCACAAAACCGTTACTGGCATAAAAGGGGATCGCGGTTTCGCGGGCGTTGAGCTTCAGCCGGCGGTAACCGCGGCGCACGGCTTCGGCCTCAAGTCCACGCAGAATGACGCTGCCCAGACCCTGTCCGCGGTGGGTGTCGGCGACCGCCATGTAGCGCACTTGGCCGATACCGGGTTCGGGTTCGTGCAGACGGCCGGCAGCGATGGGCGTGCCGTCGGTATCGTCGCGCAGCATGAGGTGGAACGCGATGGCATCGTGGTCGTCCTGTTCGGATCCGCGCGGTTGGTCCCAAGGCTGGCGGAGGACCCGCCAGCGCAGGTCGAAGTAAGCGGCTAGATCGGCGGGGGAGGAGGGAGTGGTCGGCGTCATCGGCGGAGGCGGAATGTGGCGGAGCGCGCGGGCCTTGTCACGTTCGCGCGTTGAGCGTTCAGCCAGATGTGGTGAGCGGCGGAGGCTAAGCTCTTGGCAGCGGTCGGCGAGCGAGGCAGGCTGAGGGTCCCCTGTCTCCCCATGTTGCAGCCCTGTTCTTCCCTTCGTCGTTTTGCTCAACTCAGCCTTTTACCGGTCGTCGCGCTTTGCGTCAGCGCCGGTGAAATCAAATTGGAGCGCGACTCCGCGGAGGGCGTGTATTGGGCGGGCGCCAAACCGACCTGGACGGTGCGTTGGGTGGCTGATGCCGCACAATCCGACGAAGCACCGCCGACGGATGCGCATTTTAAATTTTTGCGCGGTGGCGCGACCGAAGTGTTGGGTGGCCTCATCATGTGGGAGCGTGATCAAACCACCGCGTTGACGGTGAAGATTGATCGGCCGGACTCGATGCTACTGGAGGTGCGCTGGACGGACGACGAAGGCGAGGAACAGGTGGTGCGCAGTGGGGCGATTGCCTCGCCGCAGAACATCCAGTCCGCGGTGGGCGCGCCGGATGATTTTGACGCGTTCTGGGCGGCGAAGTTGGCGGAGCTGGCAGCGGTGTCGGCGAACACACGACTGACGTCGGTCGAGACGGAGGCCGAGGGGGTCGACTACTGGCACCTCACGATGGACAACATCCGGGGCTCACACATCAACGGTCAGTTGGCGCGGCCGGAGGGCGACGAGAAACTGCCCGCATTGCTGATTGTGCAGTGGGCGGGGGTGTATGGCCTGAAGCCTGATTGGGTGACGGAGCGGGCGGAGGAGGGTTGGCTCACGCTCAATATCCTGCCGCATGATTTGCCGATCGATGAGCCGGAGGCGTTTTACGAGGCGCAGCGCGAAGGGCCGCTCAAGGACTATTGGGAGATCGGTAATGACGATCCGGATACGAGCTATTTCCTGCGCATGTATCTGTCGTGCTACCGCGCGGTCGAATACCTGAAGTCGCGGCCGGATTGGAATGGCGAGACCCTGGTGGTGATGGGCACGAGTCAGGGCGGGCAGCAGACTTTTGTGACGGCGGGACTGCACCCGGATATCACGGCAGCGTTGGCCTTGGTGCCGGCTGGGGCCGACATGCTGGCGCCGGAGCAGGGACGTGAGCCGGCGTTTCCGCGTTGGTATGAAAAGACCGAAGCGCGCTCGGCCGTGGCGGTGCGGGAGGCGAGCCGCTACTACGACATCGCCAACTTTGCGTCGCGCATCCGGGCGCCGATGTTGGTGGGCGTGGGGTTGCAGGATACGGTGTGTCCGCCGGCGGGCGTGTATGCTGCGATCAATCAGGTGCCGAGTTATACCGAGGTGGTCGTGCTGCCGGAGTCGGGGCACCAGAACGTGAACGATTCACAGGCGGAGTATTATCGGCGTTCGAATGAAAACTGGTTGCCGGCGCTGCAGCGCGGACAACTTCCGCCGCAGAAACTGACCAACGCGACGGCGCGGCGGGCGATGCTGGATAAGTTGGGCATCGACGACACGCGGCCGGGGGCGGATCCGAACAACCCGGACTCGCCGAATGCGGTGAATTACGACGAAAGCAAAGCGACCCGTTTCCCCGATCTGCCGGATCCGCTTACGACCGAAGCGGGTGAACCGGTGGAAACGGCCGAGGCCTGGTGGCAGGTGCGTCGTCCGGAGATCGTGGCGCAGTTTGAGAGCGAGGTTTATGGGCACATCCCGGCCGGGGTGCCGGAGGTGACGTGGGTGGTGGTGGACGAATACCCCGAGCGAAAAGGCCCGTTCGAGGTCATCACGCGGCGCTTGGAAGGGCGGCTGGACAACAGCGCGTATCCGTTTGTCGAGGTGGCGATCGCGCTTACGGTCAGCGTGCGGGCGGATGCGACGGGGGCGGTGCCGGCGGTGTTAAACTTTGGTTGGCCGCCTGCGATCATGGCGATGTTCCCGCGGCCGCCGGGACCGACGTGGGAGGAAGAGGTGTTGGCCCGCGGCTGGGCGTCGGCGTCGATGGTGCCGACGAGTTTTCAGGCCGACAACGGTGCGGGCATCAATCAGGGCGTGATCGGCCTCACGGCCAAGGGGCAGATTCGGGCGCCGGATGAATGGGGGGCGCTGCGGGCGTGGGCCTGGGGCGCCAGTCGTTGTCTGGACTTTTTCGAGACGGATGCGGCGGTCGATGGCGACAAGGTCGTGCTCGAAGGGCTGTCGCGCTACGGCAAGGCGGTCGCGGTCGCGATGGCTTTTGACGAGCGTTTCCCGGTGGCGTTCATCGGCTCGTCGGGCGCGGGCGGCGGCAAGTTGCTGCGCCGCGATTTTGGCGAGCGGGTGGAGAACTTGGCGGGCGACTACGCCAACCATTGGATGGCCGGCAACTTCATGAAGTATGCGGGCCCGCTGGATTGGGATGACCTGCCGGTGGACGCGCACGAGTTGCTCGCGCTGTGTGCGCCGCGACCGATTTTTATCAGCGTTGGTGCAAGTGAGGTGGAGGGCCATTGGCTCGATCACCGCGGCATGTTCCTGGCGGGCGTGGAAGCCGGGCCGGTTTACGAGCTGCTCGGCCAGAAGAGCCTCGGCACGGCGGAGTATCCGGACGAAGGCGTGGCCATCGACGGCGGCGAGATCGCTTGGCGGCAGCATCACGGTGGTCACACGACGCTGCCGAATTGGTCGGCGTTTTTCGACTGGGTGTCGCGGTATATTCCGGTGGAGGCGCCGTAGCGCACGGAGTGCCTGATTGACGAGAGCCCTCCTTCGCGAGGCTTCGGCGGGCAGTTTTGAACTCGATTCGAATTCAAAACTGGAGCCGCTTGTCGGACTCGAACCGACGACCTGCTCATTACGAATGAGCTGCTCTACCAACTGAGCTAAAGCGGCGCTGTAGGGATGAGGGAGAAAACCCGCGCGCTAGGGCAGCGCAAGCCTTGTTTTGGGAGGGGGACGGACCGGCCTGACTGCGGAGGCGAAACTCCCGTCCGGCAGGTCAGTTGCGGGTGAGGGCGACACGGATCTGGGTGAACGAATGGGCAGGGAAGGTGTGGGTGAGGGAATCGCCCGTGGTGGGGAGTTCGTGCTCGGTGGGCTCGTAGTCGGCGCGGTCGGCGTAGGTGTAGGGGCGGTTGTCGAGGTGCTCGCTGTTGAACTCGATGTAGTGGGCGGTGGCGGCGAGGGTGCCGCTGACGTTGGTGATCTCGGTGGTGAGGGCTTCGTCGCGGTGGCGGTTAACGACGTTGATGATGAGCTCGCCGGTCTCCGGGTTGTGCACGGTGGTGACGTCGAGGTAGGGGATGGCGGTGTAATACTCGTCAACGCCGAAGGTGTCACAGACGACGGCGGGGCGCAGGGCGTTGCCGTGGGCGCGGGTGGAGAAGGCCTTGAAGGCGTAGAAGGACGGAGACTTGTAGGTGGCTCCGGTCTCCATATCGCGGGAGAGGAAGGAGGTGAGCAGGGTGTAGTTGGCCATCTTGATGTAGTCGGCGTTGCGGATGAACGCGTTGAGGAACTGGGTGATGGCGAGGGTGTTGAGGTGGCCGCCGTAGATGGGTGGGGCCCACTCGTCGAAGGAGATGTGCATGGGCGGCGCTTTGACCGTGGTGGAGACGGCTTTGATCTGGCCGACGGTGATGTCGATTTTCTCCTGCAGATCGACGGCGCGCTCGCCGACGAAGGTGTAGTAGTCGTCGGTGTTGTCCCAGTAGCGGTGGAGGGAAATGTAGTCGGCGACGTCGTGGAGCTCTTTGATGACGGTCCAGTTCCAGTCGATCCAATCGAGGGTGTCTTTGTAGTTGGAGGAGCCGTTGGCGATGAAGGAGAGCTCGGTGTCGGGGGAGCTGCGTTGCATGGCGCGGGCGGCGACGCGGGCAAACTTCACGTAGTCCTCGGCGTTCTTGTAGCCGATGATCCACCCCTCGCCGTCGACCTCGTTGCCGAGGCACCAGTATTTTATGCCGAAGGGTTCCGGGTGGCCGTAGGCGGCGCGCTTGTCGGCCCAGTAGGTGCCGAGCGGGCCGTTGCAGTATTCGACCCAGTGGGCGGCGTCGAGGGCGGTGCCGGTGCCCATGTTGATGCAGACGACGTTTTCGGTGCCGAGGAGGGCGTTGAGCTGGACCCACTCGTCGGTGCCGACGGTGTTGGGTTCGATGACCCCCCAAGCGAGTTCGCGGCGGGCGGGGCGGTCGGCCTGCGGGCCGATGCCGTCGCGCCAATCGTAGTTGGCGACGAAGTTGCCGCCGGGCCAGCGCATGTTGGTGAGTTGGAGCTCGCGGGCGGCGTCGAGCATGCCGGTGCGCCAGCCGTCGGCGTTGGCGTCGGGGGCGTCGGGGTTGTAGAGGGGCCCGTAGAGGGTGTTGTAGCTGAAGTCCTCCCGTTCGACCCCGATCGGCTCCATGAAGACGCCGTAGATGCGGGGATCGATCTGGTCGATGACGTCGTCGACGTCGATCGTGATGCGGTTGGGGGCGGAGGCAGCGAGGGCGGCGGTCGCGGAGGCGAGTAGCAGCGCCGCGCCGGAGAAGAGAGAACGCTTCACGGGGCAGGCGGGGGTAGAGGATGAACGGGGTAGGGGCGGTGAACGCGGACGGACGAGCCGAACGCGCCGAAGAAGCTGCACCGCGGGCGCGAAGAATGGAAGGGCGTCGGGGCGGACCGTTCACCAGTCGCCGGCAGCTTCGAAGCGCCCGTAGCTGAGACCGGGGGCGGGCTCAGTTATTGGGGATGTCGTCGTCCGGGAGGTTTCCCTGGAGTTTGCGATACAGGGAGAGGCGATCGACTTCGTCGCGGAGGGCGCGACCGTAGAGCTGGAGGCGCTCATGCACGTCGAGGGTCTCGAGCAGCTTTTGCTTGAGGGGCGTGTCGTCGCAGAGGGTGAACGCGGCGAGGTCGACGAAGGTCTCGGCGTCATCGACGGTGCGGAGAAATTGGGAAAAGCCGTCGGGGAGGGGGGCGCCGAGTTGGCGTTTGAGGGCGATCAGGCGTTCGAGGCGACGACGGAGGCGGTTGTTCTCGTCGTCGGAGGCACCGGCGGTGCTGGTGAGGGGACGGGCGCGGATGACGCGGTAGGGCTCTTCGCGGAGGACGGCTTCGCAATCGACGCGCACGAGACCTTGGAGGAGGAGGTTGGAGGTGCCGTCGGCGTTTTGGTTGCAGGCGCGCACGATGCCGGCGGTGGCGATGCGTTGGCCGCGTTCTTCGGAGGGATCGGAGTCGGGAGCGAGACCGGCGATGGCAAAGATGCGGTGAGTGTCGAGCACGGTGCGTAGCATCTGGCGATAACGCGGCTCGAAGATGTGCAGCGGCATGAGGGCTTGGGGAAAAAACGCGACGTCGGGCAGGGTCATGACGGCGAGTTCTTCCGGGACGATGATCTCGGTCTCCACGCGAGGCAGGGTGGGGATCCCCGATCGCGGCGCAAGTGCGCACAAGGTGGGACACCGTCTGACACACCGGTGGCGGGGTGTGACACCAACTGTGTCATCGCGTCGCGGCTTTTGGCGCTCAGCGCGTCGGTGGGAGCGGTTTAATAAATTGTAAGTAACTACCTTTCAGTGTTATACGTCGTCTTTGGGTGGGTGGGCACGTGCATTGCTTAACAGGTGGGCATGAGCCGTATTCTCGGAATCGATTTAGGCACCACCAACTCCTGCATGGCCGCTATGGATGGCGGAGAGCCGGTGGTCATCCCCAACGCGGAGGGCGCCCGCACCACGCCTTCGATCGTCGCTTTCACCAAGTCCGGTGAACGCCTGGTGGGCCAAGCCGCCAAGCGCCAGGCCGTGACGAACCCGCGCAACACCATTTTCTCGGCCAAGCGCCTCATCGGTCGCAAGTTCTCGGAGGTTTCCGAGGAGGCCCGGAACCTGCCCTACAAGGTCGTCGAAGGTAAGAATGGCGACGCTTACATCGAGGCGCAGGTGGGCGACAAGACCGAGCAGTTCGCGCCGCAGCAGATCGCTGCCTTCGTGCTGCAGAAGCTCAAGGCCGACGCCGAGGCCTACCTCGGTGGCGCCGTGACCCAGGCGGTCATCACCGTCCCCGCTTACTTCAACGACGCCCAGCGTCAGGCCACCAAGGATGCCGGCAAGATCGCTGGCCTCGAGGTGCTCCGCATCATCAACGAGCCGACCGCCGCTTCGCTGGCCTACGGTCTCGACAAGAAGTCCGACGAGAAGATCGCGGTTTATGACTTGGGCGGTGGCACCTTCGACGTGTCCATCCTCGAGATCGGTGACGGCGTCTTCGAGGTGAAGGCCACCAACGGTGACACCCACCTCGGCGGTGACAACTGGGACGAGGCGTTGATCAACTTCCTCGTGGACACCTTCAAGTCCGAGCAGGGCATCGACCTCCGCTCCGATCCGATGGCCCTCCAACGCCTCAAGGAAGAGTCCGAAAAGGCGAAGATCGCGCTCTCCTCCGCGCAGTCGACTGACATCAACCTGCCGTTCATCACGGCCGACGCGTCCGGTCCGAAGCACCTTAACATCACCCTCTCCCGCTCCAAGATGGAGCAGGTCTGCGATTCGCTCTTTGAGCGCACCATTGCGCCGTTCCGTTCCTGTCTCAAGGACGCCGATCTCGATTCGGCCGGCATCGATGAGCTCGTTCTCGTCGGCGGTATGACCCGCATGCCCAAGGTGGTGCAACTCGCCCGCGAACTCGCCGGCAAGCAGCCGCACCAAGGCGTGAACCCGGACGAAGTCGTCGCGATCGGCGCCGCCATTCAGGGCGGTGTGCTCCAGGGCGACGTGCGTGACGTGCTCCTGCTCGACGTGACTCCGCTCACGCTCGGCATCGAGACCGCCGGTGGTGTCTCCACCGCGATGATCTCGCGCAACACCACCATCCCGACCAAGAAGTCGCAGACGTTCTCCACCTACTCGGATAACCAGCCTTCCGTCGAAATCGTGGTCCTCCAAGGCGAGCGCCCGATGGCCAAGGACAACAAGAACCTCGGCACCTTCCGCCTCGACGGCATCCCGCCGGCACCGCGCGGCACGCCGCAGATCGAGGTCACCTTCGACATCGACGCCAACGGCATCCTCCACGTGACCGCCAAGGATCTTGGCACCAACAAGGAGCAGAAGATCACCATCCAAGGCTCCTCCGGTCTCTCCTCCGACGAAGTCGAGAAGATGACCAAGGAAGCCGAGCTCCACGCCGAGGAAGACAAGAAGCGCAAGGAGTCCGTCGAGACCAAGAATCAGCTCGATTCCACCATCTACCAGATGGAGAAGGCGCTGAAGGACAACGGCGACAAGCTGCCCGACGACGTGAAGGCCAAGATCGAGCCCGCCATCACCGAGGCCAAGAAGGACCTCGAGTCCGGTGACCTCGACAAGATGAAGGCCGCGATGGAGAACCTCTCCAAGGTCGGCCAGGAACTCTACGCCAAGGCCGCTGAAGCCGCCCAAGCCGCTGGGGTTGATCCCGAGCAGGCTGCCGCCGCTGCCGCTGCTGCCGCCCAAGGTGGCGCCGAGCCGAAGTCCGACAAAAAGAAGTCCGACGGCGACGTGGTCGACGCCGACTTCGAGGTCGTCGACGACGAAGACGACAAGAAGAAGAGCTAAATCCTTTCGCGCACCGTGAGTGACCCCGTCACCTGCGGTGCGCTTTTTGTGATCCTACAAATCAACAACCTTATCCCAACAAACATCCAAACAACCCAATCATATGGCCAAAGTAAGCATTAAGCCCATCGGTGATCGCGTGCTCGTGCAGCACATCGAGGAAAAGGAACAGGTCCGTGGTGGCATCATCATCCCGGACGCCGCCAAGGAAAAGCCCCAAGAGGCCAAGGTCATCGCGCTCGGCACTGGCAAGAAGGACGAGAACGGCAAAGCCGCCGCCTTCGAAGTGAAGGTCGGTGACATGGTGCTCCTCAGCCCCTACGGCGGTTCCGAGGTCAAGGTCGACGGTCAGAAATACAAGCTGGTCCGCGAAGACGACATCCTCGGCGTGATCGTCTGATCCGGCGTTCGCCTCCGTATCCAAAGTTTAAACACAAAAGAATAACTTAAGCATATGTCCGCCAAACAACTTCTCTTCGACGAAGCCGCCCGCTCCAAGATCCTGAAGGGTGTCGAGCTCCTCTCCCGCGCCGTCAAAGTCACCCTCGGTCCGAAGGGCCGCAACGTCGTCATCGACAAGAAATTCGGCTCCCCGACCGTCACCAAGGACGGCGTGAGCGTCGCCAAAGAAGTCGAGCTTCCGGACGCCTACGAGAACATGGGCGCCCAGATGGTGAAGGAAGTCGCTTCCAAAACCTCCGACAACGCCGGTGACGGCACCACCACCGCGACCGTGCTCGCCGAGGCCATCTACCGCGAAGGTCTCAAGAACGTCGCCGCCGGTTCCAACCCGATCTTCCTCAAGCGCGGCATCGACAAGGCCGTCGAGGCCGCCGTTGCCCAGCTCCACAAGATCTCCAAGAAGGTCAACGACCGCGAAGAGATCCGCCAGGTCGCGACCGTGTCCGCCAACTGGGACACCGAGATCGGTGACATCATCGCCGACGCCATGGACAAGGTGGGCAAGGACGGCACCATCACCGTCGAGGAAGCCAAGTCGATCCAGACCACCCTCGACGTCGTCGAAGGTATGCAGTTCGACAAGGGTTACCTCTCCCCCTACTTCACCACCAACCAGGAGGCCCAGGAGGCTGTCCTCGAGGACGCCTACGTGCTGATCCACGAGAAGAAGATCTCCTCCCTGCAGGATCTCCTCCCGCTGCTCCAGTCGGTCTCCAAGACCGGCAAGCCCCTCCTCCTCATCGCTGAGGACATCGAGGGTGAGGCCCTCGCCGCTCTCGTGGTCAACAAGATCCGCGGCACCCTCAACGTCTGCGCCGTCAAGGCTCCGGGCTTCGGCGATCGCCGCAAGGCCATGCTCGAAGACATCGCCGTCCTCACCGGTGGCAAGTGCATCACCGAGGACCTCGGCATCAAGCTCGAGAACGTCGAGCTGTCCGATCTCGGTAAGGCCAAGCGCATCGTCGTCGACAAGGAAAACACGACCATCGTTGAAGGCGCCGGCAAGGCTTCCGACATCCAGGGTCGCGTGAAGCAGATCCGTCGTCAGATTGAGGAGACCTCCTCCGACTACGATCGCGAGAAGCTCCAGGAGCGTCTCGCCAAGCTCGCCGGTGGCGTGGCCGTCATCAACGTCGGCGCCGCGACCGAGGCCGAGATGAAGGAAAAGAAGGCCCGCGTGGAAGACGCCCTGCACGCCACCCGCGCTGCGGTGGAAGAAGGTATCGTCCCCGGTGGTGGCGTCGCGCTCCTGCGCACCGCCAAGGCCATCGACGACGTTGCCCTCGAAGGCGACGAGAAGATCGGTTCCACCATCGTGCGTCGCGCCATCGAGGCTCCCCTCAAGCAGCTCTGCGCCAACGCCGGTGTCGACGGTGGCGTGGTCGTTCAGACCGTGCTCAAGAGCAAGGGCTCCAACGGCTACAACGTCGCGACCGACGAGTATGTCGACCTGCTGAAGGCCGGCGTCGTCGACCCGACCAAGGTCACCCGCACCGCGCTCCAGAACGCTTCCTCCATCTCCGGTCTGCTCCTCACCACCGAGTGCATGATCACCGAGATCCCGGAGAAGAAGGACCCGATGCCCGCCGGCGGCGGTGACATGGGCGGCATGGGCGGCATGTATTGATCGCCCGGTCGTTCGACCAACGTATCCAAAATTATTCTACAAACCCGTCCCGCTCGCGCGGGGCGGGTTTTTTTGTGTGGCGGTCGAGTGGGGAGGCGAGAGGCTCAGCGCAGGCTGTCGGCCGCCGCGGCGACTTCGAGGGGCACGGCGGTATGGGCGATCCAACCGCGTGTGGCGTAGGTGGTGAGCCGATCGATCTCGCCGGGCAGGTGGCGGATCAGGTTTTCTCCCTTGGCGGCGAAGAGGCGGTATTCCTCGTCCCAAGTGGTGAGCGGCGGCACGCAGAAATAGCGGCTGCCGGCACCGGGACCCTGTTCCCGCCAGGTGAGGGCGACACGGCGCATGCGGTAGGGGCTGGCCACGAGCACCACGGAGGTGAGCGGCCACTGCAGGGTCTTGGCCTTGAGCGAAAGGTAGCGGATGTTTTCGCCGGTGTTGGTGGACTCGGTTTCGAGCAGCAGTGCGTCGGCGGGAAACTCCGGCAACATATCGTGCAGGGTGGCGGCAAAGGCCCGGGCTTCAGGTTGGCCGAGGTCGGCGGAGCCGGCGCCCACACCGCCGGTGAAGATGATGCGCGGGGCGACGCCGGCGCGCCACAGCTCGCCACATTGGCGGGCGATGCGTTGGTCGAAATGGCCGAATCCAATGATGGCGTCACAATGCTCCGGCGGCGTGCTGGAGCGTTGGTTGAGGTAGCGGAAGACGACTTCGGGGGCGGTGGGTTTCATTGGCAGGAACGACGGAGCCGATGGGAAACCAAGAGGAGGGAGATCGCGGTCGCGAGGAGAGCGGAGGCGACATAGCCGCCGCCGGGCAGGGCGGAAAACAGACGAACCTCGAAGAGTTGGGCGTATTGCAGATTGACCCACGCGGGCTGACCGACGAGCTGCACCCGTTCGATGTCATTAAGATCCGGATACAGCCAGCGCAGCAGCAGCAGGGACTGCACGCCAAAGTGCAGTAGAATGCCCAAGAGCAGATCGATGGACAGACCCGCCACCAGCAATTGCCGGGGGGCGGTGGAGGTCGGCACTCGGGCGGCGATCCAGGCGATCGCCAGCAGCGCTAGCGGGAGGAGCGAAATGTTGGCGACGCCGTCCGGGTTGGGAGTGCTATGGGTGGCGATCCCCAGCACCAGTGCAGTGAGAATCACCACGGCCCAGAATCGTCCGGTGTCGCGCGGCCAGGGGCGGGGCAGTCGGGCGAGCAGCCAGAGGGCGATCGCGAAGCCAGTCGTGCCGGCGAGCAGGGGAAGATTGGATTGAAAAAGAAAAAAGCAGGCATCGCGAAATCGGCCGAGGGAGTCGTGGGCGAAAACGGTGCCGGCACCGTCGCCGCGCAGGAATGCGGGCAGGAGCGTGCTGCGGAAGTTGACCTCCATGAACTCGAGGCGCTGGGACCACGACATCTCCATGCCCGGCGAGAGACTGGTGTTGGAGCCGAAGGTGGTGGTGACGCCAAGCCGCCAACAGGACCAAATAAACCACGGTGCGCTGACCAGCACGGCCGGCACGGCGTCGACGATCCAGTCACGCCACTGGCGCCATGATTTCGGTAGACGACCGGCGACGGCCAGCGCGAGACCCAACGCGGCGATCCACGGTCCGGCAGAAAAGTGAGTGAGGGCAGCCGCCGCCAGGCAGAGGAAGACGATACGGCTCCGCCACCGAGGAGACGGAAACGTTTGGTGGAGGAGGGCGAAGGCCAGCAGGATGAAGAAGGCGGTTTGCAGCTTGGTCCACAGGAAGGTGGCTTGCTGCACGTAGGAGGGCAGGGCCATGAGCAGCACCGCGCTCCAGATCGGGTTGCTGGCGGTGGCGCCGGCGAAGCGACGTTGCAGAAGCACCAAGGGCCAGAAGACCACGCTGGCGGTGAGCAGCATCAGAAGTTGGTAGGTGCCGAACCCTCCGCCGGTGAGATCGAAATAGGTGGCGATCACCACATTCAGCAAAGGGGGGCGCGCCGCCAGCGGATAGCGGTAGAGAAAGAGGTGATCGACCGGCCAATGCTCGGCGAAGAACAGGGCGCGTTCGTAGTGTTCGACCCAGTCACCTGCCCAGCCCGCCCCGGAGAATACCTGCACGGTCATACCCCAACCGCAGGTCCAGGCGGCGACCGCCAGCCAGAGCAGCATCAGGTGCCGGAGATCGGTTTCGCTCCAGAGGGCGATGAGGACGGTGCACCG
Source organism: Actomonas aquatica (assembly GCF_019679435.2). Lineage (NCBI taxonomy): Bacteria > Pseudomonadati > Verrucomicrobiota > Opitutia > Opitutales > Opitutaceae > Actomonas > Actomonas aquatica. Next base: position 5,840,701 of record NZ_CP139781.1, read on the forward strand.
ACGCACCACCAGTCCGGCCGCGATTGCGACGGTGCCGAACAGCGCGGTCGCGGGTAGCGCCAAGGCGTAGGTGGTAAAGCCCACCAGGTAGGTTAGTAGCAGACTGGCGCCGATTCCCATCGTGACTCGAGTGGCGCCATCGCCGCAACGGGCGGGGATGAGCAGAGGACCCACGGCAAAGGTCAAAAAGCCGAACAGAAGGAGGCAGGACAACAGCTCGAGCATCTTAGCAGGCGGGACGGTGGGATAAGCTCGCGCGCCGCGCAACGGGCATCTGTTAAAGGTGCGCTACGCCCGTTTTTGCCCTTTTCGAAGGCGCGGCGGGAGGATTCCGTGGAGCGACATGGAAGTGATCTTTCTCGGCACCGGCACCTCCCAAGGCGTTCCTATGATCGCCTGCGACTGCGCTGTGTGCACCTCTACGGACCCTCGCAACAAGCGCACTCGCGCGTCCATTCACGTGGTGATGGACGGGCTGCACATTCAGGTGGATGCGCCGTCGGAGTTCCGTCTGCGGTGCGTGGCCGAGAAGGTGAACTGGATCGACTTCTTCATTCTTACCCACGGTCACGCCGATCACATTACCGGTATGGACGACCTGCGTCGCTTCTGCGATCTGCTCGGCGGTGAGGCGCTCAAAGTCTACTCCACCGACGAAGGCATCAGCCGCGTGCTTTCGATCTATCCCTACGCCATTCTCGATCGCCCGGTGGTGAAGGGGTATGCGGCGTTTAAGCTCACCGAGATGCCGGAGCGGCTCGAGCTGGAGCAGGGGACCATCGAATCGACGCTCCTGCCGCATGGCGGTATCAACACCCTCGGACTCGTGTTCACCGAGCGCAGCAGCGGCAAGAAGTTCACCTATTACACCGACTGCAAACGGGTGCCCCGCGACGCCGTCGCGCTCGCACTCGATTCGGATGTGGTGGTGCTGGATGGTCTGCGCCCGCAACCGCATCCGAGCCACATGTCGATCAGTGAAGCGGTGGCCGCCGCCCAGGAAATAGGTGCGCCGCTTACGTATCTCACCCACCTGACACACCTTAGCGATCACGCCGAGACCGAGGCCGAGCTGCCCGAAGGTGTGCGCATCGCTTACGACGGACTGCGATTGAAGCTCTGATCCTGCCCTTCGGATAACACTCCGGAAAAAACACTTGCTGAAATCACATTAAATCAATCAAGATTCAGGGGCTGCACAATGAAGCTCTCCAAAAAAGGCGAATACGGGCTCCGCGCCCTCATCGATCTCGGCATGGCGGCCGAGGTCGGTCCCGGTTTGCTGCAGGTCGCGCAGATCGCCGCCAAGGAGCAGATCCCCGTGAAGTTCCTGGAGCAGATCCTGCAGAGCCTGCGCGAGGGCGGTATTGTTGAAACCCAACGCGGGCGCTTTGGCGGTTACCGACTGGCGAAACCCGCCGACCGCATCGGAATGGGCGAGGTGATTCGTCGCATCGATGGTCCGCTCGCGCCCATCGGCTGCGTGAGCCAGTCGGCCTACGAACCCTGCTCGTGTCCCGACGAGGTCCACTGCGGCCTGCGCATGCTCATGCTCGATGTGCGCAACGCCATCGCCGGGATCCTCGACCGCTACACGCTCGGCGACGTCGTCGAAGTCACGCTGCGCAAGATGCGGCGTGATGGCGTGGTGCCCGACTTCGGGCCCGCTCAACCGCTGCGGCGGCAATCCTCCCTCAAAAAGTCGGCCCGGCTCGAGCCGGTGGAGGGCCTGTTGCATCACCTCTTTTCCGAACCTCAATCCGAAGAATCCTCGTCATGAACGCGTCCGCTCACAATCCGCCTGAGACCGCCGTCCTGCCGGACTGGCTGCTCCTGGTGAAGGAGAAAGTGGAATCGCTGCGCTACGGTGTCGTGCAGCTCACGGTGCACGATGGCCGCGTCACTCAGATCGAGCGCACCGAGAAAACGCGGATCGGCGGCTCCGGCCGCGATTGAGTCCCGCGCGGTGACGCACCGCCCCCCTCCTTTTTCCTACCGGCCACCCGCCGGAGGCCTTTGTTCCCTCCCATCCTCACCATCAACTGACCCGACCACGGGAAGTTCCCATGACCAAGCTCCTCCTTGCCTCCCATGTGGAACTCCACTTCCTCCCGCGCCGCCACGATGGCGGTCGCCCTGCTACTGAGCGCGTCCACGCCGTGGACCGCCGCCGCCGCGACTGACGACGGCGAAATCGCCGCGCTGCGCGAACAGATCCGCCAGCTCGACGCCAAGCTTCGTGCGCTCGAAGCACAGCCCACTCCTGCGCCAGTCCCGGTCGCAACGTCCGCGACAGCGACCGCGACCGTCGACCGCCGCGGGCTGGTCGTCACCTCGGCCGATCGCAGTTATGCGTTGCGCATCCGGCCGCGCATTCAAGTCGACGCCCACTGGTTCCCCGATGCGGCTGACGGCGCCACGGACCTGACGCTGCGGCGCGTGCGTCCAGTCGTCGAGGGCCAGGCCGGCCCGCTCAAGTGGCGCTTCATGCCCGAGCTCGCCGGCACCGTCCGCATCCTCGATGCCTGGGGCGACGTGCAGGTGACGCCGCACAGCTTCGTGCGTATCGGGAAAATCAAGACAGCGGTGGGCTACGAGCGCCTGCAGTCGTTTTCAAAAACGCTCTTTCTGGAGCGCGGCCTGCCGTCGACCCTCACCGCCACGCGCGATCTCGGCCTGCAATGGCACGCCACGAGCGGCGGCGTGCTGGATTGGTCGCTGGGCGTCACCTCGGGGGCGCTCGACGACACGGATCTGTCGGCCAACGCGAACCTGAGTTCCGGGGACTTCGATCTCGAGGCCCGGCTCGCGCTCCAACCCTTTCGCCCGTCCAAGGACCATCCCTTGGCCGGACTGACGCTCGGTCTGGCGGCGCAGACGGGCACCGAGCAGGTGACGATCGCCGACGCCGATCGGGACCGCCGCATTCGCTACCGCACCTCGGGGCGCAACACCTTCTTCCGCTACGCGGACGGCGTGACCATCGACGGCGACCGCACGCGGCTGAACGCCTTTCTGTCCTACTACGCTGGGCCGTTTGGCTTTCTCACCGAGTGGGTGCGCTCGTCCTACGACGTGAGCCGCCTCGGTCCCGCACAGACGATCGACACCGATGCCTGGACCGCGCAGTTCGGCTGGGTGGTGACCGGCGAGTCCGCATCCTACGGCGGCTTCCGCCCGGCGCGCCCGTTTGACCCGGCTCAGGGACAATGGGGCGGACTCGAACTCGGTCTGCGCTTCCACACCCTGCGTGGCGACGAGGCGGCCTTTGCCGGCGACGCGACGGAACGCTTCGCCCGAACCGGCTCGGTGCAAAACGCCACCGCCTGGGGCGCCGCCGCCAACTGGGTGCTCACCGACAACCTGCTCATTGGCCTCAACTGGGAAACCACGTCGTTCTCCGGTGCCGGCACCGCCCGCGCCGACGAGCAGGTCATCCTCTCCCGTCTGCAAATCGATTTCTGAACCCGCCTGAACCCTCCCTCTTCCGAACCATGAAAACGCTCCTCTCGATCCTGCTCGCGGCGGCCCTGCTGCCCGCGCTCTCGGCCAAAACGGTCGAACTCCTCAACGTCTCCTACGACCCGACGCGCGAACTCTACGTGGAGTTCAACCAGGCCTTTGCCGCACACTGGAAGGCGCTCACCGGCGACACGGTGCGCGTGCGCCAGTCCCATGGAGGCGCCGGCAAACAGGCGCGTGCCGTCATCGACGGCCTGGCCGCCGATGTGGTGACGCTGGCGCTGGCCTACGACATCGACGAAATCGCGGCGCGCACCGGCAAGCTGCCCGCCGATTGGCAGGCTCGCCTGCCCAACGGCAGTGCGCCCTACACCTCGACGATCGTGTTTCTGGTGCGCAAAGGAAACCCGCTCGGCATCAAAGATTGGGACGACCTCGTGAAACCGGGCGTCGCCGTGATCACACCCAATCCCAAGACCAGCGGCGGCGCACGCTGGAACTACCTCGCCGCCTGGGCGTATGCAGAATCCCGTTACGGCAGTGCCGACGCCGCGCGCGACTTCGTGGCCCGCCTGTTCAAAAACGTGCCGGTGCTCGACAGCGGCGCGCGTGGGGCGACCATCACCTTCACCCAGCGGGGCATCGGTGACGTGTTTCTCTCTTGGGAAAACGAAGCCTTTCTCGCCCTCAACGAGCTGGGGCAGGGCGAGTTTGAAATCGTCGTGCCTTCACTGAGCATCCTGGCCCAGCCGCCGGTGACCCTGGTCGATGCCAACGCCGAGCGCAAAGGCGTGCGCGCGGTCGCCGAGGCCTACCTCGAATACCTCTACTCGCCCGTCGGGCAACGCATCGCGGCCAAGCACTACTATCGTCCGCTCCATCCCGAACAGGCCGATGCGGCCGACGTGGCGCGGTTCCCGGCGGTGCAACTCGTCACGGTCGATGAGGCCTTTGGCGGTTGGCAGAACGCGCAACGCACGCACTTCGCCGATGGTGGGGTGTTTGACCAGATCTACCTGCCATGAGCACCGCCGCACCCACGCTGTCCACGCGGCGGATCCTGCCGGGCTTTCGGCTCACGCTGGGATTCACCGTCGCTTACCTGAGCCTGATCGTGCTCATCCCGCTGTCGGCAACTTTCCTGCAATCAGCCGGGCTGGGCTGGGCCGATTTCTGGGCGGCGATCAGCTCGCCGCGGGTCGTGGCCTCGTATCGGCTCAGCTTCGGAGCGGCGCTGGTGGCCGCCGCGCTTAATGTCGTCTTCGGCGTGATCGCGGCGTGGGTGCTGGTGCGTTACCCCTTCCCGGGCCGGCGCCTGGTGGACGCCTTGGTCGACCTGCCGTTTGCGCTGCCGACGGCGGTCGCCGGTATCGCGTTGACCACGCTCTATGCGCCCAACGGTTGGCTGGGCGCGCCGCTGGCGCAGCTCGGGATTCCGGTGGCCTACACCGCCACCGGGGTCGGCGTTGCGCTGACGTTCATCGGCCTGCCCTTTGTCATTCGCACCGTGCAACCGGTGCTCGAAGAGCTCGAGCCGGAGTTGGAGGAAGCCGCCGCCAGCCTCGGTGCCACCCGCGCGCAAACCCTGCGACGGGTCGTGCTGCCGGCGCTGCGGCCGGCCATCCTCACGGGCTTTGCCTTGGCCTTCGCCCGGGCGGTCGGCGAATACGGCTCGGTCGTTTTCATCGCGGGCAACATGCCGATGAAGACCGAGATCACGCCGCTGCTCATCATCACCAAACTCGAGCAATACGATACCGCCGGCGCGACCGCGCTCGCTGTGGCCATGCTGCTGCTGTCCTTCGCGCTGCTGCTCGCGATCAACCTCCTCCAGGCCTGGGCGCGTCGCCAGGGCCGCTGAACCGTCGTTCCCCGTTCCTCCTCCTCTATCTGTTATGGCAACCTCACTTGTAACCCGAATGGCGGCGAGCCCCGCGACCGCCCAGCGGCGACCGGCGCTGCAGGATCCTCGCTGGCTGCGCTGGTCGCTGCTCGGCACCACGCTCGTCTTCATCGCGCTGTTCCTGCTGCTCCCGCTGTTGATCGTGTTCTCCGAAGCACTGCGGCTGGGCCTCGGAGCCTACTGGGAAAGTTTTCTTGATCCCGACGCCCTGGCGGCGATCCGGCTCACGCTGACTGCGGCGGCCATCGCGGTGCCGCTCAATCTCGTCTTCGGCGTGTGTGCGGCGTGGGCGGTGACCAAGTTTGAGTTTCCGGGCAAGAGCCTGCTCATCACGCTCATCGACCTGCCGTTTGCCGTTTCGCCGGTGATCTCCGGCCTCGTCTACGTGCTCATGTTCGGGCTGCACGGCTGGATCGGCCCGTGGCTGGTTGAGCACGACATCCAGATCATCTTTGCGGTGCCCGGCATTGTGCTCGCCACCGTCTTCGTGACCTTTCCGTTTGTGGCGCGGGAGCTCATCCCGCTCATGCAGGCGCAGGGGAGCGATGAGGAACTCGCGGCGCTCACGCTCGGCGCGAGCGGCTGGCAGACGTTTTGGCGGGTGACGCTGCCCAACATCCGCTGGGGCCTGCTCTACGGCGTGATCCTGTGCAACGCGCGGGCGATGGGCGAGTTTGGCGCCGTATCCGTGGTCTCAGGACACATTCGCGGCGAGACCAATACCATGCCGCTGCACGTCGAGATCCTCTACAACGAATACAACCTGCAGGCCGCCTTTGCGGTGGCCTCGTTGCTTACTCTGCTGGCGCTCGTGTCGCTCGCCCTGAAGGGCCTGGTCGAGTGGCGGCATCGCTCCCAATCCGTGAATCCCTGAACGCCTCCTCCCATGAGTATCGAAGTCACCCACCTCCGCAAAACATTCGGCGCCTACACCGCGTTGGACGACGTCTCGCTCAGCGTGAAGCCGGGCCAGCTCACCGCGTTGCTCGGTCCCTCGGGATCGGGCAAGACGACCCTGTTGCGCATCATCGCCGGTCTGGAGTTTGCCGATCCCGGCAGCGGGGCGGTGTGCCTCGACGGACAGGACGTCACGGCACTCGGGCCGGGCGAGCGCGGCATCGGTTTTGTGTTTCAGCACTACGCGCTGTTTCGGCACCTCACGGTGTTTGAGAATGTCGCCTTTGGCCTTTCGGTGCGGCCCCGGCGCGAGCGGCCGTCGCGGGCGGAGGTCCGCGATCGGGTGCAGCGGCTCTTGCAACTCGTGCAACTCGACGGATTGGCGCAGCGCCTGCCGACGCAGCTCTCGGGCGGGCAACGTCAGCGGGTGGCCTTGGCGCGGGCGCTCGCCATCGAGCCCAAGGTATTGCTGCTCGACGAGCCGTTTGGCGCGCTCGACGCCAAGGTGCGCAAGGAACTGCGGCGCTGGTTGCGGCAATTCCACGAGGAGGTGAACCTCACGACGCTCTTCGTGACCCACGACCAGGAGGAGGCGCTGGAGATCGCCGACGAGGTGGTCGTCATGAACAACGCCCGTATCGAACAGGTGGGCGCCCCGCAGACCGTTTACGACCAGCCGGCGTCGCCCTTTGTGATCGAGTTCCTCGGCAACGTGAATCGGCTGGCGGCGGGCGTGTCGGTCGGCCCGCGGCCCGCCGGCGCGGACACGCTCTACGTGCGACCGCACGACGTGGATATCCGCCGCGGCGCCGATGCAGCCGGCACCCACGCGCTGCCGGTCAAGGTGCTGCACATCTTCGCCGCCGGCAGCACGGGGCGGGTGGTGTTGCGTCGACTCGACACCGGCGAGGCCTTTGAGGCCGAGCTGTCGCGCGGGCGTCTCGCCGAGCTCGACCTGCGCGCGGGCGAGGCGGCCTGGGTGGTGTTTCGGCATGTCCGACTTTTCCCCGATGGCCGTTACACGGAGGCGGATTTGCGCGGATCCGAGATCGCTGTTTCGTGAACTGCAGGGATTTCGCAAAATTCGTTAGACAATGAATCATGAGTAAGTTTAGTAATTTAATTCTAATTTAAACCTCCCCCTACCATGGCCCGTATCCACAACGACATCACTGAAACCATCGGCAACACGCCCCTCGTGCGTCTCAACCGCACGGCCCAGAAGCACGGCGCGGTGGCCGACGTCCTCCTCAAACTCGAGTTTTTCAACCCGCTCTCCTCGGTGAAGGACCGCATCGGTTTCGCGATGATCGATGACGCGCTCAAGAGCGGTAAGATCAACGAGAACACCGTGCTCATCGAGCCGACCTCGGGTAACACGGGTATCGCGCTGGCCTTCGTGGCCGCAGCCAAGGGCCTGAAGCTCATCCTTACCATGCCGGAGACCATGAGCATGGAGCGCCGCAAACTCCTCAAGGTGCTGGGCGCGCGTCTCATCCTCACCGAGGGGCCGAAGGGCATGAAGGGCGCCATCGCCAAGGCGGAGGAGCTCGCCGCGCAGATCCCGAATGCGGTTATCCTGCAACAGTTTGCCAACCCGTCCAACCCGGCCGTGCACCGTCGCACCACCGCCGAGGAAATCTGGAATGACACCGATGGTGCGGTCGACTTCGTGGTCGCGGGCATCGGCACCGGCGGCACCATCACCGGTGTCGGCGAAGTGCTGAAGGAGAAGAAGGCCGACGTGAAAGTCATCGCAGTCGAGCCGGCCTCTTCGCCGGTATTGTCCGGTGGCAACCCGGGCCCGCACAAGCTGCAGGGCATCGGTGCCGGCTTCGTGCCCGACGTGCTCAACACCAAGGTTTACGACGAGGTCATCACGGTGAAGGAGGAAGACTCCGGTCCGATCTCCAAGGAAGTGTCGCAGCTCGACGGTATCCCGATCGGCATCTCCTCGGGCGCCATCACCTGGGCGGCTTTGGAGCTGGCCAAGAAGCCGGAAAACGCCGGCAAGACGATCGTGGCGATCATCCCGTCCTGCTCGGAGCGTTACCTGTCCACTTGGCTTTTCGCCGATGTGAATACGGACAGTGATTCGCTGGACGACCTCATCAACAGCTGATCTAATTTAAACATCCCCGGTTTCGCCCCAGCGGAATCGGGCTTCCTAACCCCAAGCCGGTCCCGGCTCTCGGTCTGCAAATGGCCGGGAGCCGGGACTCTGCTTTTGGGGGGAGGGACAAAATTGACATGATGTGCCGCCGGACCGGATGTCGGGCGTAAAGCCCGACCCACAAATGAGTTACTTTCCTAGGGTGGGTCGGGCTTTACGCCCGACAGCGTTTCCATCTGTAAACTATGCGCTGTGATGTCCGAACCCTCCGCCGCCAACGCCTATTTGGCCGACCATGTCGCGTTGCTGCGCTCCAGCTTTCGGCAGCTGACCGGGCGGGAGTTGCTCTCGCTCGACGCTGCGGAAGCAGAGGCCTCACCCGCGGCGATTGCGGAGGCTTTGTATCGGGCGCCGTTTGTGGTGCTGTCGCATGGCACCGAGGTCGATCCGGTTTTTAACTACGCCAATCTCACCGCGCAGTGCGTGTTTGAGATGAGCTGGGCGGAGATCACGCAGTTGCCGTCACGTTTTTCGGCCGAGCCAGTGAGCCGAGAGGAGCGGGCCCAACTGCTGGAGCGGGTGAGCAGCCACGGTTTCATCGATGACTATCGCGGTGTGCGCATTTCCGCGACGGGGCGCCGCTTTTGGATCGAGCAAGCCACGGTCTGGAATGTGAGCGACGCCACGGGGGCGGCCTGCGGTCAGGCGGCGACCTTTGCGCAGTGGACGCCGCTGGCGGAGTAAAGCGGTGACGTTGGGCGGCGGACCGGCTCAGCCGTGGAAGGGCCAGATGATCGGCACGACCGTGAGCGCCATGCCAAAACACAGCGCGTTCATGGGCAGACCAATTTTGAGGAAGTCGGTGAAGCGGTAGCCACCGACGCCATACACGTAGGTGTTGGTCTGATACCCGATGGGCGTCGAAAACGCGGCGGAGGCGGCGAAGGTGACGGCCACGATGAAGGGGCGGGCATCCACGCCCATTTCGGCGGCGACGCGCAACGCGATGGGCGCCATAAGGGCGGCGATGGCGTTGTTGGAGAGGATCTCGGTCAGCACCATGGTGGTGAGGTAGATCGCGCCCAAGGCCACGAGCGGACGGTAGTCCAGCGGCGCGAGCCCGTTGACGCCATCGACGAGGTGAGTGGCGAGCCAAGACGCGGCGCCGGTGCGTTCGAGGGCGAGGCCCATGCCCAGCATGCCGAAGATCAGGAAGATGAGGTTCCACTCCACGGCGGCGTAGGCCTCCTTGGACTTGAGCACGCCGGCGACGAGCAGCACGACGCAGCCGGTAACGGCGGCGACTTCGATGGGCGCGATGCCGAAGGTGGCGGCGGCGATGACGGCGGCGATCACGCCGATGACGAGGGCGATTTTACCGCTGGCTGATTTGGCCGGCGTGCGGGCGCGATCAAACAGCATGAGGTCATCGCTGTTGCGCAGGCGATCGATGGCTTGGTCGGTGCCCATCATGAGCAACACGTCACCCGGTTCGATGGGCAGGGTTTCGATGGCCGAGCGGACGTTGCGGCCCTTGCGGTGCATGGCGATGGGCACGATGCGGAAGCGCTGGCGGAAGTTCACGCCGCGCACGGTTTGACCGACGAGGGCGGATTGCGGCGTGACGACGGCTTCGACGAGGGAACCCTCCTGAGCGGCGATCTGTTCGAGACCGAGTTGGAGGTCGGCGACCAAGTCGATGCCCTCGACGCTGCGGGTGTGGGCGATGCCCTTGGGGCGGCAGGAAAGGATCATGCGGTCGCCCGGCTGCAGCTTGGTTTCGGTGGGATCCAGCGGAATGGCGACGCCGTTGCGCACGATTTCGAGCACGCGCACGCCGCGGGCTTTTTTGAGACCGGATTCGTTGATGGTTTTGCCGGCGAGCGGGGAGTTGGCCTGAATGAAGGCCTCGGTGATGTATTCGCGGCGTTCTTCGTCGGTGAGGATGTCGGTCAACATCTCGCGCACCGGCAGGACGCGTTTGCCGACGATGGCGAGGTAGAAGGCGCCGATGATGGCGGTGGGCACGCCGAGCCAGGCGATCTCAAACAGGCTGAAGGCGCGCTCGCCGTGGGAGACCGCGATGCCGTTGACGATGAGGTTGGTGCTGGTGCCGACGAGCGTGCAGGTGCCGCCGAGGACAGCGGCGTAGGAGAGCGGGATGAGCAGCTTCGACGGTGCCAGCTTCATCTTGCGGGCGAGGCCCAGCACGACCGGCAGGAACACCACCACGACCGGGGTGTTGTTGACGAAGGCCGAGAGGGTGGCGACGAAGGCCACCATCACGATGATCACGACTGGGTAGGGCAGGTTGCCGGCGCGATCGACCAAGGTGGAGATGCGATCGATGAGGCCGCATTTCACCAGCGCCGCGCTGAGCACAAACATGGCGCCAACCGTGATGGGCGCGGGATTGGAGAAGACCGTGAGCGCTTCCTGAGCCGGCAGGAGCCCGGTCACCATGAGGGTGGCGAAGAGCGTCAACGCGGTGACGTCGGGCGGGAATTTTTCCCACACGAAGCTCGCGAGGGTCAGCACGAGGAGGACAAAGATGAGAGCAATTTCCCAAGTCATGGGCGCGAAGGGCGGAGACTAGGTGGTGCGAGCGAGACGTCCCAGCCCAATTTTCAGGCTACGGAGGCCGCGCGAGCGGAACCTTCACTCTGGCGATACCAGAGGACGAATACCCAGGTAAGGGCGAGAAAGGTCACGAAGACATTGCTCAGTTTCATGATCGCGCCGGCCAGCAACTGGTCGTCCATCGGGGTGAAGCCATCGATGAGGCGCGGGGCAAATTCGTAGGTCGGATAAAGGATGTCGTTCGAGAAGGTGATGAACGCAAAAAGCGGCGTGAGGCCGACCCCCACCGCGAACAGGTAAATCATCCGGCCGCCTAAGCGCATTGCGGGCCAAACTCGGCCGTTGGCCAATACCGGCCACCAATACAGCACGGCGGTGGCAAAAAAGGTGAGGTGTTCCATCACGTGCACAAAACGGTCCTGCAGGGCCAGGTCGTAGAGCGCAGGCACATGCCAGAGGCTTTGGGTGATCACGTAGAGGATGCCGGCGACGACCGGATGCACCAGAAAGCGTCCGAGGGGTCGCAACACGGCGCGATCGGCCACGCCGTCGACCACCCAGTCCGGCAGGCCGATGAGCCATAGCACGGCGCACGGATAGATGAGCACCACGTGCTGCACCATGTGAGCGGAAAAGAGGAAGCGTTCGCCGAGCTGGTCGAAGGGCGAACCGACCGCGAGGTAGAATAGGACCAGCGACCCGTAATAACAGATCGCGCGCCAGCGGGGGAGCCGAGCGCTGGGCGGGGCGATGCACGCGCGCAGCGGACCGGTGAGCATGGCGTAACCCCAGGCCAGCAGCAGCAGGCCGCCGATGAGGTAGGGTTCGTTGTGCCAGTGACGCCAGTCGATCATGGTGGGGTGCTACGAGAAAGGCGGCCCGCAGGCCGCCTCGTCAAGGAAGGGGGGATGGAGCGGGGCGGGCGGAACCGCTTATTCAACCATCTCGTAGGCGGGGCCGACCGGCTGGGAGTCCTTGGCACCGTGCAGGAGCAGGAGCGCCCAAAGGGTTCCGCCACCCAGCGCCAAACCAATGAAGAACAGGATGGTGCAGAAGGCCTTGTCCCACTTCAGGTGCATGAAGATGAAAATAACGGCGAGGAACTTCACCACGGACAGACCCATGAGGATGCTGATGACCAGCCACTCCGGCATGGGAATGTAAATCACCAGCAGCTCCATACCGGTGATGATCGCGAGGATCATCGCCAGCTGGACGAAAACGTGGAACTTGCCGTCGTGGGCGTGGCTGTCAGAGGCGGAAAGCGTGGAGGCGTCGGCAGTAGCGCTCATGGGAGGACGATGTATTCGAGGAGGTAAACGACCGGGAAAATCACGATCCAGACGATGTCGACGAAGTGCCAGTAGAGGCCCATCGATTCGACGTCGATGGCGTTGGCTTCACCAAAATCCACCGGACCCGGCGAGCGGGCGAACCAGATGAGCGCGCCGATGAGCGCGATGGTGCCGCCGAAGGAGATGAAGTGGTGGCTGAAGTAGTAGGCGAGTCCGTGACCTTCTTCGTAGGCGTGGACGAGGGCGAGCAGGGTATACATGCCCACGACCACGGCGCCGGCGAAGGCGAGGAAGTGCAGGGCACCCTTGGCGATCCAGCCCTGGCCATTGGAGTCATCGGTCGGCTTGAAGGTGCGAATATACATGAGCACCAACCACAGCACGCCGATCGCCACGTGGGTGCCGTGGGTGCCCGTGAGGGTGTAGAAGGTGGAACCGAAGACGCTGTTGGAGAGGGTGAGGCCGCCGACCTTTACGAAGTGGTTAAACTCGTAGACCTGGCCGCCGAGGAAGATGAGACCGAAGATGATCGTGCCGAGCAGCATCTTGCGGGTGGTGGCCACGTTGCCCTTCTGGATAGCGTTCACAGCGAGCGCCATGAGCAGCGAGGACATCAGCAGGATGAAGGTGGAACCCGAGGTGAGCTCGATGGAGAACAGATCGCGCGGATCGGGCGACCCGGCGGGCGGGTGCAGGCGGTAGATGAGGTGGGTCGCGATGAGCGAACCGAAGAACATGCAGTCCGACGCAAGGAAGGCCCACATGAAGAGCTTCTTGTTGGGAATGCCCGTCGACGTGGTCGCGTCGTGATGGTGGTCGATGTGGCCGGCGGTGGCGGCGTGAGAACTCATGACGTTGTTTCGCTAAAGGGGGTTGGCTCAGTGCGAAGCGGAAGAGGCGTCGCCATCGGACTTGGTGGGGTGAAGGTGGTAACCACCGGGGCCTTCGACGGACCACATCCACGCGCCGAAGAACGTGATACCCAGGCCCACGATCGCGCCGGGGATGTAGTGGAAGGCGAAGCAGAGTGAACCGATCAGCATGCCGGCCGCGGTGATGAAGGGGAACCAGGAGTTGCTCGGCATGTGGATGCCGCCATGGGCCTCGTCTTCAGCGGCCTTCTTGGCCTTCTCAGCCGCGATTTCGGCTTGGTGCGTCTTCTCATACCAGAAGGCGTCGCGGGCGTGCACGGTGGGCGTGACGTCGAAGTTGTGGGCCGGCGGCGGGTTGGGGATCGACCACTCGAGGGTGCGGCCATCCCACGGATCGCGACCGACCTTCTCTCCCTTGAAGTAGGTGTAGATCATCACGATGAAGTAGTAGGCGATGCCGATACCGAGGATGTAGGAACCGAGCGTCGCGAGCTGGTTGGCGGAGGTCCAACCCATGTTGCCGTCGTAGGTGAAGGTGCGTCGCGGCATGCCGTTGAGCCCGAGGAAGTGCATCGGGAAGAAGGTCAGGTTGAAGCCCACGAAGATGATCCAGAAGGACCACTTGCCGGCCTTCTCCGAAACCTTGCGGCCAAACATGAGCGGGAACCAGTAGTGGATGCCGGCGAGCAGGGCGAAGATGGAGCCGCCGATCAGCACGTAGTGGAAGTGGGCGACGATGAAGTAGGAGTCCTGCTGCTGCGCGTCGGCCGGGGCGGCCGAGTGCATGATGCCCGACATGCCGCCGGTCATGAACATCCAGACGAAGCCGAGGGCGAACATCATGGGCGTGCGCATCATGAGGTGGCCCTTCCAGAGGGTGCCGATCCAGTTGAAGATCTTTACGCCTGTGGGCACCGCGATGGTCATGGTGGCCATGGAGAAGGCCGCGGTCGCGACCGTGCCCATGCCGGTGGTGAACATGTGGTGAGACCAAACGCCGAAACCGAGGAAGCCGATCACCGCGCCGGAGAACACCACGATGGGGTAACCGAAGAGCGGCTTGCGGGAGAAGCAGGGCAGGATCTCGGAGATGATGCCCATGGCCGGCAGGATGAGGATATACACCTCGGGGTGACCGAAGACCCAGAACAAGTGCTGCCACAGAATCGGCAGGCCGCCGCCGGAGACTTCGAAGAAGTTGGTGCCGAAGTTGCGGTCCATCATGACCTCTACCAACGCGATGGTGATGGCGGGGAAGGAGAGGACGATGAGGAAGGCGGTGAAGAGCGTCATCCAAGTGAACACCGGCAGGCGCATCATGGTGAGGCCCGGGGCGCGCATGTTGATGATCGTCACCAGGAAGTTCAGTGAACCGACCACGGAAGAGACGCCGAGCACCTGCAGACCCATGACCCAGAGGTCAGTGGAATTGTCGCCGACAAACTCACTGGAGAAGGCCTTGGCGGTCATCGGCGCATAACCGAACCAACCGACATCCGGCAGACCGGCCTTGTGGAAGAAACCGACGTTGAGGATGATCGCGCCGGCAAGGAAGACCCAGAAGGCGAAGCCGTTGAGGCGGGGAAAAGCCACGTCGCGCGCCCCGATCTGCAGCGGCATGATGTAATTAAAGAACGCGGCCGAGAGTGGCATGACGGCGAGGAAGATCATCGTCGTCGCGTGCATGGTGAACATCTCGTTGTAGGTCTGTGCCGAGATGAAGGTGTTGTTCGGCACGGCCAACTGGGTGCGGATCATCAGGGCCTCGGCACCACCCACGAGGAAGAAGAAGAGGGCGGTGATTCCGTAGAGGAAACCGATGCGCTTGTGGTCGACGGTCGTGAGCCAACTCACGATGCCGGTCTTATGGTCAGGGCGAGCAAACATCCACGAGCGCTTGGCCGCGGGGGCATGGTCGTCGTGGCCGATGAAGTCGGATTTGGTCAGGGATTGGTCCATGGCGGGTAAGCGGGGCGGGCCGGTGGTTATTTCAAACTGTGCAAGTAGGCGACGAGGGCGTGGGCCTCTTCATCGGTGATCTCGATGTTCACCTCGGCCGGCTCACCGGTCGCGGGGTCCGGCGTGGTGTAACCGGGCATGATGACCATGCCGGGCGGGGGAACCACGCGGGTGTGATACATGAAATTACCGGGCTTAACGCGATGGGGCTCGGTGATCCAACGGTAGAGGTTCATTTCGCTGTTCTCGAGCAGGCCGGCGGCGATGGTGGTGCGGGCGCCGATGCGGGTAAGATCGGGGGCGACGACGCCGGCGCCTTCGTGACCGCGCACCGTGTGACAACCGGCGCACTTGTTTTCCGTGAAAGCGTGGCGACCGGCGGCGATGAGAGCGGTGTTTTCCGCGGCGGGATCGATGACCTGCTGAGCGCGCCAGGCGCCGAGGGGATCGGCGTCGAATTCCTCGGTCCAGCCGGCTTGGTTCTCCTCAAATTCGCCATAGGAGGTGAAGGAGGCCGGCAGTTCAGCGCCTTCCGGGGCTTCGACCACGCGAGCGGTTTGCTTCTGGTTGGCGAGCCAGGCGTTAAATTCATCCTCGGCCAGCGCGATCACACGGAACCGCATCACGGCGTGGGAGTCGCCGCAGTATTCGGCGCATTGACCCCAGAAGTAACCGGGTTCGTCGGCTTGCAGCCAGAGGTGGTTGCCGCGGTTGGGCATCATATCGACCTTGCCGGCGAGCTTCGGCACCCAGAAGGAGTGAATCACATCGACGGTGCGGAGTTCGATGCGCACCGGACGACCGGCGGGAATCACGAGCTCGTTGGCGCTCACCAGCGGGGTCTCGCCGCCGAAGGCATCGGTGGCCATCTCGTTCGGGTATTCGAACTTGAACCACCATTGGTAGCCGGTCGCGTTCACGTGGAAGGCGTTCTCCCGCTCCTCCTCCGGCACGTCGTAGGTATACCAGATGCCTTTGAGCGTCGGCACGGCGATGACCACGAGGGCGAGGATCGAGGCGGCGATGAGGCTCATTTCCACCAGCGGGTTGCCGTGACCCTGGGGCGGCGGCTCGGCGTGTTCGTCGCCCGAGTCGCGGGCCTTGAACTTGATCGTGGCGTAGGCCAGCACGGCCGCGACGATCACAAAGATGATGCCGGTGACCCAGAGGGTGACGTAGAAGAGGCCCGTCTGGGCTTCGGCCACCGGACCTTTCGTGTCCAAGGTCGACTGCGGACCATCCAGCCACCCACCGAGCATGACGGGTAAAAGCGCGGTGAGCAGGAGGGCGAGAGTGCGGCTACGGGTAAGTTTGCCGGAGAAAGCAAGAGATCTCATGAGAACAAAAAGACGCGGTCCGTTGGGTAAGGGACGGGGCCGGGAAGCCGCACAGCGTCCCTATGAGTAGAACCATTTCAAGACATTATATTGTCTGCTAAGGGATAACCTGAGGTCGCTTATCGGCGCGTTAAGGAAAATGCATAGGCCGGACCGCAATTCGTTTTCGCTGGCGAAGCCGCCGAGGTGGCATTCCGTGTGCGGCGATGAAACCCTCAGCAATGCTCCCCCTCCTGGCCCTTGGTTTGACGATTAGCCTCAGCGGCTGCGGCAAAAAAGAGGCTCCGGCCGCCGATCATGCCGCCCATGCGGCCGCTCCTGCCGAAGCCGCGCCAGCCGCGGCGGCAACCGCTGCCAACGAGGCCGTGGTGATCGAAGCCAACGATCAGATGAAGTTCAACGTGACCAAGGTCGAAGCCAAAGCCGGCTCCTCCATCACGCTGACACTCAAGAACGTAGGCAAGTTGCCCAAGACCGCCATGGGGCACAATCTGGTGGTGTTGAAGCAATCCGCCAACGCGACCCAATTCGCCACCGCCGCCATGGGCGCGGCCGCGTCGGAGTATATCCCGGCTAATATGGCCGATCAGGTGATTGCCCACACCAAGCTGTTGGGACCGGGTGAAAGCGACTCGATCACCTTCACCGTGCCCAGCGAGCCTGGTGAGTATGTCTTCCTCTGCAGTTTCCCAGCTCACTTCATGGCCGGCATGAAGGGACTGCTGGTGGTAACGGAATAATTTCCGCCGCTTTAGCCATCTGCTTGCGACTGGGGCCCGGCTAGTGCCGGGCCTTATTTTTGGGACGAAACGCGCGCGTTTCGGCGGCTTAAGTGTTCGCGAGCAACGCGGTGATCCACTTCCGGTGCGGTCCGGAGAGCGTGACGTCGTCGAGTTGATCCCGCGGCACCCACACGAGTTCGGCGTTGGCGTCGACCGTCGCGGGAGCGTCGAGACGGACGATGGTTTCCGTGATGGCGTAGCGGGTGATGCCGCGCTTCTTCACTGCCAGCACCGGCGCGGCGACTACGGCGGCGGTCGGCAGTCCGAGCGTGCTGGCATCCGGCAACTCGTGAAGGTTGGCCAAGCGACGCGATTTGGCCGACGCGCGATGCAGCAGCAGCGCGCCATCGCGTTCGCACCACGCGCGGGTGATGGCGATGCGCTCGATCTTTTTGGGTTCGAGCTTGGGAAACTCCTCGGGGGCGCCCGCGGCACAGGCGGCGCAATGTTTCCGCACCGGGCAAATCGTGCACAGGGGCGAACGCCGATGGCAGACGGTCGCGCCGAGCTCCATCATGGCCTGATTGTGGTCGCCGGGTTCGTCGCGATTGAGCACGGATTCGGCCAGCGGCGTGTAGGCTTTGGCCGCCGTGGCGCTGTCGCGGTAGCTCGTGCCGTCGGCGGTGAGGCGGGCGAGGATGCGCACCACGTTGCCATCCACACAGGCCGCCGGATAACCGAGCGCGATCGAAGTGATGGCGGCGGAGGTGTAGGGGCCGATGCCAGGAAGCGCGCGCCAGGCATCCGGCGTGGTCGGCGGTTCAGGCAGGGCGACGTAGGCCCGCGCGAGGCGCTGCAGGTTGCGGGCGCGCGAGTAGTAGCCGAGGCCTTCCCAGAGTTTGAGCACGGTGGCTTCGTCGGCCGCAGCGAGCGCCGCGAAGTCGGGCAAGGCCTCCATCCAGCGGTGGAAGTAGGGCAGGGCGGTTTTGATCTGCGTCTGCTGCAACATGAACTCGCTCACCACCGTGCGGTAGAGCGACGGCTCCTCGCGCCAGGGCAGTTGGCGACGGTTGGCATGATACCACGCGAGCAGATCACGTTGGAAATCGGCGGGTTGTTGCAGAGCGGTCGCGGTCACAAAATATCCAACAGGTGCAAAAAAACCTCCCTGCGCCACCCTAGATTCGTTTTGTGGATACAAGGCGCATCCGGCGCCGCCTCGCATGGCCAAGAAAAAGACACCCGCTGATCCCAACGCTCCGAAGACGCTCTCCTCCTACACGGTGAAGCTTGATGATGCCCAGATGGAGAAGCTCGAGGCGATCTGCGCCAGCCGCGGTTGGAAGGCCTTCGAGGTCGCCTACGCGCGTTTCGCCTTCAAGGGCGAGACGGACAAAGTGAACGTCACCGCCTACACCAGCGGCAAGGTGGTGATCGCGGGCAAGGGCACGCAGGACTTTGTGACCATGACGCTCGAGCCCGAGGTCACGGGCGAACCGCGCCTCGGCTACGACGAGGTCCACCATCCCGAGTGGTTTGAACCCCACGCCGGTCTCGACGAGAGCGGCAAGGGTGACCTCTTCGGTCCGGTCGTGGCCGCCACCGTCATCGCCGATCGTCGCGCGATCGATGCGCTCATCGCCGCGGGCGTGAAGGACTCCAAGAAGATCGCCGACTCCGTCATCCTCAAACTCGACAAGGTCGTGCGCGAAACCCGCGGCGCCACCGTCGAGGTCGTGACTTGTGGCATGACCCGCTACAACGAGCTCATGTCCCGCCCCCGCGCCAACATGAACAAGCTGCTCGCCTGGCAGCACGGCATGGCGCTGATGAACGCGCTGCAAAAGCAGTCGGTGCCGCGCGGCCTGCTCGACCAGTTCAGCAAAACCCCGCTCGTGCAGAATGAGCTCAAGCGCAAGGGCGTGACCGGCTTCAACCTCGAGATGCGCACCAAGGCCGAGTCCGATCCGGTCGTTGCCGCCGCGTCCATCGTGGCCCGCGCCGAATACGTGCGCATCATGCGCAAACTCTCCGACCGATTTGGTGAACCGCTGCAGAAGGGCGCCAGCGCCTTGGTCAAACAGCAAGCCCACACCATCATTGAAAAGTTTGGCGCCCGCGCGCTCGGCGAGTTCGCCAAACTCCATTTCCGCACCGCCTACGAAGTCGTTAAAGAAGCCGGCAAACTTCACGAATTGCCGCTGCCCGAACCCAAGGAGCGCTTCGAGCGCGACTGATCCGGAGGCCCTTCCGCCGCATGCCCAAACGCCGCCAACTCCGAGGCTTTGACCTGAAGCATATTGCCGAAGTCGAGTGCCTCATCGGCGTCGACGAAGCCGGGCGCGGCGCCCTGGCTGGACCGGTCGCGGCGGGCGCGGTGTTGGTCACGCGCGAGTTTCTCGATAGCAATTGGGTGACGCAAAACGCCCGTCGGATCAACGACTCCAAACAACTCACCGCCGCCGATCGCGACGCGCTGTGGTTGGACTTTGAAGCGTTGATGGCAGAGCGCCGGATTCACGCCCACTTCGGCATGGCCGACGTCGCGGAGATCGAACAACTCAACATCCTCGGCGCGACCAAACTCGCCATGCGCCGCGCGCTCGAAGGCATCTACGCTCCGTCGGCGTTTGAAAGTCGTCGCGAGCCCGACCTCTTTGCGTCGGCCGAGGAGGTGGCCGCCTACCAGCCGCGCGTTTCGGCCAAAATCCTCATCGACGGGCTGCCGTTGAAACACTTCCCGTATCCGCACGAAGGTGTCGTGCACGGCGACGGCCGATCCCTCTGCATCGCCATGGCGTCGATCATCGCCAAGGTCTCGCGTGACCGCGAGATGGAGCGTTTGCATGAGGAGTTTCCGGTCTACGGATTTGGCGTGCACAAAGGCTACGGCACCGAGGACCACCGGGCGGCCATCCTCAAGCACGGTCGTTGCCGCTACCACCGCACCAGCTTCCTGCGCAAACTCCTCGCCACCCGCGTCGACCCGGGTCAGCTCGACTTTCTGGGCTGACACGACACGCTGCGTTTCGCTTTTCGCTCCTCTTGCCCATGCCTCCCAAAAAGCACAGCTCTCTGGACCGCGTGCTCGGCCGTCTCGACACTTTGGATACGGTTAACCTGACCAATCTGGTGCAGCGCCTCGCGCGTGAACGCGGTTTGTTCGAAGACATCTTTAACGCCCTGCGCGAGGGCGTGTTGGTGATTACGCCGGACGGTGAGATCGAGTATGCCAACGATGCCGCGCACCGGCTCATCGGGCTCGGTGACGACGAGCTGCCGGGGCAGACCTTGTGGCGCCTGGTGCCGGGCCTGCGTCCCTCCCTGGGCGGCTCGCTCGACGACGGCGCGCTGCCGGTCATGGCGCGCGAATTTGAGCTCACTTATCCGGAGCCGCGCACGGTGCGACTCTACCTGGTGCCGTTCTCCGGTGAAGGGCGCGGCGGTTCACGCCGTTATGCCGTGATCCTGAGCGACATGACCCGCGAGAAAGCCTCGACCGAAGAACGCATCGAGAACGAGCGCACGTCGTCGATTCTGTTGCTGGCGGCCGGCGTGGCCCACGAACTGGGCAACCCGCTCAACTCTCTCAACATCCACCTGCAGCTCATCGAGCGGCGTTTGCGCAAACTCGACGCGCCGACCAAGGCGGTGGAGGGACTGACGGATTCGATCGAAGTCTGTCGCGACGAAGTGCGCCGGCTCGACGGGATCATCAGCAACTTCCTCGAAGCGATTCGGCCGCGTCCGCCGGACCTCCACGAAACCCACCTGCTCGACGTGCTCGATGAAGTGCTGCGGTTCCAACAGGACGAGCTCGCCGACCGGCACATCGAGGTGGAAGTGGAATCGGCCGGTGAGATTCCGTTGGTCATGGCCGATCGCAATCAGCTCAAGCAGGTCTTTTTCAACGTCATCAAAAACGCCATGGAGGCGATGGAGCCGGGCGGGAAACTGCATCTGGTGGCGCGAGCCGACGACGAGTCCGTGTATTTGATCTTTGGCGACACCGGCCAGGGCATCAAGCAGGAGGACGTCCTGCGCATGTTCGAACCCTACCACACGACCAAGCCGACCGGAAACGGACTCGGCCTGATGATCGTGCAGCGCATCATGCGCGAGCACGGCGGTCAGGTGGGCGTAGAGAGCAAAGCCGGTATCGGCACGGTGGTGACACTGGAGTTCCCGCGCAAAGACCGGCGGGTGCGCATGCTGCGCTCCGGCGGGCCCGGGGCGTGAGTGACGGCCGGGCGCGGGGGGCGTCCGAGGAATCCGGTCAGTTGCGATCGCGGTCGCGCGAACGGCGCGGTTCCGGGGTTTCGCGGCGCGTGGAAGAACGATCGTTGTTCGACGACTGCGTGGTGGATTCGGTCCGGGCGGGCGGAGGCGGCGTGTAGGTCGAGCGACGCGTGGTCGAGGTGGACGTCTTGGCAGGCGGCGGCGTCGGCGTGGGCAGGCGGCGGTCTTTCGGCGCGCGCACGCGGTCGAGTGTCTGGTCGCGGTAGTTGATTTTTGGATTCGGCCGGCCCTCGATGGGGAAGCCGGGCTTGGGGCTGATCACCGGGCGGTCCGGGCGGTTGTCGTTGTTGCGATCGCCGCGATCGCCGCGATCACCCCGGTCCCCACGATCCCCACGGTTTCCACCGCGATCACCGCGATCGCCCTTGTCGCCGCGGTCACCGCGATCCCGGCCGTGGTAGCCGCCCCGGTCCTGTCGATCACCGCGGTCGCGCCGACCGTCATGGCGGTCGTAGCGGTCGTGTCGATACGGCGAACCCCAGGTCGGGCCGGGCAGCGGGAAGCTGCCGTAGTAGGGATCGTAAAAGCTGCCGGGATAACCGCGCGGGTAGTAGGTGTCCCAACTTACACCGCCGTTGCTGTAGCGGGGTTGTGAGAGGACCACGGTGGTGGCGTTGCTGACGCTGGGCACACCAGCGATCTCGACCAATACGCCATTCTCGACCTGCGCCCGGTAGAGAAATTGGGCGCGTTCGAGGTCGGAAATCATCTGGTCCTGCGGCGTCACCAAACCCGCCGCGAGCAAGGTGTCGCGAGCCAAGGACAGCGAATGGATGCGAGCGTCCTCGTCCAGGGTCTCGCCGTCGGGCAGGTAGAGCACGATGGCGTAGGTAAAGGGATTGCGCTGGGGCGGCGCCGAACTGGTGCCCCGATAGACGGTGCCGCAGCCGCTGAGCAGGAGAGTGCCGAGGACGCTGAGCAGGCCGAGGAGGGGGAGGGGGCGTTTGAAGTTCACGGTGGTGGTGGGGTTGCGCTATCCGACCCACTTGCCTGACCGCAGTTCCGTAGGCGGGTCAATTCGTCGCACCTGAGCTTGACCGAAGCCGACTCCTGCTCGTGATTAAGCCCATGGTTCCGACGGTTTTAATCGTGGATGACGAGCGCCACACGCGGGAGGGTCTGCAACAAGCGTTGGAGGACAGTTTCGACGTGTCGGTGGCGGGCAGCGCCGATGAGGCGTTCAACTTGATGGGGGCGGAGAGTTACGACGTGATCGTGACCGACCTGCGCATGCCGGGGAAGAGTGGCCTCAAGGTCATCGACAAAGCCCTCACGCTGCCGAATCGCCCGGCGGTGCTCATGATGACGGCCTACGGCAGCATCGACACGGCGGTCGAAGCGATGCGCCGCGGCGCGGTCGATTTCCTGACCAAGCCCGTCAATCTCGAGCGGCTGGAGATCCTCATCAACCGGGCCCTCAAGAGCCGCACCCTCGAGGTGGAGGTGAAGCAGCTCCACGAGCGCCTGGACGAAAAGTTCAACTTCAAAGGCATCGTGGGCGACTCGCCCAAACTGCAGGAGGTGATCGATCGGGTGAAATTGGTCGCGCCGTCGAAGGCCACCATCCTCGTCGAAGGTGAATCCGGCACGGGCAAGGAACTCATCGCCCAGGCGATCCACCAATCCAGTCCGCGGGCACGCGCGCCCTTTGTGGCGGTGCACTGCGCGGCGCTTTCGGAGAACCTGCTGGAGAGCGAAATCTTCGGTCACGAGCGCGGGGCCTTCACCGGTGCGATGGAGCGCCGGGTGGGACGTTTCGAAGCGGCCGACGGCGGCACGCTGTTTCTCGACGAGATCGGCGAAATCTCCGCGTCCACGCAGGTGAAGCTGCTGCGTTTCCTCGAAACCAAAGCCATCGAGCGCGTCGGCGGCACCAAGCCGATCGACCTCGATGTGCGCCTCGTCGCTGCGACCAACCGCCACCTCGAAAACATGGTGAAGGAGGGCAAGTTTCGCGAGGACCTCTATTTCCGCCTCAACGTGGTGAGCATCACCATGCCGCCGCTGCGCGAACGCGTGACCGACATTCCGACGCTGCTGGCGCATTACCTGAAGCATTTTGCCGAGGAAAACGGTCTGCCGGTGCCTACCGTCGAACCCGGCGCGCTGGCCACCCTTTCGAGCTACCGCTGGCCGGGTAACATCCGTGAGTTGCGCAACTTCTGCGAAAATGCCGTGGTGCTGCATCGCGGCGGCAAACTCACCGAATATGATCTGGATCCGCGTTTCCGGGCCGGACCCGGCAGCGATTCCGAGAGCGGCACTTCCGGCGGCAGCAGCGCCGCTGGTGGGGCGGTGAGCGCGATGCCCGCGCCGTCGACCTTGTCGGTGGAGGAGAACGAAAAACGCCTGCTGCGCGAAGCCCTTATCAAGGCCCGCGGCAATCGCACCAAAGCCGCCGAGCTCATGGGCATCTCCCGCCGCACCCTGCATCGCAAGCTGGCCCTCTGGCCCGAGCTCGATGTCATGGATTGATCGATACCGCGCCCGTGCTTTCGCCCCGTAACCGATCCTCCTTCCGCGCCGACGCGCCGCCCGCCAGATGAACGCGCAGGCGTGGATTCATTGGCTGGAGCAAGGTCGCGGTGCCGCCGCCCTCAAAGGGCTCGCGCTGTTGCTCGGCGTCGTCGCGCTGTCGCTGACGGTGGCCTACAAACAGTTTCATGGTCCGCGCACCGAGGAGACCCTGCGGCAGGCCGACCTCGGCCGATCGATCGCGACCGGCGAGGGGTTTACGACCTCGGTGAACTACCCGCAGGTCTACGCCACGATGCGCGCGGAGCAACCGGAGCGGGCGCCGGGTCGACGTCTGCCCGAGGTGTATCATCCGCCCGGATACCCCTTGGTGATTGCCACCGCGCTGAAGCTCCTGCCCGCGGCCCAGCGCGACGCGCTCTTCGCCGAGGCACCGGCGCCGCCGGACGGGTTTGGCGCCGATTATCTTCTGCTCGCGCTCAACGTGCTGCTCTTCTGGGTGGCGGTGATCCAGACTTGGCGTCTCGGGACACGCCTCTTCGACCGCAAAGTGGGCGGCATGGCGGCGATCGCGCTCTTGGTCTCAATGCCCGCTTGGACGCACGTCGTGGCGGTGGACGGCGCGGCGCTTACGATGGTGTTGTTGCTGGGGGTGTTCCAGTGTCTGGCCCGGGCGGATCTCGTGGCGGACGCCGCCAGCGGTCGACCGTCGCCGTGGTGGCTGGGGGCGGGCGCTTTGGCCGGACTTTTGTTTTTAACCGACTATCCCTACGGCATCGTGGTGCTGGCGGTGTCGGGCCACGCGTTGTGGCGACGCCGCTCGTTGGCGGCGGTGTTGGCCGTGGCGGTGGCGCTGGCGGTCGCGACCCCTTGGCTGCTGCGCAACGTCGCGGTCACGGGCAGTCCGCTCGGTCTGGCCGGGCAGGACCTCGCGCTGCGCGCGGGCGATCCGACGGCGGATCCGGCGGTGTGGCGCAATACGCTCTCGGCCGAGACGCCGGCGATCAGCCTCAACAAACTCGGCAACAAGGTCCTGACCGCGCTGCAGAGCGCCTTGCGCGACGGGTTGTGGTCGGGCGGCGGACTCGTGCTCACGGCGTTTTTTGTGACCGGGTGGATCTATCGTTTTCGACGGGAGTCGGCGAATCGGCTGCGCACGCTGTTTGCGGGCGTGCTCGGGTTGCTGATCGTGACGCACGGCCTGTGCAATTCCGGGGAAGGGGAGCGCGTGCCAACGGTGGTGGCGACGCCGCTCATCATCGTGTTTGGGGTGGGCTTTTTTGCGGTGTTGGCTGCGAGCAGTGAGTTCCTGCGCACCTGGCCGCGACTGGCGGTGCTGGGGCTGCTGGGCATGCAGGCTTTACCGCTGGCGCACGACCTCGCGGAGCCGCGGCGCATTCATTTCAGTTACCCGCCATACTATCCGGCGTTCTTCCTGGCGCTGGGGCAGGAGATGGAGCTGCGCGGGGATCCGGTGGCGGGCTGGATGTGTGATGTGCCGGCGGGCGCGGCCTGGTATGCCAGCGACCGGGTATGGTCGCGACCGGCGACGCTGCGGGACTTTTACAGCGTCGATGTGGACCAGCACCAAGTCGCGCTGGTGCTCACGCCGGCGACGCTGGATCGGCCCTTCTTCGCCGAGCTGCTCGACGCCGAAGCCAACGTCACACGGTTTGGCGAATGGGGCAAAATTTACACCGGCCTGATCTCCGGCGAACTGCCCCGCACCTTTCCGCTCAGCGAGTCGCGGGCCTTGGCGCCGAACTTCCAGCTTTTGGTCGATCCGGCCTGGGCGGGAACTACCGGAAAATGAATTGCACCAAGTGCAGCGCGCAGCCTTGCTGGGTAAACTATTCGTGCTGATGACCAAGCGTAGCATTGCCTTTCTCGCCGCCACCCTAGCCAGCGTCCCTGCGTGGGCGGTTTATGCCCCCATCCCGGAGGAAGAGCTCGGCCAAAGCCTGACCGTGCGCGTCGGCGGTGGGGTTTACCACGACAACAACATCTTTGGCGGAGCCACCGGCGAAACGGAGTCGATGGTGTATCGCTTCTCACCGTCGCTGAAGTTCAACGCTTCGCTCACTGCGCAGACCTTTTTCTCCGCTGCGTATGATCTCAACTGGGACCACGTGGTGGACCGCCCGGAAAATCAGGACCTCTACAACCATCGTTTGAGCGCCCGCCTCGCGCACGCCTTCAGCCAGCGCTCGACCTTCGATTTCACCAACACCTACACCATCGCGGAGAACCCCGAATCGCTCCTCGCCGGTGTGCCCCTCAACACCGATCAGTCCTTCAAGAACAACCAGGCGGATCTCGTGTTTAAGAGCGGGATCAACGAGCGCCTCGGTTACACCTTCAAGGCCCGCTCCTCGATCTACGCGTTCGATATCGCCACGCTGTCCGAGCAGCTCGATCGCAGTGAAAGCCTGTTCGGCCTGAGCCTCGATTATTCCGTGAGCGAAGCCTCCCAGCTCCTCGGCGAGTTGCGCTATCTCGACGTGTCCTACGACAGCCTCGGCAACACCAAGGACAAACACTCCTACTACTACCTTGCCGGCTTCGACTACGCGCCCAGCGAAAAGGTCTCGATCAGCGTGCGGGCCGGTTTTGAGGAACGTTACCGCTCGGGCGCGCCGGACGACGATTCCCCGTATGCCGAGATCACCGGTCGTTACGCCTACGGTGAGAAGAGCTTCGTTTCCGCCGGTTACATCCGCACCACCGAGGAAAATTCCAACGTGAACCTCTACACCGACATCGAGGTGAACCGTTTCTTCCTCACCCTGCAGCACGCCTTCACCGCTCAGGTCACCGGCTCGGTTTTCTACAACATCGAGCCGTCGACCCTTAACGGTCGCGCGGGCATCGCGCCGGATGCGGATGAGACCACGCAACGTGGCGGGCTCGCGCTGTCCTACCAGCCGCGACGTCACTGGCTGGTGGCCGCCACGCTGGACATCGACTCCACCGATTCCGACGACAACAACCGCGACCTCGACCGCACGCGCATCGGACTCGATGTGCGCTACACCTTCTGACCCGTCGCCGGTGCCGCGATCACCGGACGCCGTCACCATGGCGACACTCCGGTCTTGCCGCCGTTTTACCCGCCCCGTCTTCTAGCCGCCGATGGCAGCGCCTTCCTCCCGTCCGGAACACAGCACCCTGGCCGATTTTCTCCGCATTTTGCGGCAGCGATGGGTGATGATCGCGGTGCTCACTCTCATCGTCGTTTCGACCGCCGCCGTGGTGACGGCACTCCTGCCACGCTGGTATCTCGCCGCCGCGAAGGTGCGGGTCGAGAAACCCGAAGGCGCGGTGAAGCTTTTCCAATCGCAGGGCAACGTGGGCTACGATCCGATCTTCCTGCAGGATCAGTTCGAGATCATGCAGGCGCCCAAGATCCTGCATCCGGTGATCCAACGCCTCGACCTGCAGGCACGGCTCGCGCCGATGCTCGATGTTGCCGGCGAGCTGCCGCTCGATGTGACCGTGCGGTATCTGGTCGACCAGATGCTGAGCCTCGATACCGAGCGCAACACCTCGATCATCAACATCGGCGTCTACGCGCAGCAACCGCAGCTGGCGGCCGATATCGCCAACGAGATTGCCCGCGTTTACTCCGAGGATCGCATTGCTCTGGCGACGTCCGAGCAGACCGAAGGCCTCGCCAAACTCCGCAACGAGATGGAGCTGCAGGAGCGGGAGGTGAGCGCGCTGCGCGACCGGGTGGAGGAGCTGCGCGACGAACTCGATCTCGCGGGCGTCGACCTCAACGCCCGCTACTCCGACATGGAGATCGAAACGCTGCGCCAGATGCAGAACACGCTCATCGCGCTGCGCGTCGATGCCATCGGCCGCAAGACCCGTTGGGAGCGGTTCCGCGACATCCCGTTCGAGGATCGCATCAATCTCATCAACGCCGAGCTCATCGACGACGGTAACATTCAAAACCTGCTGCAGGCCTACCTCGTCGCCGACCAAACGCTCACGCGCCTGCGCGGCCGGCTCGGAGAGGCCCACCCCGACCTCGTCTCGGCGGTGAACAACCGCGAAAAGATCCGCCAGCAGCTCGACGGCCAGCTTCGCGGTTACGAGAGCGCGCTCGAGATCGCCTACAAGGAAGCCGAAGCCCGCGTCGCCGAATTGGAGCGCCAGCTCAGCCAGGCCAAGGTCGACCAAATCCTCTCCGCCCGCGACCGCATGCGTCCCTTCGAGGAAGCCGTGCAGCAGCTCAATACGGCCAACACCGTGCTCACCACGCTCAAGCTCACGCTGCGCCAGCGGGAGATCGATTTCCAGGTGCCGAAGCGCACCATCGAGCTGCTCGGCGAAGCCACGCCGCCGCGCCGTCCCAGCAAGCCGAGCTGGGTCATCAACCTCGTGCTCGCCTTTGTGGTCGGTTCGCTGCTCGGCACCGGCGTCGCCGTCGCGATCGAGTATTTCGACACCAGTTTTCGCAATGTGGCCGACATCGAAAGCCGCCTCGGCGTGCCGGTGGTGGGCGTGGTGCCGTGGCTGGCCAAAGCCGCGGAGTTTGACCCCGATGACATGGTGGCGTCGGAACCCTTCCGGGTGCTGCAGACCAATCTGAATCTCTCGCTCGATGGCGACCAACCGGCGGCGCTGTCGATCGTTTCCGCCGGTCCGGGCGAAGGCAAATCCACCACCGTGCATCGCCTCGCGCTGGTGATGGGCCGCAGCGGTCAGCGCGTATTGTTGATCGATGCCGACCTGCGTCGTCCGACCCAGCATCGGCTCGGCGACTGGCAGCGCGCCCCCGGCATGGCGGAATACCTGCAAGGCGCGCAGGAGTGGGAGTCGGTCCTGCAGCGCGACGTCGCGCCGGGCCTGGACTTCATCGGTAGCGGCGGGCAGGGCGGTTTTAACCTTGGCATGCTGCACACCAAGCGACTGCAGGAGTTGGTGAACGCCGCCAAGGGGCGCTACGATCGCATCCTCTTCGACTCACCGCCCATCATTGGAGTAAGTGACGCCTCGGTGCTGGCCACGGTCATGGATGGCGCGCTGCTGCTCATTCAGCATCGGCGCAACCCGCAGGCCATGACGCTGCGCGCGCAGCAGACCCTGCGCAGCACACGCACGACCCTCATCGGCGCCATCCTCAACCAGGTGCCCAACGACAGCGGCGAGGATTACGGGTATTACTCTCACAACTACGCCTACTACAGCGATCCGGCGCCGCGGAAAGCGGGTGGCGCATCGAGTCGGACCAAGGCGAAAGGGCCGGGGCGGAGCGATCCGTCGGCTGAAGATGGACCTGAGCGGCTCGATTTTCAGGACCCCCATGCTTAAGCCGCAACGAGCGCGTTCATGGTCGGCGGTGCGGCGACTCGTCGTCGCGATGACTCTGGCGAGCGGATGGATTGCGCCGACACGGGGGCAGGCAGAAGCGGCCGGTCTGCGCATGGCGGGTTCCGATATCCTGGGGGCGCCGGTGGCAGCGGTGTTGCGCGACTACGCGGCCGATTTTGAAGTTCCGATATCGCTGCGCTTTGAAGGTAGTCGTCCGGCCCGGGACCGTGTGATAGCGGGGTCGGCGGACCTTGCGGTGATCGCCGATTTGGGGAATTCTTGGGAACTGCCCGACGGTTGGCGACAGGTGCCGATCGGTTATCTGGTGGCGCGGATCGTGGCTCCGGCCGATGTCGCGTTGGATCAGGTCACGGCAGCGGATTTGGCGCGGGTGTTTGCAGCCTCCAGTGCACAGGCCAGTTTGCGGTGGGCGGATCTTGGTGCGACCGGCCGTTGGGCCAATGAGGCGGTGGTGCCCATGGCCACGGACGCAGCCGCGGGCATGGGCTGGCCGTTGTTCCGTCATGAGGTGCTGCGCGATGGAGAACCGAAAAATTCGTTTCAAGTGTTGCCGTCGCTCACGGCCTTGCTGGGGGCGGTTGATCAGCAAGGTGGAGGCGTGTTGGCGGTGGTTTCACATGCCCTGCCGGAAGGGACCTCGCTGAAGACCCTCGCGGTCGCGGGAGGTGAGGGGGCGGTGGCCTACCGACCGTCGCCGGAGAACCTCTTTGCCGGTGACTATCCGCTGGCGGTCACCCTGCGGCTGGTGTTTCCGCAGGCGCGGGGACCGGAGCTGTTGGCGTGGCTGCGCCTCTGGCACAGTCCGGACATGGTGGAGGCTTTGACGGCCTGCGGCGTGGTGCCGTTGCCGGAGGCCGTGCGGGCGCAACAAGCGTTCGATTTGGAGCTTCTGAATTAATAAAACAAAAGGTCGAAAAAACCTATTGACGGAGGCGCATGGCTCTATTCTTGTCTGCCTCCCTCTCGCGGGCGTAGCTCAGTTGGTAGAGCACCACCTTGCCAAGGTGGCTGTCGAGAGTTCGAATCTCTTCGCCCGCTCCATTTTTTTAAAAAACCTCCGGTTTCTACACCGGAGGTTTTTTTTGTGGCTGGCGGACGGGCAACGTAGCGTGAGAGGGGTCGCAACCTACGTCGTGGTATTCGAAGCCGCACGGTAGGCCGCGAGCTTGCTCGCGCTAGCGATGGAGTGGTGTAGGGCCGGTGCTTGCGCCGGCCGCGGCGGACGGGAAGGAGGACAGGGACGGCCAGCAGGGCGCGCCGTGCCGCCAGCGGCAGCCCTACGGGAGCAGGCGGAGAGGGCAACGTTGCGCGAGCAAGCTCGCAGCCTACATTGTGGTATTCGACGCCGCGCTGTAGGCCGCGAGCTTGCTCGCGCTAGCGATGGAGCGGCGCATCCGGATGGTGGCTGGATCGGTGTAGGGCCGGAGCTTGCGCCGGCCGCGGTGGACGGGGCGGAGGACAGGGAAGCCAGCAGGGCGCGGCGTGCCGCAAGCGGCAGCCCTACGGGAGGAGGCGGAGGGGCACCGTAGCGCGAGCAAGCTCGCAGCCTACATTGTGGTTTTAGACGCCGCACTGTAGGCCGCGAGCTCGCTCGCGCTAGCGATGGAGCGGCCGGTGCTTGTCCCGGCCGCGGCGGACGGGATGGAGGACAGGGGCGGCCAGCAGGGCGCCGCCGTGCCGCCAGCGGCAGCCCTTCAAACGACGGCAGAGGGGCCCAACTTCGTTGCGTTACTGCTCGTCGGGCAGGCGCACGAGCCAGGCGGCGGCGTGGCGGAGGATGGCGGGCGTGGGCAGGGCCAACGCGCCACCGGGGTGACGGACGGTATGTTCGTCGCTCACCCGGCCAGCCTCGGGGTCCCACCAGCTGATGCGCCAGTCGCCGG
Source organism: Actomonas aquatica (assembly GCF_019679435.2). NCBI lineage: Bacteria > Pseudomonadati > Verrucomicrobiota > Opitutia > Opitutales > Opitutaceae > Actomonas > Actomonas aquatica. Next base: position 5,871,838 of record NZ_CP139781.1, read on the forward strand.
CGGGCAGGTCGTCCACATGAACGGTGGCGGCGGTGGGCTGAAGTTCGTCGTCGGCGGCCGGGGAGAGCAGGTTGTCGCGGTGGTGGACCCACACGACAGCTCGGGTGGGACTGCGACGAGCGACGGCGGTGAGCGCGGGGACCGGCAGACCCAAGTTAAGGTCGCCGAGGTCAATCCAGTCGGGTCCGGTGGGGTTCTCGATGACGATCTCATGCGCGCCGTAGCCGAGGCGGAAGGGAAAGGAGACGTCGGCAATGGCGGGACGACCGGTGGCGGCAGCCGGGAAACGTTGGTCTACCACGGTCTCGTCATCGACGGTGATGCGCAGGGCGCCGCCGGGATTGCTGACGCGGGCCACGGTGAGGCTGGCGGTGGCGGCGGCGGGGGCGTCGTAGCGCAGCGTGACCTTGCTGGGGAAGGGATGCTCCTGCGCGGCATTGGTGAGGATGCGGCCGAAATCGATCAGGCGGGGCGGCAGGGTGCCGTCGGCCGGGACGTCGATCGTGGGATTCGGACCGCGGTGCCAGTAGTGACCGGGCTCGAGGCGCATGTCGGTGGTGTCGCCGCCGGTGACGAGGGGTTGCTCGATGTGGGGCAGGGGATGGCGCAGGAGGCCGCTGGCGGTGACAAAGTTGCTGAGCGACGCGACTTCGTCCCAACGATCATTGGCGCGCAGGGTTTCAATATACCACATCTGGGCGGGCGCGGTGGCGCGGCTGAAGAGGCCGGCCCACGCGAGGATGGGATGCACGAAGCCGGTGGCGCGTTGCTCGGAGGAGAGACCGGCCATGTTGTCGTCGCCCATCTCGCCGTAAAAGACGGGGCGGTCGATCTCGCGGTCGCTCAGCTCGAGCGCCTGCAGGCCGAGCACCATGTTGGAGGCGTAGAGGTGGGGCTGGTAATAATCCATCGCGCTCCACATGGCGTGGTGCAGGTCGTCGTCACTGGTGGTGATGAGGTGGCCGTGCACGTCGTAGCGGCGCAGGTGGCGGGCCATCTCGTCGTGCCAGGCGGCGACCGCGGCGTTGTCGGCGGCGTCACCGCGGCGGGCGTTGGTCCACATGACTTCGTTGAAGAGCTCCCAGGCCATGATGGATGGCGAGTAACCCCAGCGGGCAGCGATGTAGCGGAACTTGTCGCGGGTGAGTTGGCGGGCGTGCGCGTCGGTGAAGAAGTCGGTGGGGTCGGTGAGGAAGCCGCCCTCGTTGGCCCCGTTCCACGGGTTCTCATCCCAGTCGGAGTTGTTGTAGGTGGTGTATTGGCCGTGGTGCTGCAGGACGAGTTGGAGGCGCAGTCCGGCAGACTCGGCGGCGTTGATCACCTGGTCGAGGCGCTGGGCGACTCCGAGATCGAGCGTGCCGAGCGCTGGCTGCTCGCCGTGCTCGGGCTCCACCCAATCGAGGTTGAGGCGGCCCCAGTGGCACATCCAGACGCGGGTCCAGTTGAAGCCAACCGTGCGAAAGTCGCTGAATGCCGCCGGGTAGTAGTCCTCCGGCTGCTGACCGCTGGCGGCCCAGGGGAGGTTGCCGCCCCACGGGGTGTAGAGTTGCCCGCGTCCATCGACAAAACGGAGGCCGGAGCGCCGGTCGATGCCGATGTAGCCGCCCGACTCATCGGTATCGCGCACGCGCACGCGTCCGCGCCCCTCGGCTTCGATAGCGAGCGGGGTGGAGACGCCGTCGATAAATTCGCTGGCGGAGAGCAGCTCGTAGTTGCCGCGCTCGGCGGCGCGGGTGCGCACGGCCCAGCGGTTGCCGCCATCGTAGTAGGCCGGCAGGTCGAGCACGTGCTCTTCCGGCGTTTCAACCCGAGCCCAGATTTCGCGGGCGAAGGGGTTGCCGTCGGTGCTCGGGACGAAGAAGCCGAGTTCCACCGGCGCGGTGAATGCCAACGTCGGCAGGGTGGCGAGGAGGAGGGCACCGATCCACGCCCGCAGGGCGCGTGGACGCGGTCGGTTAAACGAGGTCGAGGCGGGCATGGCGGTCGAGGCAAACAGGGGCGGGCGCAGGGCACCCGAAACACGGTCTCAATCGGGTCGCGGGTCCGGACAATCGTCAACCCCGCAAGGAGAATGGCGCCGGGCGATTGGGATTCGCGTTTGACCCGCAAATCTCCAATGCCCGACAAGTAATCTCATTACCCAGCGGCCCGCCTTGCCCTAGTTTCTGCGCCTCCGACCGCGCCCAACCCTTTTGCGACTCCTCTTTCCTATGCGTCATCAACTCCTCTCTCGCGCCACCTGGACCTTCCGCGATGCCTCCACCAAGAAGTGGCTGCCCGCCACCGTGCCGGGTTGTGTGCATCTCGATCTGCGCCAGGCCGGGCTCATCCCCGACCCGTTTTTCGGCACCAACGAACTGGAGCTGCAGTGGATCGAAGAACGCGACTGGGAATACCGCGCCCGCTTTAAGGTTGATGCCCAGCTCCTCGGCGAGGAGATCGTCGAACTCGTCGCCGAGGGCCTCGACACCGTCGCCACCGTGACGCTCAACGGCAAGGTCGTCGCCCGCACCGCCAACATGTTCACGCCCTTCCGTTGGGACGTGAAGAAGCTGCTCAAACCCGGCGCGCAAAACGAGCTGCTCATCCGCTTCGACAGCGCGATGGCTTACCTGCGGGAGAATCACAACGCCCACACGTATCGGGAATTCAACGACCCGGTGGGCAACTCCAACCGCATCCGCAAACAGCAATGCCAGTTCGGCTGGGACTGGGGACCGCGTCTCGTCACCGCCGGCGTCTGGCGCTCCATCCAGCTCGAGGCCTGGTCGACCAACCGCCTCGACAACCTCGTCGTCAAACAGGTCCACGATGCCAAGGGCGGTGTGCAACTCGACCTCACGCCGGAACTCGCGCGTCCGGACGCCGATGCTGCCTGCCGCTGGAAACTCCAGCTCGACGGCGAGACCGTCGCCACGGGTGAGGGCGCTTCGATCGTCGTGCCGGATCCTCAGCTGTGGTGGCCGGCCGGGCAGGGCGCCCAACCGCTTTACACGCTCACCGTCGATGTGGTGGACGCCACCGGCACCAAGATCGGTCGCTGGAGCCAACGCATCGGTTTGCGCACCATCACGCTCGACCAGAGCAAGGACGAGTGGGGCGAGGCCTTCCGCTTCCTCGTCAATGGCCGTCCGATCTTTGCCAAGGGCGCCAACTGGATTCCGGCGCACAGTTTTGTCGTCGGTCTCTCCCGCGCCGACACCGAGCGCGACCTGCGCTCGGCCGTCGAAGCCAACATGAACATGATCCGCGTCTGGGGCGGCGGCATCTACGAGAGCGAGGATTTTTACGATGTGTGCGACGAGCTCGGCCTGATGGTCTGGCAGGACTTCGCCTTCGCCTGCACGCTGTATCCAGTCAATGAGGACTTCCGCGAACTCGTGCGCCCCGAGGCCACCGCGCAGATCCGCCGCCTGCGGCACCGCGCCAGCCTCGCGCTATGGTGCGGCAACAACGAGGTTTGGATGCTCAACCGCGAGACGGTGACCGACGAGACCAAGGTCGAGATTCGCAGCGCCTACGAAAAACTCTTCCACGAGCTGCTGCCCGAGGTGGTGGCCGAAAACGACCCGGCCACGTCCTACTGGCCGTCCTCGCCCTGGCGGCGCGACGGCGTGCACGGTCACGAGGCAGGCGAGACCTCCGGCGACTCGCACTACTGGGACGTCTGGCATTCGCGCAAACCGATCAAGTCCTACGAGCTGTGGAAGTTCCGCTTTGTATCCGAATTTGGGATGCAGAGCTACAGCTCGCCTGCGACCAACGCGACCTTCTGTCCGGCCGACGATACCAACGTCTTCGGTCCCACGATGGAGAACCACCAGAAGAACGCCGCCGGCAACCAGATCATCCTCGACTACGTGTCGCGCCAATACCGCTTCCCGCAGACGCAGGACGACCTGATTTACCTTTCCCAGCTCAACCAGGCGCGCTGCATGCAGATGGGCGTCGAGCATTACCGCCGCCTCATGCCGCGGTGCATGGGCGCGCTGTATTGGCAGCTCAACGACTGCTGGCCGGTCGCCTCCTGGAGCTCGATCGAATTCACTGGCCGTTGGAAAGCGCTGCACTACGCCGCCCGTCGCTTCTATGCGCCGGCGCTGGTATCGGCCCACGTGCCCGGCGACGAGCAGGTCACGATCGGCAACTACCGCAAGTCGACCATGGACGTCGCCCACCTTTACACGGTTTACGATGCGCCGGAGCCGACGCGCGGCGTGATGAGCTGGGACCTCATGCACATCGACGGCACCCGGCTCGGCGGCGGCACCAAGAAGGTCGTGCTGCGGCCGGGCGAGGCGGTGAAGCAGAAGACGCTCGATCTGCACAAGCTCTTCAAGAAGACCAGCCACGACGACGTGTATGTGCGCATCGCGCTCGAGATCGACGGCCAGCGGGTGAGCGAAGAAACCGTGTTGTTGGCCTCGCCGCGTTTCATGCACCTGCCACGTGGCAAGGTGCGCTGCAAGGTGAAGGCGCTCGATGCGCATCGCTTCCAGCTCACCTTCACCTCGCCGGTGCTGCAGCACCGTTTCGCCTTCGATCTGGGCAAGCTCGACTACCGCGCGAGCGACAACTTTTTCGAGTTGTATCCCAACGAATCGAAGTCGGTCGTGGTCACCCTCAAGCGCAAGCTCACCGCCGCCAAACTCCGCGAGCAACTGACCTGGCGCTCCCTGGTGGACACCTACTGAAGGCAGTTATTCTGAGGTGGACCGCGACCTCCGGGCGCGGTCGAGTTCGTTGGATGGCTCGTCCTGACGAAGACGCGGCCCGGAGGTCCGCGTCCACCTTCCTAGCTGACCGACTTCACACGATCAGCATGGCGTCGCCGTAGCTGAAAAATCGATACTCGTGGGCGATGGCTTCGGCGTAGATCTCGCGGATCCAGGCGATGCCGTCGGTGCTGCCCGGTGTCAGAAAAGCGGATACGAGACAGAGCAGGGTGGAGCGCGGTTGGTGGAAGTTGGTGATGAGCGCGTCGACGCTGCGGAAGGTGCGCGGCGGGTAGATGAAGATGTCCGCTTCCTCGACGCAGGGATGGCCGAGCGGCGCGGTGTGTTTGCGGCAAAAATCCTCAATCGCGCGCACCGAGGTCGTGCCGACCGCCACCCGGCGGCGGCCGCCGGGATCCAGCACCGTGGCCTGCGTGGTCGGGGGCAGTTCGTAGAGTTCGCGGTGGATGTCGTGGTCGGTGATGTTGTCGACCATCACCGGGCGGAAGGTGCCGAGACCGACGTGCAGGGTGACCTCGGCCGTGGTGATGCCGCGCTGCTCCACGGCGTCGAGGATCTGCGGCGTGAAGTGCAGTCCGGCGGTGGGCGCGGCGACGGCGACCTGACGGGAACGGTCGGCGTAAACGGTTTGGTAACGCTCGAGGTCGGCGGTGCGGCGGGTGTCGTCGGCCGGACGTTGGATGTAGGGTGGCAGCGGCATCTCGCCGAGCCGGTTGGCGACGTCCTTCAGCGTCGTGCCGGCCTGTTCGAGGCGGAAGGCCACGAGCGCGACGCCATCGGCGTGTTTTTCGCGCACCTCGGCGCTGAAGGCGCCAGCGTGGGCGAAGGTGGCGCCGACCGGGAGGCGTTTGCCGGGGCGCAGCAGGCACCACCAGAGCTCGGTCCCGGCATCGTCGGTCGACTCGGCGCGGAGCAGGAAACACTCGACCGCGCCGCCGGTGGGTCGCACCGCGCGCAGACGGGCGGGCAGGACGGCGGCATTGTTGCGGATGAGCACGTCGTTGGCGTCGAGCAGGCCGGGCAGATCGGTGAAGGCGTGGTGCGCGATCGAACGCTCGGCGCGGTTGACCACCAGCAGGCGCGACGCGTCGCGGCGGGCGGCCGGCGACTGCGCGATGAGGTGATCCGGCAGATCGTAGTCGAAGAGATCGGTGGAAAGGGAAGACACGGAGGCGTGATTGATCGAGGCGACAGCCAATCCGGTCAACTCCGACTGCGCGGGGCCGGTCGTGTGGGCTGGCCACGCCGTTGGCACTGGGTTTGCTCGGGTGGGCGCCCAGTGCGGGCCCTTGATGCGAACCTTAACCCCAGGAACTTGTTGTGCGTGAAGACCAAGAAGAGCGTCGGTTGATCGACCGTATTGCCGAATACAAACAGAATTGGGATCAGGCTTTGAATGCGTGGTTCAAAGCGTTGGGCATCGGCGCGGGGGTAAGCCTCCTGCTTATCGTGATCGCGGCGATTTCCGGGAGTGGCTTCATGTGGATACTGTCGTTCGCCGCCATCGGTGGCACGTTCTGGGTCTTGAACGGGATGAACAACACGGTGCAGCGCTCGAAGCTCGACTACGAAGACCGGGTGGAGGAGCTGAACCAGTATCAACGCCGGCGCCGCGGTGACGCCTAGTCGGTCAGCGACCCTCCGCGTCGATTCGTTTCAGAGTTCGGTGACGACTCCCGCCAAGTCGTGGCGTTCTTGCTCCGCCCAGAGCACATTGTGCGGTTCGCAGAGATTGGCCGCTTCGTCGTAGCTCAGGCCAAGTCGCATGAGGGTGCGCACGCCGTCGGGGTCGAAGTCTTCGTCTGTTAGCAAACGGACACCGCCGTAGGTCTCGAAACCCTCGGATCCGATCATCTTGCCGTCGCGGTAGTAGCCCACGCGCAGAGCGTTTTGGGTGGTGCTGGAAAACAGCTCGTCGTTGGCACGGAGGTATTTCAGGAAGCCGTCCAAACCTGCAACCTGTGCGTCGGTCAGCAGGCCCACCATGACTTGTTTACCGGGTGTCCTATCCGGAGCGTCGCGATCCATCTCCGTGACCCGCACCCCTTTCATGCGGCCACCGGAGATCTCAAATTCATGGAGGCTGAAGTTAAAACAACCCGTCGACTCGATCGCAAAGACGACCTTTTCATTTGGTGCCAATCGAGCGATGGAGAGCGTCGCGCCTTCGTCGCGCAGGTTTTGGGCGGACTGCCGGCGCACGACGGCGGCGGTGTTGGCGAGCATCCACACCAAGGCCAACAAGACGGCGGCGAAGCAGGCGGTGGTGACGTTGCGTTTGAGGGAGCTTTGCGGGGTGTAACTCACGGGGAGGGGTTAGTCGAAGCGGCCGACCGGATCAAAAACCTGAGTGACGGCAGCGGCGATTTGCGTAGCAGGGGCGGCGTTGGTCCGGAGGATTGAGGTTGCAGCTTGGAGCCATTGCGGCTCGAGGCCGAGCTTTAAGCAGGCTTCGTGCAGCGGGGCTGGATCGTCATCGGTGCTGAGCCAAGCAAAGGCACCTGCGGAGGACAGGCGGCCGTGGCGCGCGAAGGTCTCGTCGGCCAGAGCAGCCGTCAGGCTGGCGGTGGGGATGACCACGCGGCCGAGGTGGGACGCCCGGGGCAGCGCCCAGCAAGTGGCGGCGTCGCTTTCCGGCAGGGCGCGGAGCTCACCGATGGCATGGCGCAGCGGGGCGACCAACTCATCCAAGGCGGCGCGGGGACCGCTGTGACGCACCAGGACTTCGCGAGCGGCGAGGTCGACGTCGATGGCCTCGGGCAGGGTGGGGCTGTTGGCGAGGCGCGGGAGCAGAGCCTGCAGCTCGGCCGCGTCGGCGAAGGGCACGACGTGGGTGATGCTCGCTTCGGGCAACGGCACGACTTTGAGCGTGATTTCGGCGAGCACGCCGTAGCGGCCGTTGCTGCCGACGAGGAATTTCGGCACATCAAAACCCGCGACGTTTTTCACCACGCGGCTGCCGACGGTGAGGATTTGGCCGGTGCCATCGACGAAGGTTACCCCGAGCACGGCGTCGCGCACCCGGCCGCGACCAAAACTGCCGGGGCCGTTGAGGTTGGCCGCGACGGTGCCGCCAAGCGTGGCGCCGAGTTCGGCAAAGGGCGGATCAAAGGCGAGGCATTGGCCGGCGGCGGCGAGCGTCGCCTGGATTTCCGCGAGCGGCGTGCCGGCCAGGGCAGTGAGCACAAACTCGGCGGGCTCGTAGGCGGTGATGCCGCTCAGGCCGCTCAAGGAGACGCGTTCGCCATCGTAGTCGGCGTTGAGGGCGGGTTTGGTGCCGGCGCCGACGGGGCGCAGGCGGGGCGTGGTGCGGACGATCGCGGCGAGTTCGGCGAGGGATGTCGGGCGAAAAGCCCAACCCACAGTTTCGAGATCAGTAGTCTTTTGTGGGTCGGGTCGACGCTCTGCGGGACCCGACTCCCCTCGGTCTGGCAGGAGCTTGCCGGGGTTGGCGATGCCCGACGGGTCGTAGGCGTGGCGCAGACGATGGAAAAAATCGATCTCGGCCGGGCCATACATGCGGGCGAGGTAGGGGCGTTTTTCGAGACCCACGCCGTGTTCGCCGGTGATGGAGCCGCCGAGCTCCAAGCACATGGTCAGGATTTCGCCAGCGAGGTGTTCCACGCGTTCATGGATGCCCGGTTCGGTGGCGTCGTGCAGGAGGTTGGGGTGAATGTTGCCGTCGCCGGCGTGACAGATGTTGGCCACGGGGATTTGGGCGGCGGCCGAGAGTTCGCCGATGCGGCGCAGCGCGGTGCCGAGGTGACGGCGCGGCACCACGCAGTCCTGCACCATGTTGCTGGGAGCGAGGCGGCCGTAGGCGCTGTAGGAGCTCTTGCGGACCTTCCAAATGGCGGCGCGTTCGGCGGCGTTGCGAGCGATGACAAGCCCGGTGGTTTGGGTGCTGCGCAACACGGCCTCGAGGCGCGGGCGCTCGGCCGCGACGATGGCGCCGGGTCCTTCCAATTCGATCACCAGCAGGGCATCACAATCCGGCGGATAATCGAGGGGGGCGACGGGCCGCACGGCCTGGATGGTGAGGGCGTCGAGCAGCTCGATGGCGACGGGAATGATGCCGGCGGCGATGATGGCGGAAACGGCGTCGCCGGCGGCCTCGGCGGAGGGAAATCCGGCCAGCACGGTAAACACGCCGTCGGTGACGGGTTGGAGGTTGAGGGTGATTTCGAGGGCGACGCCGAAGAGGCCCTCGTTGCCGACGAAGAGTCCGGTCCAGTCCGGGCCGAAGGTGCCGCCGCGGTCGCCGCCCCAGGTCACGACCTCGCCGGTGGCGAGCACGGCTTTGAGGCCGAGCACGTGGTTGGAGGTCATGCCGTGTTTGAGGCAGTGAGCGCCGCCGGCGTTGAAGCCCACGTTGCCGCCGAGGGTGCAGACCGGCTGGCTGGAGGGATCGGGGGCGTAAAAGAGGCCGTGCGGCGCGGCGGCGGCGGTGAGATTGAGGTTCACCACGCCGGGCTCGACGACGGCGATGCGCTGGACGGGATCGAGGCGCAGGATGCGGTTGAGGCGGGTGGTGACGATGGCGATGCCGCCTTCCACCGGGGTGGCGCCGGCGGAAAGACCGGTGCCGCTACCGCGCACGGTGAAGGGCACGCCCTCGGCATGGCACCAGCGCACGGTGCGAATGAGTTCGTCGGTGGTGTGTGGCGTGACGACGGCAATGGCCCGCTGGCGGTAGGCCGTCTGGGCATCGGCGTCGTAGGCGGCCCGGGTGGCGGCGTCGACGGCGACACGATCGGCGGGGAGTTGGCTTTGCAGAGTTTGAAGGGCAGGGGAGGGCACGGTGGAAAAGCTGAAACGCTGAGAAGCTGAAATACGGAAACGGCCCCTAAGGCGATGCGGGAGTGCGGGAGCGATGGTGGTGGGGGGGATTGACCCGCGGGCTACGGGAGGATTGGAGTGGGCGCATGCGAGCCGATGAGTTTTTTGCGCTTCCTCCGTCCCTGCAGGCGTTTGCCGCCCATTTTTCGGCCGAGGCCCCGGTGTGGGACTGGATCAAGGCGATCAAGAGCGCGGTCACGGATCTGAAAGGCAACACGAGCGAGCGCGAGCTGCCCCCAGGGGTGGTCGTTGAGGGCGAGGTCTGGCTCGACCCGACGGTGAAACTGCCGGGGCACGCCACCCTCATCGGGCCGGCCTACATCGGCGCGGGCACGGAGATCCGTCCGGGCGCCTACGTGCGCGGCAATGTGATCGTCGGCGCGGGCGCGGTGCTGGGGAATAGCTGCGAGTTTAAGAACTGTCTGCTGCTCGATGGCGTGCAGGTGCCGCATTTCAGCTACGTCGGCGATTCGGTGCTCGGCAACAAAGCCCACCTCGGCGCCGGCGTGATCCTGTCGAACCTGCGTCTCGATCAGGCTGAGGTGCTGGTGCATCTGCCCGACCGCCTCGCCGCGACCGGCCTGCGCAAGATGGGCGCGATCCTGGGTGACGCGGCCGAAGTTGGCTGCAACGCCGTGCTGCAACCGGGCACCCTGCTGGGGCCGCGGGCGCTGGTGATGCCGACCCTGGCCTTCGGCGGCTACCTGCCGGCGGGGCAACTCGCCAAAGGTCGCACCAGCGTGGTGGTTATCCCCCGTCGCGATTAGGGCGTGCTGCCTAGGCAGCGATATTCCGGGGCCAACAGGCAAATACTGCCGGATGCTTCCCCGGGGGAGGGTCTCGGACGGTGTTCCGAGGCCTTGAATAAAAAATGAAAAATATAAAACGCTGAGGGTCATTGGTTAACATCGTGATGACGGTGATTGGCACATGGGGTGCAATCATTGTCCTCGATGGCAACTTCCACGCTCAAATCCACTCCTGAACCCGGCGCGACCTATCGGCTGGTGGTGCACTCCGCACAGGAGGCGGTGGATACGATTCGGCGTGAGTTGGGGCCCACCGCTCGCGTCTTGTCCGTGCGCAACCTGCCGCACGGCGGATTAAAGAGTCTGTTCTCCCGTCCGCAGATCGAAGTGGTCGCGGAACTGCCCGCCGAGACCGAAGCCGAGCCGTCCACGGCCACCGTTAAAGAAGCTCCGGGCGCCCAGCCCGCCAACCAGACCACGACGCACTCGGTGGCTGGCACCTACGGCCAACCCGAGCGCGACGCCACCGCCGCGCCGTCCTCCCGCCAACCGGCCGTGGGCGTGGAAGCCGAAGATTTCTACACCGGCGCCTCCCGCAAAACCGGTCGTCTGCTGCCGGACGTGCTCCGTCGCGGCGGTTTTTCCGATATCATGATGGCCCGCCTGCAGGGTAGCCCGCGCTGGTCGCAGATCGAGGGCCGTCCGCTGCATGAGGCCCTCAGCGAAGTGGGCCAGGAGCTCCGCCAAGTCGCCACCGCGCCGAAGCGCCGCATCCTCACCGACCGCGTCGCCTTCCTCGGTCTCGCTGGCACCGGCCGCACCACCGCGTTGAGCAAGTGGCTCGCGCATCAAGTTTTCCAAAAAGGCCGCACCGGCTCCGTCGCCAAGGTGGAGTTCGACCGGCCGAATCCGGCGGACGGTCTCGCGGTCTTCTGCGAGGCCCTCGGCGTGAACCTGCAGCATGTCGACGGGACCACGCCGATGGGGCCGCACAACCGGAACCAAGACTTCGTGCTCGCCGACCTGCCGTCCCTCCGCCTGGGCCGTCAGCAGGACGAGCATCTCGCCGACTTCCTGGACCAGAGTGGCTTCACCAGCCGCGTCCTGGTCCTGCACGCCCTGCACGACCGGGCGGCGCTGCAGTCGGCTTATTCCGTGGGGCGAGAACTCGGCGCGACCCATGTTGTTTTCACTCACGTCGATGAGCTCGCCCACTGGGGCAAACTCTGGGACTTCCTGCTCGAGGGCGCGGTCACGCCGCTCTTCCTCGGCACCGGTCCCAGCCTCGTCGGCGAACTCGAAACCGAAGCGGTGGACGCTGTCCTCCGCCACACCATCCCGGGAGCCTGAAGACGATGCGCACCGTCATGCTTTGGGGTGGTTTCACCGGTTTCCTACTCGCGGCTGTCGCCGGCTTTGCTGCCGACCGTCCGCTCGACCTGATCCTGCGCGATGCCGCCTTCGCCTGCCTCGGTGGAGCCTGGTTGCTGCGCTGGTGGTGGTCGCAACTCGAGCGCGCGCTCTCCGAGACCCTGGAGATCCGCCGTCAACGTGCCGAAGCCGAAGCCGCCGCGGAAGCCGCGGCCGAAGCCAACCAAAAGGCCGCCACCTCTCCTCGCACTCCCGGTCGCCGGGAAGCCGCCAACCCCGCGATGGCTCGTTCCGCCGCTTCTCCGTCCCCGGCCGCTCCGGCCCGCCTCTAGTCCGTCAGCCCCCCTTTTTTGAACCCACCTGCCCATCATGAACAACGCCGCCCTCAAACAAGCCCCGGAAGCCGTTAAAGCTTCGTCCGCGTGGCGAGTCTATTCCGGTGTCACCGGTCCCGTTGACGAGTCCGAGCTCATCGAACGTCATCTCCCCCTCGTCCGTAACGTCGTCGACCGCATCAAGATCCACCTCCCCGCCCATGTCGAAGTGGAAGACCTTTACAGCGTCGGCGTCACCGGCCTGATCGCCGCCGTCAACCGCTTCGATCCGGAGCAGGGCCACACTTTCGCCGCTTACGCCACGACTCGCATTCGTGGTGCGGTGCTCGACGAGCTGCGTCGCCTCGACTGGTGCCCGCGCCGTGCCCGCGCCAAGGCCCGAAAGATCCGCACCGCCATCGGTGAAGTGGAGCAGAAGGTTGGCCGCGCCGCCACCGATGAAGAGGTGCGTGAACACCTCGGCCTCGAGCCCAAGGAATTTGCCCGCTGGCAGGAGGAAGTTCGCCCGATCAGCTTCGTGCCGATCGACCAGCCCCTCGAGGATGGTGAGAGCTCCGGCGGCACCCTGCATGACCTCATCGCCGACGATCAGGCCGAGGACGTGTGCGCCAACATGGAGAAGGAAGAGCTGCTCAAGCTCGTGGCCGACCGCATCGAGCAACTCCCCGATGTGCAGAAGAAGGTCCTCGCCATGTATTACTTTGAGAACATGCGCCTCGCCGAAATCGCGGCCGTTTTCGGCCTGACCGAGTCCCGCATCTGCCAAATCCACGGCCAGGCCATCCTCGGTCTGCGCTCCTGGATCCAGCGCGCCCGCAATCGCTAAGCCTGAGGGCTACCCCCGTCCCGTCACCTTTTCCCCTCCTCCTCCATGCTCATCATTATTGGCTCACTTATCGTCTTCGCGTCGACGCTGGGCGGTTTCATGATTGCCGGCGGCAATCCGGTGGTGCTGCTGCACGTATCGGAGTTCGTCGTCATCCTTGGCGTGGCCTTGGGCGTGCTCATCATCGCGTCGCCCGGCCACATCATGAAGGAGATCATCCACAAGGTCATGGGAGCCTTGAAGGGTGGGGGCGCGAGCAAGTCCGACTATGAGGACATCCTCAAATTGCTCTACGAGATCTTCATGGTGGGTCGCCGCAATGGTCTCATCGCGTTGGAAGAGCACGTGATGAGTCCGAACGATAGCGCGATCTTTCAGCGCTACCCCAATTTTACGGCCGATCACGAACGCATGCAGTTCCTGATCAACGGCTTGAAGCCCATCATCGACGGTAAGATCAAACCCGACCAGCTCGAGGAGCTCATGTTCGGCGAGCTCGAAGCCCGTGGCGAAGAGAAGGATCACCCGGTGCACCTGTTGCAGCTCGTCGGTGACTCCCTGCCCGGCATCGGCATCGTCGCGGCGGTGTTGGGCATCATCAACACCATGTCCGCCATCGCCGATGGTCCGGAAGTGGTGGGTGAACGTGTGGCCGCGGCCCTTACCGGCACGCTGCTCGGCATTTTTGTGGCTTACGGCTTCGTCAATCCCTTGGCCAACCGCGTGAAGCTCAACAACGGCTCCGAAATGCAGGTGCTCAACTGCATCCTCGCCGCCGTCGCCGCCTTCGCCAAGGGCCTCGCGCCGCTCACGGCCGTGGAAATCGCCCGCCGCACGCTCGACTCCTCGGTGCAGCCCGACGGCGACGAACTCGAAGAGACCCTCAAGTCCCTGCCGTCCCCGAAGTAACCCGCGGCCATGGCCAAGCGCAAAAAGAAGAAGGGAGATGCCCACCACGGTGGCGCCTGGAAGGTCGCCTACGCCGACTTCGTGACGGCGATGATGGCGCTCTTCATGGTGCTGTGGATCTCCGCGCAGGACGAAAAGATCCTGCTCGCGACCTCGCGTTACTTTCAGTCGCCCTTCAATTCCCCGATGGATGCCACCACCGGCATTCTGCCTTTCGACACCAACCAGCCAACGCGCTCCAAGTCTTCCGACGACGGCGGCGAGGGTGGGGCGGGCCCCAACGAGAGCACCAGCGACGCCCGCAAGATCGACCTCCAGTTCCTCAACTCGGTCGCCAAGGACTTTTACCGCCTGCTCCACCTCGACGAAAACTTCGCCAATCGCCCGATCGACATCCAGGTCACCAGCGACGGTCTGCGCATCACGCTCTTCGATCGCGGGGGGCAGCCGCTCTTCAAAGAGAACTCCGCGGAATTCACCGAGTGGGGCACCTTCGTTATCCAAGGCCTTGCCTGGGTGATAGATAGGCACGAGTTCAACGTCGTCATTGAGGGGCACACCCGGGCCGGACTCGAGTTGCCCACCGAAGATTACACGCCGTGGGAACTCTCCAGCGACCGCGCCAATGCCGCTCGTCGCGCCCTGGTGCATTACGCCGTCGAGGGCGAGCTGATCGAGCGTGTCTCGGGCTTCGCCGACACCCGCGCGTTGCCCGGCTACGCTCCGGAGGACGAGAGCAACCAACGCGTCTCCTTCAGCCTGTCCGTCGGCACGAAGGTGCGCCGCGGCGAACCCCCCGTTTCCTATTCCCAATGAAGTCCTTCCTTTCCGGTCGACCCACCGCCTCCATGCCTGCCCTCAAACCGCTGGCAGAGAAACCGCCGCGCCTCAATGAGCAGGCCATGACGCCGCTGGGTAATGCTGCCGGGGCCGCGGGGCGTCCCGCTCCGCACGGCGGTGGTCACAGCCACCAACCCAGCGTCGAATGCGTCAAACAAGGCGACAAGGTCACCCACCTCGTCGTGACCTGCGCCTGTGGCGAGCGCATCGAGATCGACTGCCTCTACGCCGGCCCGGCCTGATCGGTCCTGCCCCAGCCACCGCGACCTCTCGCCCCGGTCTGCTCCAGCGCGCTACTCGGCGCGCTTTTTTTGTGTCCGGCGGGCCCGGCATATCTTGCCGCCACCCACCACCGATCAGTCCCCGATCGATTGGTGATAGGGAGTATAAACTTTAAAAACCTATCCAGCAGCGAGTTATAATCACTGGCATTCCTCCTGCATAAACTTCGGCCAACATGAACGTCGGTCTCTATCAAAGTGCAGCTTCCCTCTCCGCGCTCGAGCGTTGGCAGGACGCCGTGGCCCAAAACATCACCTCCAACCAGGTGACGGGTTACAAGAAGCAGACCGTGCAACTCGCCTCCTACTACTCCGGCGAAATCCAGGGCGACGAGTCCCAGCGCGTCGGCGACGGTGGCGCGACCCCGGTGTATTACCCGGCGGCCAATCTCGGCATCAGTTTCGCCAACGGTGAGAACATGCCCACCCGCCGCGACTTCGACTTCGCCCTCGGGGGCCCAGGCTTCTTCCAACTTCAAGCCGAAGACGGGCGCACCTTCTACACCCGCAACGGCAGCTTCGCCACCACCCCGGAGCTCGACCTGGTGAACCACAGCGGTTTCGCCGTCCTCGGCGACGGCGGCAACCCGATCAAACTCCAACCCGGCGGCGGGGCCGTCACCGTCGATACCAACGGCCAGATCCGCCAGAACGGTGCGATTATCGGCCAGATGGAAATCGTGCGTTTCGAAAACAACCATGCCCTCGTCGATCTGGGCGGCGGACTCTTCGCCGCCAGCGAGGGTCAGGAACCCGAGGTGCTCGATGAGCCCGACATCCTCCAGGGCCACCTCGAGCAGGCCAACATCCAGCCCCTGCGAGAAATGGTCGATCTGGTGAGCATCGCCCGCGCCTACGAGGCCAACCAAAAGATCATCAGCCACCGCGATGAGCTGATGAAGCAGACCCTTGAAAAACTCGGCTGAGGCCGCCGCCCGGACCCGCCGTATCCACTTTAAACCTACCGTAAGCACGCCATGAACCTCTCGCTCTACTCCGCCGCCACCGGCATGGAAGCCCAGCAGCTGAACCTCAACACGATCGCCAACAACCTCGCGAACGTGAACACGCCCGGCTTCAAGCGCTCCAAGATCGAGTTCCAGGATCTGCTCTACCAGAAGCCCCGCGCTTCCGGCGCCGAGGCCGGCGGCGGCAACGTCGTCCCGACCGGTATCGAGGTCGGTAACGGCACGCGCGTCTCCGCCACCGGCAAGGTCTTCACTCAAGGCCAGCTCAACCACACCGGTGAGCAGATGGACCTCGCCATCCAAGGCGACGGCTTCTTCGAGATTCAGCGCCCCGACGGCACGCTCGCCTACACCCGCGACGGCTCCTTCAAGCTCAACGCGCAGGGCACCGTGGTGACCAACGACGGTATGCCGGTGCTCTCCGGTTTCCAGGCCGTGCCTCCCGGCACCACGTCGATCAACGTCTCGGAGACGGGTGAGGTCACCTACCAAGGCGCCAACGGCAACACCACCTTCCGTCTCAACCTCACCCGCTTCCCGAACCCCGGTGGTCTGCGCTCCATGGGCGGCAATCTCTACGAGGAAACCCAGTCTTCCGGCGCTCCCGAGATCGGGGCTCCCGGCGAGCTCGGCTTCGGCTCGATCATGCAGGGCTACAGCGAGTCCTCCAACGTCAACATCGTGGAGGAAATGGTGAACCTCATCGTCGCCCAGCGCGCCTACGAAATTAACAGCAAGTCCATCCAGACTTCCGACGAGATGCTGCAAAACATCGCGCAGATGAAGCGCTGATGCTCCGCCCCGAACCTTCCCCTTTGTCCGTCCTCGTATTCGCCATGCCACTACTGCCGAACTCCTTTCCCGCCGCTCGCCTGCTCGTCTTCCTGCTGCGTTTGGTCGTGGTCGTGGTGGCGCTGGGCGTGGCTTCGCTGCTGCGCGCCGAGATGGATGCCACGCTGCCGCCGCCGGTTGAGGCGCCGATCGATCCCGACGCTTGGTTGGAAGAGATCGCCGATACGCTGGCCATTCACTACCGCACGGAAGGGGAGTGGTCCCTCGAATTGGTGCGCGACTACACGCCGCCCGCCGAGGCCATCATCGAGGTCACCGAGATGCCGCCCAAGCCGGCCAGCCAGATGATGCTGCGCCTGCAGGTGCACGCCCTCGACGGCACCAGCACCCACCAAACCGTTTTTGTCCGCGCCAAGATCTGGCGCGATGCCTGGATCGCCCGTGAGCCGCTCACCCGCGAAGCCAATATCGACGAGCACATGCTCGAGCTGCGTCGCGTCGACATCCTGCGCCAGCGCGATCTGGTGCCGGTCGATACCCCCTTGGCCGATCTCATGATGAGCCGCTCCCTCCCGGCCGATCGCTTCCTCAGCTGGCGCGATGTGTCGCGCCGTCCGTTGGTGCGCAAAGGCCAGATGATCGAGGTCGCCGCGGTCGATGGCACGCTCGCCATCACCATGAAAGCCCTCGCGCTGCAGGACGGTCTCGCCGGCGAACTCGTCCGCGTGCGCAACACGGAATCCCGCCGCGAATTTGCCGCGGTCGTCACCGCCCAAGGACAGGCCGAAGTCCACTTCTAATCCCTCGATCCCATTTCGCCATGAACCGCCTTTGCCTCCTCCGCCTCCTCGCCCTTTGCACCGCCCCGATCGCGCTCGCCGCCGGGGAAGGTTCGCTCTGGAACGACGGTGCCGCCAAGCCGCGCGCCATCTATGCCGACCGCGTCGCGCGCACCGTGGGCGACATCCTCACCGTCCAGATTTCCGAATCGGTTTCCAACACCGCCAGCACCAACAAGCAGACCGGCAGCGGGGCCAACGTGAGCAATACGGTCGCGCAGTTTCTCTTTCCCGGCAGCAACCTGGGCACCCACAACGGCTCGCTGCCCGGCACCGCGATGTCCGGCTCCAACGACTTCCAAGGCGGTGGCCAGGTGAGTGCCTCGCAGAGCCTGACCGGCCGCGCCGCCGTCATGGTGATCGATGTGCTGCCCAACGGTGTCCTCGTGATCGAAGGCGTGCGCCGCGTGACCTTCGCCGGCGAGACCCAGCATGCCATCCTGCACGGTCTGGTGCGACCCGACGACGTAAACTCGTCCAACGTCGTTTTCTCCAGCGACATCGCCAACGCTCGGGTGGAGTTCGTCGCCGATGGCGCGCTCACCGAAGCCCAGCGCCGCGGTTGGATCACGCGTCTCTACGAGATCGTGCGTCCGTATTAACATTTTCCCTACGTCCAACCTTTACGCTCCCATCATGAAGCCCGTTTTGCCGCGATTCCTCGTCCTGCTGCTCTCGCTCGTGTGTGCCGCGCCGGCATTGGCCGTGCGCCTCAAGGACGTCGCGCAGGTGGAAGGCTCGCGTGAGAATCAGCTGGTCGGCTACGGCATCGTGGTCGGTCTGGCCGGTGATGGTGATTCCAACGCCGAGACCACCCTGCGCTCGGTGGCCAACATTTTGAAGCGTCACGGACTCGACGTCACCTCGGCCGACGTGAAGGCCAAAAACGCTGCCGCCGTCATGATCACGGCCGACATCGGTCCCTTCCTCAAAGAGGGCGCCCGCATCGATGTGGTGGTGGCTTCCATGGGTGACGCCAAGTCCCTCCAGGGTGGCGTGCTGCTCCAGACTCCGCTCATGGGCGCCAACGGCCAGGTCTACGCCGTCGCGCAGGGCCCGATCGCCATCGGTGGTTTCTCCGGTGGTGCCGGTGGTGCCGGTGGCGCGACCGTGCAGAAGAATCACCCGACCGTCGGCGTGATCAGCAACGGAGCCATCGTCGAGCGCGAGATCCCCATGTCGATCGTCAACCAGGGCCGCATCAGCCTGCAGCTCTACAATCCCGATTTCACCTCCGCCGCCCGCCTCGCCACCGCCATCAACCGCGAGTATCCGAGCATCGCCATCGCCGAAGATGCCGCGACGGTTTCGCTCTCCGTGCCGGATGATTTTTACGGGCAGGAAGTCGCCTTCCTCGCCGCCCTCGGCACGATCGAAGTCACGCCCGACACGCCCGCCCGCATCGTGATCAACGAGCGCACTGGCACCATTGTGGCGACCAGCACCGTGCGCATTTCGCAGGTCGCGATCTCCCACGGCGCGCTCACCATCACGGTCGCGCAGACCCTCGGCGTCTCGCAGCCGCCGCCGCTGGCCGGTCCCGGCGCGCAGACCGCAGTCGTGCCTTCGACCGCGACCAACGTCGATGAAGCCAAGGGCGGTTTCACCGTCATTGAAGACGCGCCCTCCATCGAACGTCTCGCTGCCGCGCTCAACGCCCTCGGCGTGAGCACCCGCGAGATGATGGCCATTTTCCAAACCCTCAAACGCTCCGGCGCGCTCCAAGCCGAGTTGATCATCAACTAAGCCCAAACCCGATGAACGTATCCGCCGTCAGTTCCACCTTGGGCGTCGCGACCCGACCGGATGGTCCGCGCGACCGCAACGACGCCGTCTCGCCGCAGGACATCAAGAAAGTCGCCGCGCAGTTCGAGGCGATCATCGTGCGCCAGCTGCTCAAGCCCGCCATCGATCCCATCATGGGTGGCGGCGGCGGCATGGGCGGAGGGCAGGGCGGTGCCGTCGGCGGCGGGGGTGGGGGCGTTTACGGCTACTTGCTCACCGATGTGCTCGCCGGCTCCCTCGCGCAGGGCGGCAAACTCGGTTTCGCCTCCCTCGTCGAACAACAGCTTACCCCCGATGCCCTCAAAGCGGCCTACGCTGAAGCCATGCAGGCCGACGCCAATGCCGCCGCCAACAGCCACGTTGCATCCAACCTTTCCGCCTCATCATGAACGACTCTCTCGACTCCCTCGCCGACGCCTTGCGCGATGAGATCGAACATCTCGGCAACCTGCTCGGTCTCTTCCGCGACCAGCAGGAAGGCCTCGTGCGACCCGACCCCGAAAAGGTGCTCGAGGAAGCCCAGATGATCGAGCAGGCCGCCCGCGTCGCCAACCGCTTCCGTCAGCGCCGCGAACAGCTCGTGCAAACCATCGCCCGCACCTTCGCGCAGCCGCCGTCCATCACCCTGCTGCGCCTCCTCGTGGAGTTCCCCCCGGAAATGCAGCCCATGTTCGAAGCCCTCATCAAAGAGGTGAACCGGCTCGTCCACCAAACCCGTCGCACCGCCCGGCAGAACCAGCGCCTGCTCGCCCGCACCGTCGAGGTGCATCGCGAGACCCTGCGCATCCTGCGACCCGACGTCTTCTCGCCCACCTATGACCGCCGCGGCGGCGTGCGCGAAGGCAACGGTTCCGGTTCCTTCGCCACCGCCGTTTAACCCCGACCCGCCACCCAGCCATGTCCGGACTCTTTGGAGCTCTCAATGGAGGCGTAAAAGCCCTCGCCGCGCACTCCCGTGCCGTCGAGACCGCTGGGCGAAACCTCGCCAACGTCAACAACCCCGACTACGCGCGCCAGCGCGTCGTTTACGGTGACCGCGGCACGGTGCTCACCCCGCTCGGCGCCCAATCGCTCGGTATCGAAGCCAAGCAGGTGGAGCAGATCCGCGACCGTTTGCTCGACCAACAGGTCGTGCGCGAAGTCGCCGTATCTTCCGCCGCCGAAGCCGAAGCCAACGCTTACGCCAAGGGCCAGGCCGCGCTCGGCCAATCCATCGATCGCACCGCCGATTCCTCCAGCTCCGGTTCCAGTGGCAGTCAGGGCGTGGTCGAATCTGTCACCGATTTCTTCACCGCTTTTGAAGGCCTCGCCGCGCGTCCGACCGATTCCGGTCAGCGCCAGACGCTCATGCAGCGGGCCGCCATTCTCACCGACCGTCTCAACTCCACCGACGCGCGTCTCGACCAGTTGGAGAAGGACCTCACTTCGGCGGCCGCTTCCGACGTGGAGGATGTGAACCGCCTGCTCACGGTCATTGGTGAACTCAACGGCCAGATCGGTCGTTTCGAGATCAACGCACCTGGCTCCGCCGTCGACCTTCGCGACCAACGCCAGGCTCGTCTCGAAGAGCTCGCCGGCAAAATCGGCATCGAGACCCGCGCCAACGCGGTCGAGCCCGGCCAGATCGACATCTTTGCCCGTGACGGCGCCGGCAACGAGATCCAGCTCATCAATCTCGCCACGGTGCCGAACCCCGTCGTTTTCGACGGCACCAATCTCACGGTCGGCCCCGATACCATCGCTCTTTCCAGCGGTAGCATCGCCGGCCATTTGAAGGCCCGCGACCAGGGACTCACGCAGCTGCGCAACGACCTCGACGCGCTCGCCAACGAACTCGTCACCTCGGTCAATGCCGCCTACAACCCGACCGGCCTGACCGGCGACTTCTTCGTGGCCGGCGGCACCACCGCCGGGTCCATCAAGGTCGATCCGACGGTCAACGCCGTGAGCCTCAAAGCCTCCGACGGCGGCGCCGCAGGTGATGCCACCATCGCTCGGGCCATCGCCGATCTCGCCTACCGCAATTTCAACACCGGCGGCGGCGATGCCATCGACGGCACCTTCAACCAGTTCCTCTCCCGATCCATTTCCGACTTCGGTGAGGAAGTGGCCGGCGCCGACGCGCGGTTCGATGATCAAAACAACATTGAAAAGCTCGTGCGCGCCCAGCGCGATTCCGTCTCCGGTGTTTCCCTCGACGAAGAGATGGCCGACTTGCTCAAATTCCAACGTGCCTTCCAGGCCTCTTCCCGCGTCATCTCCGTCGTGGACGAACTGCTCAACACCGTCGTCAACGGCCTCGGCCGCTAATTTGATTCTGCTGTCCAGACCGCCTGCCTGAACGCCCCAGCCCGTCACCGCCATGCGAGTTCCCACCTACGCCGCCACCACCACGGTTATCAGCCAGATCGCCGACCTCAGCTCGCGCCAGAACGAGTTGCAGGACCAGGTCTCCAGCGGCCAGCGCGTCAAGCTGCCGGGCGACGATCCCGCCGCGGTCGGCCGCCTGCTCACCCTCGAAGCGGAGAAGCGCCGCGTGGGGCAGTTTGAGCGCAATTCCGACATCGCTCTGGAACTCACCCAGGCGACCTATTCGCACCTCAGTGCGATGAAGGACCTCAACGTGCGCGCCGGCGAACTGGCGCTGCTCGGCACCGGCACTCTCGGCGCGGAGGCTGCCAAGGCCTACGCCGCGGAGGTCGACCAATTGATCGAACAGGCCGTGCGCACCGGCAACGGGCGCCTGCGCGACGACTACCTCTTTGCTGGCACCGCGGTGAAGACCGAACCGATCGCGGTCACCCGTGATGCCAGCGGCAAAATCACCGCCAGCACCTACGCCGGCAATACCGACAAACGAGCCATCGCCCTTACCGAACAGTCGACGCTCGACGTCGGGTCCACGGGACCGACCAACACCGCCATTGCCGATTTTATCAATTCACTCGTGACGCTGCGCGACGCGCTCACGAACGGCGATCGCACCGCGCTCGACACCTCCATCGCGGGATTGGAGGCCTCCGAGGATGTGATCGTCGAAGCCATCGGCACGACGGGCGCCGCGGAGATGCGCATCGAGGTGGGCCGCAAACAACTCGGCACCCGCTCCGATGAGATCGAGCGCCTGGTCTCGGCCGAAGCCGATGCCGATCTGCCCAGCACCATCGTCAAACTTTCCCAAGCCACCACGGCATATGAAGCGGCGCTCGCCTCCGCCTCACGAATCCTCAACATGTCGATCCTCGACTATCTGCGTTAAACGCTACCCCCTTTGTTTTCGTTGTCATGAAAGTCACCGCCGACTCCGCCGCCACTGCCGCCGGCCCCACGGACGAGATCTCGCTCCCGCAGGGTCTGGTCGGATTCCCCGACTACGATCGTTTCGCGGTCGTTTACCAGGAAGACCAACTGCCGTTTTGCTGGATGCGCCTGATGGGGCCCAATGACGAGCTCCACTTCGTCGTCGTGGAACCGGGCAACGTGATGCCCGACTACGAGCCTGAACTTTACGACGAGGATGCGTCCTATTTGGAACTCTCGGAACCGGCCGATGCCATGGTGCTCAACATCGTGACGGTCACGCACGGCGCGCAGGCCACGGCGACGGTGAACCTCACTGGTCCGGTCGTCATCAACCGGCGCACGGGCAAAGCCAAGCAGGTGGTTCTTGCGAATCATCAACAATATAGCGCTCGCCATCCCTTGGTCACCGGCTAACTCAAAGGAGCCCATCATGCTCGTTCTTACCCGCAGAGTTGGCGAAGCCATCAAGATTGGAGACAACGTTGAGATCAAAATCACGCGCATCGATGGCGACGTGGTGAAGATCGGCATCGATGCTCCGCGCAATGTGCCGATCTACCGCAAGGAGGTCCTGGCCGATATCGCGCAAACCAACCAGTCGGCGGCCGTCAAAGGCCAGCGCGGTGGTCCGCTGCCGGCGCTGCCCGCCCTGCCGCGGCTGGCCCGTCGTCCGGACTGATATTCCGTCCGCGGCATTCGTTCAATCGAGGTTCGATTTCCGACGCCCTGGGGCGAACGGGACGACGAGTTGTATTCAAACGCTGCGAGCGCGCGCGGTGACTGATCGGAACTAGCTAGTCTGTCTCGATTAGGGAAATCTCCGAAACTCGGGCCCGGCGAATGGGCTAGGGATAATTCTCTGTTTTGTGCTCAAGAAACCCTCATGTTGGACGATCTCCCCTAGGTTGAATCTCTCGCCTATGCACTCGACGATGGCTTCCCCCAGCACGCCTTTCAGTTCGCCGATTTCTCCACCTCGCAGCTGCCACACTTGTTTGTTTTGGCTGCAGGGGGCGGGGTGTTGTCATTGTGAAGGCAGTTCGTGTGGCGAGGGACAGGGAACGGACCCGGAACGGAGTTTCTGGCGACCCGTGCACGGCGAAACGGCCTGTTTTGGAAGTGGATCTCGCATCCCCTTTCCGCACCGCCCGAAGTCTGCGGTGGCGTAGAATTTTCCGTCGTCCCCCATTAATTGATGCCTGAACCGTCCGCGCTGAGTGATCCTGCTCCTACGATTCTGGTGATCGACGATGAGAAGCCCGTGCGGGTGGTTGCGGGCAAGCTGCTCGAGCGTTTGGGGCATCCGATCGGGTTGTGCTCTTGCGCGAGTGAGGCGCTGCGCTGTGTGGAACGCGCCGCCGGATCCGTCCGTTTGGTGTTCGTCGATCTGCGGCTCGGGGAGGAGGACGGGCTGGACTTGGCGCGCCGTCTGCGGGCCTACCTTCCCCGGGTGCCTTTGGTGTTGATGGGCGGGGACATCAGTGAGGTGGCGCTACGTTTTGAGGAAGAGAACAAACTGATTTTCCTGCTGCCCAAACCCTTCGATTTCGCTGGTTTGCGGCGGATGCTCCAGGTGACGGGGTTCGAGCGGGAAGATCCTGAAATGCATGATGGCGGTTCTTGCTTGTCGCGTTCCGACAGTGCCAAGATCCCGCCTAGGCATGACCGATAGCGTCGCAAGTTCCCCCCGCGTTCCGTTGGAACGTCTTTTGGCCGAGGCCCGTGAACGCCTCACCGCGACCATGCCGCCGAAGACGGTGCAGCGGATCCTGGAGGTCTCGGGCGACGTGCCGTTTGTCGTGATGGATCCGAGCGGGACCATCCTGACGACCAATGCGGCGTTTCTGGCCATCTACCAAATGACCGCGAGCGAGATGGTGGGCGCGAGCTTGGAGCGCTTTCGATCCGATTATCAAAGCACGCTCGTCTACGAGCACCTGCAGGACGTCTTAAGCCGTGGGGAGGGGTGGTGGGGTGAACTCTGCCATTGCACGCCCACCGAATCGTTGCGCTGGGTGGAAGCGTTCATCGTGGCCGTCTCCGTCGACGAGATCGACTACCATGTGGGGCTTTGTCGCGACAACACGGACAGTCACCGCACCGACAGTCCGATGCAGCTACACGACCTGGTGCTGGAACAGATGGCCGAATCGGTCATCATCTGCGACGCCTCGACCGAGGACACGCCAATCATCTACGTGAATCAGGCGTGGATTCGCATGACGGGCTACTCCCTCGAGGAATCGATCGGCCGCAACGCCCGTTTTCTCCAAGGACCCGATACCGACGAGGCCGTCGTCGAACAGATCCGCCAACACCTCGGGGACGGGCGCCTCTTTCACGGCGAATTGCTCAACTACCGCAAGGACGGCACGCCTTTTTGGAACGAGTTGGAGCTGCGGCCTGTGCGCGGGCAGGACGGCAAGCTGACCCACTTCGTCGGCACGTGCACCGACGTGACCGAACGGCGCCATTTCCGCGCGCAAAGCGATTTTGAGGAGAGTGTGCTCAAGAACCTGGCCCGCGGTCAGCGCCTCGATGATGTGCTCACCATGATCGTGACCACGCTCGAGCGGGAGTTCCCGGCGCTCAAATTTGGATTCTACCTCGTGGAAACCGAGGAGAAGGTGCTGTCCGCCCGCACCGCCCCCACGACCCCGCCCCAGGTGTTCGGGCAATGGGATGGGGTGACGGTCGATGCGCAGAATGGGTTTTGTGCCGCCGCCGCTGCGATGGGCAGACTCACGGTGGAACCCGACTTCAGCCGTTTACCCGACAGCGAGTTTAAACGCGAAGCGCTCGACCGCGGCTTTTTGGGCGGCTGGGCCGTGCCGGTATCCTCCGGCGCAGAGGCTCCAATCGGCACGATGATGGTGCTCAGCGGATCGCCGCGGCACCCGACCGAAGGGGAGCGCAGCTTCTGCCAAGTGGCCGCGGGACTGGCCGCCATCGCGATCGAACGCTGGCTCGACGATGAGCTGCGCGCGCATCTGGAGCGGCAGCTGCGCCGCGCGCAAAAGATGGAGGCCGTGGGCACGCTGGCCGGTGGCATCGCGCACGATTTCAACAACATCCTTACCGGCATCTTTGGATTTGTGCAGCTCGCCCGCGACGACCTGCCCGCCGAACACAGTGTGCACCAATGGCTGGAGGAGGTCATGGCCGCAGCGATGCGGGCGCGCGACGTGGTGCGCCAGATTCTGACTTTCAGTCGCCAGCAGGAACAGGAGGTCGGCCCCTGCGACATCGAGCGCGTCACCTCGGAGGCCATCAAACTCATTTCCTCCATGCTCCCGTCGACCATCGAAGTGCAGATGGTGCCCGCCGCCAATTTGCCCGTCGTGCAGGCCGACCCGGTGCAGGTGCACCAGGCCATGGTCAACCTCTGCACCAACGCCTGGCACGCCATGCCCGAAGGCGCCGGGAAAATCACGGTGTCTCTGGTCGATCTCACTTTGCCGACCGATGGGCTCACCACACCGACGGAGATTCCCGAAGGCCGCTACATCTGCATCGCCGTCAAAGACAACGGCGAGGGCATGTCGGCCATCATGCTCGATCGCATTTTTGAACCCTTCTTCACCACCAAACCTACCGGTAAAGGCTCCGGCTTGGGCCTCGCCGTGGTTCACGGCATCATGCAGGCTCAAAACGGCGGTGTGTTGGTGGAGAGCGAAGAGGGCAAAGGCTCCACCTTCTATCTGGCTTTCCCGGTGGAGGAGGCGGAGGTCAAGGAACCGCCGCCACCCAAACCGCACATCGTGAAAGGTGACGGGCAGTCCTTGCTGCTGGTGGACGATGAGAAACCGATCGTAGGCTGGCTGCGGGCGTTGCTCAAACGCAGTGGCTACGCCGTGACGGGCTACGAACAGCCAGTGGATGCCCTCGCGGCTTTTGAGGCCGATCCGCAAGGGTTCGATCTGGTGCTCACCGATCTTACCATGCCGGGCCTGACCGGCATCGATCTGGCCCGCAAGATCCGCAAGATCCGCGACGATGTGCCGGTCGTGCTCATGTCCGGCTACGACGATATTTCGGCCCCCGATCTCCTCCACGAATCCGGAATCTGCGAGGTGCTGCGCAAGCCGCTCATGGCCGAAACCCTCACCACCGCACTCGCGCGAGTGCTCTCCCAAAGCTAGAGCGTGTCCGGCAAAGCCGAGGTCGCTGTGTGCTGGCCGCGTGCTCGCCCTCGGACCACGCTTTGGCTCCCGGGGAACGGCGGGCAGCATTGGTCAATAGAGTGACGAATTTGGCCCGTAGGTCGTTACCCCCATGGCGATTGGGGAGACGGAGACAGGGCGGTAAGCGACGAACATGATGGGGTTTAGGGTGCGTAGCCCAGTCGCCGAGGAGGAGCGCAAACCCCGAGCGCGTGACTGGTGAGGTTAAAACCTCACTTAAGGAATCCGATTAGCGGGTCGATTGGGTGCTTAGTCTCCATTCGTTTCATGAACCTACTTCGAAAAATCAGCACCCTGCTCGTTTTCCTCTCCGCCGCCTGTTTTACCGCTGCCGAGGAATTCGAGACTCCCGATAACCCGCCGGTTCCTGTGCGCACGCCGCCTCCGCGCTACCCGGACCAACTCAAACGCGACGGTATTTCCGGCATGGTCGTTGTCACCGTCGTCATCGACGAGGATGGCAAAGTCGCCGACGTCTCCGTGCGCAAATCGACCCACGCTGAGTTTGAGGAACCTGCCCTCGACGCGGTGAAAAACTGGCGCTTCAAGCCGGCCAAGAAGGGGGGCGCCGCCATCCGCTCCAAGGTCGCCCTGCCGCTGAAATTCTCGGCGGACTAAAAGCCTTTCCCCTGTTCGCCACCCCATTCCGTCATGAACCAGTTTACTGTTACCATCGGCCGTCGCATCGCGATGGGTTTCGCCATCGTGCTCGTGCTCTTCGCCGTCGTCGCCGGTCTGGCCGCTTACGTGGTCAACTCCGCCGGCGGCACGCTCAAGAGCGTCCTCGCCAGCGGCACCCAAGTCAGCGAAGTCGGCAACACCGAAGCCGCCATTAAAGACCTGCGTCTCAAGGTCGCCAGCTGGATGCGCAACCCGTCAGCTGCCAACGCCGCGGCCTGTGACGAGGCCTTCAAGCACTTCGACCAAGCGCTCGAAGTGAATATCCAACACGCCGACGGCAAAGCACTCGCCGATCTCCAGGATGCCGCCAAACTCGCGAAGGCCTTCGCCGCTTCTTACAAAGAGCTCAAGCAGCTGAAGGACACCGAAGCGATCATCGTTGACGAGGAGCTCGACCAAGCGGCGCAATCGCTGCGAGGCGACCTCGACGAGATCATCGCCATATCGCGCGCTTCCGGTGACCAGATCATCGCCGCCCGCGGCAACACCGGCCTGCAGTATTATTTCGCGGCCGCCGCCGG
Organism: Actomonas aquatica; assembly: GCF_019679435.2. Taxonomy (NCBI): domain Bacteria; kingdom Pseudomonadati; phylum Verrucomicrobiota; class Opitutia; order Opitutales; family Opitutaceae; genus Actomonas; species Actomonas aquatica. Next base: position 5,899,797 of record NZ_CP139781.1, read on the forward strand.
CGCCAGCAGCTATCGCCTTCGCGCCTCCGACAAAAAGATCGAAGAGGTCACCACCGCGCTCACCCGTCTCGATGAAGAAATCGATGGCATGTTGGCCGACCAACTCGAAACCGAGGCGCTCGACGAATCACTCGTTTCGCCGGAAAAGAAAGCGGTCATTGCTCGTTTGGATGCAGCGGCCACCGCCTTCCGCACCGCTTTCCATCGTCAGGTGGAGAATGCCGCGGCGCAGGAAGCCACGCTCAACGACACCATGTTGCCGGCGGGCACCGCCTTTGAAAACAAGGTCGCCGGTATCCGCGATTTCATGCTCGAGCAAAACGACGCTCTCGGCGAAGCCTCGCTGTCCAGCCAAGCTCGTCAGCAGGTCTTCCTCGGCACCCTCAGTCTCATCGGTATCGGCTGCGGCATCTTTGGTGCCTGGTGGATCGGCCGCAGCGTGCGTGCTCCCATCGTCGATCTCGCGCACAAGCTCAACACGGGTGCGGAGATGACCGCCAGCGCCGCTCAGCGCATGTCGGCCGCTTCGTCCGAACTCGCCTCCGGTGCCTCTCGCCAAGCGGCCGCGCTTGAGGAATCCAGCGCTTCGCTGGAAGAGGTCGCCGGCATGACCCGCCGCAACGCGGATCACGCTGAGCACGCCAAGCAACTCTCCAATCAAGCGCGCACCGCCGCCGAAGCTGGCGCGGGCGACATGGGCCAACTGCAGAGCGCGATGACCGCCCTGCGTCAGTCCAGCTCCGAGATCTCGCAGATCATCAAAACTATCGATGAGATCGCGTTTCAGACCAACATCCTCGCCCTCAACGCCGCGGTCGAAGCTGCCCGCGCCGGTGAAGCCGGTCTTGGCTTCGCGGTGGTGGCCGATGAAGTCCGCGCGCTCGCCCAACGTTCCGTGCGCGCCGCGCAGGACACGGCCGGCAAGATATCCGATGCCACCCAGCGTTCCGAACAAGGCGCCCGTCTGAGCGAACAGCTCGCCGCGCACTTCGCCGAGATCACCAGCAAGACCCAGGAGGTGGACCAACTCGTCGCCGAGATCGCCACCGCCTCCCGCGAGCAGACGCAAGGCATCGAGCAGGTGTCGCGCGCCGTCTCCGAAATGGATCAGGTCACGCAAGGCAACGCCGCTGCCGCCGAGGAAACCGCCAGCTCGGCGACCGAACTCAACGAGCAGTCGCAAGTCATGTTGTCGGCAGTCAGTCACCTCGGCCAACTGGCCGGCGTGGAAACCCGTTTGGCCGGTGAGAGTGATCTCTCCTTTGGCTCGGACGAGGATTTTAGCGCACCGACGTCGCATGCGCAGGTTTCGCCGGCTCCGGCCCCGAAACGTGGCAAAGCGCCTGCCGCCGCCCCCGCTGGTGGTGGCTGGGACGACGCGGGAGACGACTGTGAATTCTTCGGTCCGGTGGATGGCAAATAAGCCCCACGTTTCTGGAGACACTTGATAAGCAAAACGCCCGAAGCCTCCCCGGCTTCGGGCGTTTTGCGTGAGGGGGGAAAGGACCGGCGTCAGCTGCTGGCGCGGGCGGAGGTTTCGATGGCGTCGATGACCTCGTGCAGGGCGACGGCGTCCTGGAAGGAGGGCACGGTATGGGTGCCGTTTTGAATGTCGTCGGCGAGACGGGCATACATGCGGGTGACGTTGCGCACGAGGGCGTCCTCCGGCCAACCGGCGTAGGCTTCGGCGGACGGCATGAGCGATTCCATCTCCGTCGCGTCACCCCGGGCGCCGCGCAGCGTGAGCTGCACCATTTGAGCATGACCGAGATCCGCGGTGACCTGGATGTCGCCTTCGGTGCCGTTGATTTCCCAGAGCAGGTTGGTGCCGCGGGAAACCCCGCCGCGGTAATGCACGGCGACCGCGGCGCCACTCTCCATGGTGCCATGAATCAAAACCTGGTCGGGCGCGTCCTTGGGCGCGGTTTCGCCGGTTTCGGCGAGGGTGACTTTGTCGAAGTTGCTGACGAAGCGGGCGGAGAGATCGCCGAAGGGACCGAGCACGTCCTTCACGGCCGCGAACGTATGGGCGAGCGGAATGGCCTGCATGGTCGCGCCATTGGCGGTGTCGAAAAGGTAGGCGTGCTCGGCGATACATTGGCCGGCCCAGTTGCCACCGGATCCAATGAGGGTGGTGGAGAGCACTTTGCCGACGTAGCCGTCGGCGATGAGTTTCGCGAGATGCTCGATCTCGACGGCGGCGCGGGCCTGGGTGCCGGCGGCGGCGACCACGCCTTTGGCGGCGGCGAGGGCGGTGAGCTCACGGGCTTCGGCGAGACCGTTGCCCAACGGCCATTCACAATAGACGTGTTTGCCGGCTGCGAGCGCGGCAGTGACGAGTTCGCGATGGTAAGGCACTTTAACCGTGACGATCACCAGATCGATCTCGGGCGAGGCCGCGAGTTCCTGTGCACTGGCGAAGGCGTGCGGCAAGCCGAGCGCTTCGGCCGTGCGCTGACTGCTGGCCAGCGAGGAGTTGGCGACACCGACGATCTGGTAGCGGTCCGACAGCGCTTTGAGCGCCGGGAGGTGGGCGGTGGCGGCCCAGTGGGAATCGGGATTCAGGCCGATGAAGCCTACGCGGATGGGAGTGGTTTGGACTTTGCTCATGGTTCGGTTAAGGCGAAACGTTCAGGCGGTGGTCACACTGGGAGCGGCTGCGGCGAGCGGCGCGAGGGCGGATCGCAAGCGACTTAATCCGTCTTTTAAGGTGGCGCGAGGGCAGGCGAGATTTAGACGAATGAAACCTTCGCCGTCCTCGCCATAAAGGGTGCCGGGACTGACCAGTAGGTGGGCGTCCTCGGCGAGGCGCGCGGTGAGCTCGGCCGAGCTGAGGCCGAGCGCGCGGCAGTCGATCCACGCGAGGTAGGTGGCTTCCTGCGGCGTGAGTTTGAGCGCGGGGAGATGGCGGGCGAGCTCGCGGGCGACGGCCTTGTAGTTGGAAAAGAGATACAGCCGCAACGCGTCCAGCCAGTCCTCGCCGGCGGTGTAGGCGGCGATGGTGGCCGTGACGCCGAAAGGGTTGACGTCGCAGACCTCATGGATGTTGAGGGCGCGGTCGATGCGGGCGCGCAGGTCGACGTCGTGCACGATGACGTTGGCAATCTGCAGGCCGGCGATGTTGAAGGCTTTGCTCGGCGCGTGGCAGGTGATCGAGCGGGCGAGAAACTCCGGGGCGAGCGTGGCGAAGGGCTGGTGGCGGAAGCCGGGATGAATGAGGTCGCAGTGGATCTCGTCGCTCACGACCGTCACGTCATGGCGGAGGCAAATCTCGCCGAGGCGACGGAGCTCGGCGGCGGTCCAGCAGCGGCCGACCGGGTTGTGCGGATTGCAGAGCAGCAGCACGCGGGCGGACGGATCGGCGGCCTGGCGTTCGAGGTCCTCAAAATCGATTTCGAAGCGCCCGTCGACTTCGCGCAGCGGGTTGGCTAGGGCGCGGCACTGCAGGTTGCGAATGGAGGAGAAGAAACAGTTGTAGACGGGCGTCTGCAGGATGACGCCGTCGCCCGGCTGAGTGAGGGCGCGCAGGATGGCGGAGATGGCGGGCACCACTCCCGAGGTGTAGAGCAACCACTCGCGTTGCAGCGGGAAAGCGTAGCGCCGGGCGAACCAGTGGATGACGGCGTCGTAGTAGGCGTCGGGCACATGGGTGTAGCCGAAGATGCCGTGGCGCACGCGTTCGGCCAGCGCCTCAATGATCGCGGGGGCGGTGGGGAAGTCCATGTCGGCCACCCACATGGGCAGGCTGGCCGGATCGGCGGAGGCATCCCACTTGGTGGCGCCGGTGCCGCGACGCTGCACGACGGTGTCGAAGTCGTAGCGCATGGTTTTAGGAGGCGACTTCGCAGGCGGTTTCGATGCGGCAGGCGCCGGGGTTGCGGCAGTTTTCATCGAGGATGATTTCGCCGATGCGCGGGGCGCGAATGACGCCGCCCTGCGGGTTTTTGACGCTGACGATTTCGTTCACGATCTCGGCGTCGACGGCGGAGTATTCGAAGGCGAGATCGGCGTCCTCCAGGCGGCAGTTTTCCATCACCAGATTGGTGGCATAGCAGAGGGGCTGGGCGCCGCGGATGGTGCAGTTGACCAAACGCAGATTGTAGGAGTGCCAGCCGAGGTATTCACCTTCGATCACGCTGTCGTAGACGGTCACATCGCGGGTGCCCCAGAAGGCGTCCTTGGAGTCGAGGTGAGCGTTGCGGATGGTGACGTTGTGCGCGTCCTGGAAGGAGTAGTTGCCTTGGAGACGGACGTCCTCGAGCTCGAGGTTTACGCCGTTCATGAAGACGTAGTCGGCCCCTTTCAGTTCGGCGCGGCGCAGGGTGACGTCGCGGCAGTTCCAGAGGGTTTCGCCGGCGCTGGTGAAGCGGGTGTCTTCGATGGTGAGGTGGGAGGCGGCGCGAAACATCTTGGGCGCCTCGATGAGGCAGTTTCGCATCTGCAGGTGGTGCGTATACCAAATCGCGGCGCGGGCGTAGACGGTGAAGGTGCTGTGCGCGACGGAGACGCGATCGCTGTGCCAGAGCGGGTATTTGCCCATGAAGTTGCAGTGTTCGATCGCGAGATCCTGCGTGTGTTTGAGGGCCGACTCACCCGGGTAAAATCGCACGTCGCGCAGGGTGGCGTGCTCGAGGGCAAAGAGCGGGCGCTCGCCTTCGTAGAAACGGTCTTGGATGGTGGTGTTAAGGTCTAGCGGTGCGTTCATGGCAGGTCGGGAAGGGTGGCAGAGCGGGAGGTCTGCGAGGGAGGAGGCCGGGGGCACCGGAAGAGGCGGCCAAAGGGAAGGTGGTGAGCGGGAGAGAGAGCGGCGTCAGAGCTGATAACCCGGGGGCTTCAGCAAGGTGTCGGCGCGGCCGACGATATCGGGCACGTAGACATCGTCCTTCCAGCGTTCGGCGCTCACATCCTCCAGGGCGACGGAGATGGCGTCGGGCTCGTTGCCGAAGATCTCGCTCACACTGCGGGTGATCGCATCGGCGATCTGTTGCTTTTGCGCCGCGGTTTTACCGGGCAGGGCTTTGATGATGACGTGTGGCATGGTTTGGAAAGGGCAGGGCGGTCAGGCGGTTTGGGCGGTTTGGGCGTCAGTGGTCGCGAGGTCGCGGCTGCGGGCGAAGAACACGATGGCGATGCCGATCACGGTGAAGGCGACGGAAACGAGGATGGCCTGGCGCCAGCCGCTGAAGAGGCCGCTGGCACCGTGCACCTCGGCGCCGTGGGCGATGAGCACGGCGGCGATGGTGATGCCGATGGCCGAGCCCAGGTAGCGGGCGGTGTTGTTGGCGGCGCTGCCCATGGCGGTGCGATCCTGCGGCACGGTTTGCACGGCTTGGTGACCGAGTGCGGCGTTGAGGAATCCGTTGGAGATGCCGGCCATGAGCAGGCCGGGCAGGGCGAGCAAGACGCCGCCGGAAGGCACGACCAACCAGAGCAGCACCTGGCCGACACCACAGCCGAACATGCTCCAGAGCAGTAAGGCGCGCGGCGAAAGGCCGCTGTGCAGGCGGTTGGCGGCGAGGGCCGTGATCACCGTCATGGCCGACCAGGCGATGAGCACGACGGCGGCGAGCAGGGGACTGACGCCGAGCGAGCGTTCGAGCACCGTCGGCAGCAAGGTCATGATGGAGAGCACGCCGGCGCCGGAGGCGAATGCTCCGGTCGTCGCTCCCACAAAGTCGGCCCGGGTGAAGAGGGAGAGTTGCAGGATCGGGTTGCTCGTCTGCACCTCGATCCACACGAAGACGCACAGCAGGATAACGCCGGCGGCGAAGAGCCAGATCACATGCGGGCGAAAGCCGAGGCGCATCTCGGTGAGGGCGGCGAGAAAGGCGCCCATGCCAACCATCAGCACCACGGAGCCCGCGTAGTCGACGCGCGCCGGATTTTTAATGACGGTCTCGGGCAAGCGACGGCGACCACTCAACGCGAGTGGGGTCGCCAGAATCGCCACGACGGCGTGGGAAGCCCGCCAACCGCCGAAAGACAGCAGGCCGGCGGCGATGATGGGGCCGATCGCGACGCCGGCACCGAGGCCGGCCGCCCAGATTCCCGCGGCGCGCACCCGGGCCGGACCATGAGGATAGACCTGACCGATCAAGCCCAGTCCGCAGGCCAGTAAAGCGGACGAAGCGAGACCTTGGACCACGCGGGCCGCGACCAATACGAACGTCGACCACGCCAACGCGGCGACGATCGACGCGATCACCAACAAGGTGACCCCGGAAAGAAAGACGCGTTTGCGCCCGAGGTTGTCTCCGAGGGCGCCAGCGCCGAGCAGACCCGCGGCGGCGCCGAGGGGCATGCCACTGAGGATCCAAGCCTGCCCGCCGGGGCCGGAGCCGAGATCGGCCACGCTGGCGGCGAGCGTGGTGAGTGGCTGGGTGAAAACGATGAGCGCCAGCATGGTGGCGCCGGCCACCACCAGCAGCGGGGCGACCGGTGTCGCGTTGCTGGGGGCGGAGTGAGTTTGGGAATGGTGCATCGAGAAGTTGGATACGTCGCGGCTTCAGGCGCGCGGCGTGACGCGCATGGTGGCGGCGCGGGTGCGCTCGCTCACCATCGGCGCGAGGTAGTTGCTATCGGCGTATTTGGCGCGGTAGGCGTCATCGATCCGGTCGTTGAGCGCCGGATCCGGGATGGGCTCGAAAGCAACGTCCTTGATCAAACCGGCGGCGTGAATGCGGCCGGCTTTTTGCGAGAGGGCGGACTGATACCAACGGGAACCCCGACCGGAGTAGGCGCGCACGTAGAGTTGGTCGTCGACGACGACGGACCAAATCCACGTCGGGGTGCCGGCGGTTTTGCCATCCGCGCGAAAGGGCGCGATGTGCAGATCGTCGGACTCCTGGATGCGGGCGAGTTCGGTGGGATTCCAGTCGCTCATGATCAGGCCTCGTATTGGGCGTCCGACACCTTCTCGAGCCAGTCGACGGCCTTGCCGTCCAAGGCTTCCTGAATGGCGATGTGGGTCATGGCCTTGTCGGGGGAGGCGCCGTGCCAGTGCTTTTCTTCCGGCGGGAACCAGACGATGTCGCCGGGGCCGATGCTCTCGATGGGGCCGCCCTCGCGTTGGACGCGGCCGCTGCCGGAGACGACGATGAGGGTTTGGCCGAGCGGGTGGGTATGCCAGGCGGTGCGGGCTTTCGGCTCAAAGGTCACGACCGAGGCGCCGGTGCGGGCCGGCGGCTCGGTATTGTAGAGCGAGTCGATGCGGACGGTGCCGGAGAACCAGTCGGCGGGACCCGGGATGGAGGGCATGGAAGCGTTGCGGATGATTTTCATAATGAGTCCTTGGTATTGAGGACCCGGCGGGGAGGCTCGGTGGGAAAAAAGGTTGAGCACTCGTCGGGTGTGATGCCGCCATTCTAATCCCGTTCTGCTCCCGCGTCTTACAGCCTCTTGCGCCACCTATCCCAACCTTGCGCCAAAGCTCAAAGCGGCGGCTTCCAAGCGCGGGGCAGGGCAGCGGACACGAAAAAACCCTCCGGCGGACCGAAGGGTTTTTCGAAAATGGCTGCCCGGGCTGGGGTCGGCAAGGGCGTGTCTGGGAAAGCCGAGGAGCCAGCGTGAGTGGTAAAAGGGGCTCGCGCCAGGCGGCCGCGACGGAGGTGGCCCAGAGGGCCATGCCGTCGCGGGCAACGCCGCGCCAGCCCCTTTTACCGCTCACCCTTTGGGCTGGGACGGAGACAGCGGAGGCCGGCGTTGTCGCCGAGGGACAGTGCCCACGGGCACAGTTCCCTCGGCTCCGCCTTGCCCTCCACGGGCTGCGCTACCAGCGATGGCTCCTCGGCTTTCCCAGACACGCCCGAGCGCCGCAGGCGGTGGTTTGACACCCGCGACCCGGCGTCAGTCGGAACGTCGCGACGTTCGACCCTTCGCGGGGCAGGGGAGCGGGCACGAAAAAACCCTCCGGCGGACCGAAGGGTTTTTCGAAAATGGCTGCCCGGGCTGGGGTCGAACCAGCGACCAAGTGATTAACAGTCACCTGCTCTGCCACTGAGCTACCGGGCAAAAAGGAGGGCTGAAAAACAGGTCGGGCGGACGCGTTGTCAACGCTCCTTTTGAATCCAAGCGCGGAATTTTTTCATGCGCCAAAGATTTGGTTGCTTTCAGAGGGGCGATTCTATGCTCTCGCCCTCTTTTCACCTACGCCTGCCCTCAATTCCGGGGTGACAGGGGGAATGAAAGTTATGTCCACATCCACTGAACTCAAAGTAATCCTCCGCGAACAGACCGGCCGCTCGGCCTCCCGTCGTTTGCGCAAATCCAACCAGATCCCCGCGATTCTCTACGGCAAGGGCACCGAGCCCAAGGCACTGTCCGTTGATATCCCGGAGTTCACCAAGCTGCTCAAGTCGATCGCCGGTCGTAAGACGATCATCGAGCTCAAGAGCGAAGGCGCCGACAAGCCGGCCCTGTCCTTCCTCCAAGAGGTGCAGCGCGACCCGATCACGGATCGTTTCCTCCACGCCGACTTCCAGGAGATTCATCCGGAAGAGAAGTTCGAGGTCGAAGTGCCGGTTGTCATCAAGGGCGACGCCTACGGCGTGAAGACCCAGGGCGGCATCCTCGAGATCGCGACCCACACCGTGCGTGTGCGCTGTCTCGCCAAGGACCTGCCGGGCGCCATCGAGGTCGATGTCACCGAGCTCAAGACCGACGAAACGGTCAAGGTTGGCGCGCTGCCGGCCCTCGAGGGCGTGGAATACCGCGATCCCGTCGGTCAGGCCGTGGTGGCCTGCTTGGCTGGTGAGGCGCCGGAAGAAACTCCTGCTGACGCTGCTGCTGCCGCTGCGGCCGCCAAGAAGAAGAAATAATCTTTCCCGCGGCGTTCGCGCCGCGTAACGCGGCTCCGCTCCGCGTGTTCTTTGCATCATGTCCATCACGCTCGTGCTCGGTCTGGGAAATCCCGGCCGAGACTACGCGGAAACCCGTCACAACATCGGTTGGATCGTGCTCGACGAGCTCGCCCGACGCGAGGGACTGACGTGGAAGCACCAAGCGGCCTTTCAGGCTGACGTCGCCCGTTGGAATCACCCCTCCGGTCGTCCGGTGCTGCTGGCCAAGCCGCTGACGTTTATGAACGACAGCGGCCGAGCCGCCCGTGCAGTGGCGAGCTACTACAAACTCTCCAACTCGGCGATCGCGGCCGTCTACGACGATCTCAATATCGATCTGGGTTTGGTGAAGGTGTCGGACCGCGGCAGCGCGGGCGGGCACAACGGCGTCTCCGACTTACTCGAAAAACTGGGCCAAGGGTTTATCCGTTACCGCCTGGGCATCGGGCCGAAGTCACCGCCGCAGATGGACCTGAAGGACTTCGTCCTGGGCAAATTCACGCCGGATCAGCGCCACCTCCTCGACCAATCCCTTTCAAAATACCTGTCCGGTCTCGACCTGCTGCTCACCAGTGGGCCGGAACGGGCGATGAACCTTCTAAATCGTAGAGTCCAAAATGAACCCGAACAAACGTAACTACCGCGCCACCTTCATCCTCGATACCCGCGGCGTCGAAGAAACCGTCGATCAGATCATCGAGAACGTGAAGAGTGAGATCTCCGTCGTCGAAGGCGAGGTCAGCGCGGTTGAGAACCTCGGCCAGCGCGACTTCGCTCGCGTGACCGATCCCAAGCGCCCGACCGGCGTGTATGTCCAGGTTGACTTCAGTGCCCCCGGCACGGCCCCGGCCGCGCTCAAGGAGCGTCTGCGCCTCAACCGCGTCGTTTACCGCACCTACATCGAGACCCTTTAAGCGCGTCGTTCGTCGCGCCAATCGCCCCATGGCCAATCTCAATCGCGTTCTCCTCATCGGCAACCTCACTCGGGATCCCGAGCTGCGGGTCACCCCGAAGGGCAACTCCATCTGCCAGTTTGGTCTGGCGGTGAATCGCTCCTTCAAGGATGGCTCCGGCCAGACCCGCGAGGAAACGACCTTCATTGATGTGGAGGCTTGGGGCCGACAGGGCGAAACCATCTCCAAATACTGCACCAAGGGACGAGCGCTCTTCGTTGAGGGCCGTCTCCGCTTTGACCAGTGGGAAGACAAAAACACGGGTCAAAAACGCAGCCGTCTGTCGGTTGTGCTGGAAAATTTCCAGTTCATCGGTGGGCGCGGGGATGGCGACAATGAGGGTGGTGGCAGCAGCGGTGGTGGCGGCAATTACAGCCCGTCCCCCGAGCGCAATTCGCCGCCCCCGCGGGCTCCGCGCCCGGCCCCGGCCGACGACAACCTCGATGAAGACGTGCCATTTTAAACTGCGCGTCGCTCCCTTCCAAAAAACAAACAAACACCTAATCCATTCCTCCCATGGCCAATACTGAAGTTCTCCTCCTCAAACCCGTCGAAGGCCTCGGCGGCGAGGGTGACCAAGTCAAAGTTCGCGCCGGCTACGCCCGCAACTACCTCCTCCCCCAAGGCTACGCCACGCCGATGACCCTCGCCAACCGCAAGCGCGTCGAAGCGCTGCGCAAGCGTCGGGCCGAGCGCGAGGCAGCTGAGCTCAACGGTGCGCAGGAACTCGCCAAGCACCTCGAGAAGCTCTCCATCGCCTTCGCCGTGCAAACGGGCGAGGGTGGCAAGATGTTCGGCGCCATCACCGCGGCCGACCTGCACGAGAAGATCACCGAGGCCGGCGTCGAGATCGATCGCAAGAAGATCCACCTCTACACCCCGGTCAAGAGCCTCGGCAACCACTCCACCAAGATCAAGTTGCACGCCGATGTGAGCGTCGAGCTGTCGTTCGACGTCGTGTCGGAGAACCCGATCGAAGAGACCACCGACGAAGAGGCCGCCAAGGCCGATGCGTAATCGTTTCTGATTGTTTTACCGGCCGCCGCCCGCTTGCCCAGCTGGCGGCGGTTGTCGTTTTAGGGCCCGTTCGTCCCGCTTGAGCGGGGCTTTGTGGACAAGCCCAACAACTTTTCCATTCCGCCTGTTGCCTTGTCCGCGACAGGTCGTTGCCATCTCCGTTTTCCCCTATGGAATCTGCTCCCTACGAATCCCGTTCCGATTTCCGTCGCCGCCGCGCTCCCGGTCGTGGAGGTGATGATAGAGGGGGACCCGATGGGGAAATGCCGACGCTGGGGCGGCAGGCTCCGCACTCGGTGGAGGCCGAGGAGTATTTGCTATCGTGCTGTCTGCTCGATGGTTCGGATTCCATCGCCAAGTGTTTGGAGAAGAAGCTGGCGCCGGCGGCCTTCTACGTGCCGGCCAACCGCATCATCTTCGAAAAGCTGGTCGAGCTCTACCAAACCAACCCGCCGGTGGCGATTGAGGTGTTGGCGGAGGAGCTGAAGACGACCGGCCAACTCGATGAGATCGGCGGACTGCCGTATCTCATGCAGGTCAGCAGCCGCATCCCCACGACGGCGCAGACCGACTACTTTATCGAACGGGTGCGCGAACTGCATCTGTTACGCCAGCTCATCAAGGTCGGCACCAGCACCGTCGAGCAGTGTTTTAACTTCCAAGGCGGGCTGGAGGAGTTCGTCGACAAGATCGAGCAGGACATTTTCCAAGTCACGCAGGAGCGTGTGTCCGACGGCGCGAAATCGATGAAGCAGACCGCCAAGGACGCTTGGGTCGTCATCGACAAGATGATGCACCACAAGGGCGAGATCACCGGCGTCTCCTCGGGTTACAAGGACTTGGATGCCATGACTTACGGCTTCCAGAAGGCGGAAATGATCATTTTGGCGGCGCGTCCGTCGATGGGTAAAACCTCGCTGGCACTCAACATGGCGGAGCATGCGGCCATGCCGAAGCGAGGCACGCCGACGGGCACGCTCGTATTCTCGCTCGAAATGAGCGCGGCTCAGCTCGGCATGCGTCTGCTCTGCTCACGCGGCCGCGTGAACATGAAGAAACTGCGTGAGGGCTTCGTGAGCCAAGGCGGCAAGGAGTATCAGGATCTGCAGAACGCGGCCGATGAGATGTCGCGCGCGCCGATCTTCATCGATGACTCCAGCCATCTCACCATCATGGAGTTACGCGCCAAGGCCCGTCGCCTGCATGCGCGTCATCCGCTCGGGTTTATCGTCGTCGATTACCTCCAGTTGCTCAGCCCCACCGACCCCAAAACCCCGCGTGAGCAACAGGTGGCGGAAATTTCCCGCGGTCTAAAATCCTTGGCCAAGGAACTTGAGTTGCCCGTGTTGGTTCTCAGTCAGCTCAACCGTTCCGCCGAAAAGGAAAACCGCACTCCCAAACTCTCCGATTTGCGTGAATCAGGCTCCATCGAACAGGACGCTGACGTCGTGCTTATGTTGGCTCGTCCGCGCGACGCGGATGAGAAGTTCCAAGTGGCTGCAGACTCCGCCGAGTTAATCGTTGCCAAGCAACGAAACGGACCGGTAGGAGACTTGAAGCTTACGTTCCTCCGAGACATCACTCGCTTTGAAAACTACACTACGTAATCCGCTCGTTCGGATCGCTCGATTTATCGTCTTATTGGCTTTGGTCTCGTGGAGTGGCTCGTCCGCTCTGGCGCAGGCTTTCGGTGGAGGCAGTCCCCAGACCATCGAGGATATCATCATCCGCTTCCAAGGCGCCACCAATGTGAGCGAACAGATTGTTCGCGCCAACATGCAGCTGCGCGAAGGCGACCCCCTCAACGAGGTGCTGATCGACCGCGACATCCGCTCGCTGTATCGCACGTCGCTCTTCGAGTTCATCGAGGTCAAGCGCGAGACCCTGCCGTCCGGCGGTGTGAATCTGGTCTTCGAGCTCACCCCGCGCTATCGCGTGCTGGCGATCATCTTCGACGGCAATGATCGCGTGCGCGACAAGCGTCTCGAGAAGGAGATCAAGTCCCGCGCCAATCTCGTGCTCGACGAACGTCAGGTGAAGGAGGACACCGAGAAGATTCGCGAGTATTACCAGAAGATCGGTTTCAACCGCGTCTCCATTTACTACGAGATCGACCGTGATCGCTCCACCGGTTTCGGCACGGTCACCTTCAAGATCCGTGAAGGCGACAAGGTGAAAATCGCGGGCGTGAAATTCACCGGCAACGACAACATCAAGGCCCGCAAGCTCCGTAAGGAAATGGAGACCAAGAAGTGGTGGATGTGGTCTTGGCTACTCGGCACTGGCCGCTTCAAGGACGAAGTGTTTGAGGATGACCTCGAAACCCTGCGCGATTTCTACCGCGAAGAGGGTTACCTCGACGTTTCCATCCCGCCGGAACAGATCATCTACGACTACCCGTCGCCGGAGCGTCTCGTCATCACCATCAACGTGAACGAAGGCCGCCAATATCGTATCGGTGACGTCAAAGTTTCCGGTGCCACCATGGTGCCGGGCGAACTCATCCGCATGGGTCTCAAGAATAAGAAGGGCGATGTTTTCGTGCCTTCGAAGCTCGATGAGGATGCTTCCGAGATCGAGAAGTTCTACGGCCGCGGCGGCCACCTCGATGCCCGTGTGACCTTGCTGCGTATCCCGAATCTGCAGACCGGCGATATTGACCTCGAATACATCATCGATGAGGGCGACCCCTACGACGTCGAATCCGTGCGTATCGAGGGCAACACCAAGACCAAGAGCATCGTGATTCTGCGCGAGTTGGTGCTCGGACCGGGTGAACTCTTCGACACCTCCCGCATGGAGATTTCCAAGCTGCGTTTGGATAATACCCGTTTCTTTGAGGACGTGAACCTCACGCCGGAATCCACCAATATTCCGGGCCGCCGTAACATGAAGGTCGCTGTCCGTGAGGGCCGCACCGGTAACCTCACCTTCGGCGCCGGCTTCAGCTCGCTTGAGCGTGCGGTGATTTTTGCGGAGCTCACGCAGTCCAACTTCGACGTTTTCAACCGCCGCTCCTTCTTCCAGGGCGACGGCCAGAAGTTCCGTCTGCGCATGCAGCTGGGTGATCAGTCCAGTGAAGTGGTGCTCTCCTTCGAGGAGCCGTGGCTCTTCGAGCGTCAGCTCGCCACGGGTTTCACGCTGTTCCGCACGACTTCCGACTTCAATTCCGCCATCTACAGCGAAATCCGCACCGGTGGTGAGATCTACATGCGCAAGCGCCTGTTCGAGCTCGTGAACGGCCAGCTGTCCTACTCCTACCAAGTCGTGGAAATCGATGACATCTCGCCCAACGCGCCGGCCGTTATCCAGGCGCTCGCCGGGCAGCAGTCCATTTCCAAGATCGGCTTCACGCTGGAGCGCGACACGCGTAACAAGATCATCAACACCACTTCGGGTAATCGCGTTGAACTGCGCATGGACCTGGCGGGTGGCTTGGTCGGCGGTGACGCGGATTACTACCGCCTCGAATTCCGTGGGTCCCAGTTCTACCCGCTCTTCGAATTCCAGGAGCAGGTGCTGGCCGTCATTCTCCGTGGTGGTATCGTCGACTCCTACGGAGACACTGACCGGGTGCCGTTCTACGAACGTTTCTTCCTGGGCGGTCCCTACACCCTGCGCGGTTTTGAATATCGCGAGGTGGGTCCCAAAGACTCGATCACCAACGAGCCGACCGGTGGTAACACCTACGGTATGCTCACGCTCGAATACACCATCGACGTCGTATCGCCGGTGCGTTTCGCGGTCTTCTACGACGCCGGTTTCGTCAATGAAGATGCCTGGGACTTCAATCCCTCCGGCTACAACGACAACTTTGGTGTCGGTCTCGGACTCTTCGTGGCCGGTGCTCCGCTGCGCCTCGACTTCGGTATTCCGCTCACCGCCGACGACGTGAACGACAAGGGAAATCAGTTCAATTTTTCCTTCGGCACCCGTTTCTAATTTGCTAGTCCAACTCTTTTCAAACTCATGAAGAACCACCTCAAATCCCTCTTTGCAGTTCTGGCTTTTGCCGCTGTCGCCGCTACCGGCTTCGCCCAAGCCCCTAAAATCGCGATCGTCGACATGGCTTACCTGTTCGACAATCACTACCGCACTGTCGAACAAAACGCGGTGTTCAAGGGTGAGCAGGAGCGCGTGAAGGCTGAGATCGACCGTCTCAATGGCGAAGGCCTCGCCCTCCAGCAGGAAGCGCAGAGCATTGCCGAGCAACTCAACAACCCGGTTCTCTCCGACGACGCCAAGGCCAAGATCGAGGACGAAGCCCGCGCCAAGGTCGGCGAACTGCAGCGCAAGCAGAACGAGATGAACCAGCTGGTGAACAACAGCACCGAGTCTCTCCGTAAGCGCGTGATGAACTTCCGCAGCCTCCTCCTCGAAGAGATCTCCAAGGTCGCCGTCGAAGTCGCCAAGCGCCAGGGTGCGACCCTGCTGCTCGACAAGTCCGGCCCGTCTGTCCTCGGCATGCCGTCCGTGCTTTACAATGATGACTCCCTCGAGATCACCGAGGCCGTTCTCGCCGAGATCAACAAGGACAAGCCGGCTGATTCTGCTGTGACCTCCGACGCGAACAGCGGAGAGACGCCGACGGTCAGCTTCCCCGGCGCCAACTAAGTCGCCCGTTTAAGTCCGATTCCTTTCTCGAAGCCCCGCCACCACGGCGGGGCTTTTTGTTACCCGGATGGCCGGACAGGGGAACGCACTCCGTGCGACATGCGAATTGCCTAAGTGGTCGGGGGTGGCACGTTTGGGCCATGAAGCACTCCTTCGATCTGGCCCAACTCGAAGAAATCGTCTCTCCCGAGCAGGTGAGAGGATCCACGACGCGCACCATTCATGGCATCGCCGCGCTCAAGGAAGCCGAGGCCGGCGACCTCAGTTTTCTCGGTAACGCCAAATACAAGGTCGACGTGCCTGCGACGCAGGCCTCGCTCGTGCTCCTGCCGCTCGACTATGAGGGGGAACCGGGGGACGATCAGTGCTTTTTCCTGGTTAAAAACCCGTCGGTGGCGCTGGCCACGATTTGTAGTCGGATCGAGCAGCGGCTGTGGCCGACGCCGCACGCTGGTATCCACGCCAGCGCAGTGGTCTCCAAGGACGCCGAGGTGCACGACAGCGCGACGGTGGGCCCGCTCTGCGTGATCGAGGCCGGGGCCAAAATCGGCCCGGGCACGCATCTTCAAGCACACGTGTTTGTCGGCCGTGGCGCCAAGATCGGCGCCGACTGTTGGCTGAGTCCGAGCTCGCAGGTGACATCGAGCTGCATCCTCGGCGATCGCGTGCGGCTGCACGGCGGCGTGATCGTGGGCTCCGACGGCTTTGGTTATGAACTCGTCGAGGGCCGCCACGCCAAGGTGCCGCAGGTCGGCTCCGTGGAAGTGGGGGACGACGTGGAAATCGGCGCCAATTCCACCATCGATCGAGCTCGCTTCAGTCGCACGGTCATCGGTCGCGGCACCAAGATCGATAACCTCGTGCAGATCGGCCACAACGTGGTCGTCGGTCAGCATTGCATCCTCTGCGCTCAGGTCGGCATCTCCGGCAGCACCACGCTCGAAGACTACGTGGTGTTGGGCGGGCAGGTGGGCGTCGGCGGTCACATCACCTTGGCCAAGGGCACCCAAGCCGGTGGTCAGACCGGCATCACCGCCAACACCGAGCCCGGGGTGACGCTGAATGGCACGCCAGCGATGCCATTCCACCTTGAGCGGCGGCTGGTGGTGTTGAACCGCAAGCTGCCGGACCTCTTCAAACGGGTGGGGCAGCTGGAGACCCTCATTGAGGCTATAAAAAAGACTTCCGCCTGATGCCTTGGTCGGCAGGATGGCCGTCTGATGAGCGCCCCCGGACTGAAAGTCTTCACTGGTAACTCCAACCGGCCGTTGGCCGAGCAAATCTGTGCCTCGATCGGCGTCCCGCTGGGCGAGGCGACGGTGACGAGCTTCCCGGACGGTGAGTCGTTCGTGAAGATCAACGAGAACATTCGCGGTCAGGACGTGTTCATCGTCCAGTCCACCTGCACGCCGACCAACCATCACTTGATGGAGTTGCTCATCATGATCGATGCGGCGCGCCGCGCGTCCGCGCATCGCATCACGACGGTGATCCCGTTCTACGGCTACGCCCGTCAGGACCGTAAGGATCAGCCGCGCGTGCCCATTACGGCGAAGTTGGTGGCCAACCTCATCGTGGCCGCCGGCGCCAACCGCATTCTCACCATGGATCTGCACTCCCAGCAGATTCAGGGCTTCTTCGACATCCCGGTGGATCATCTCTTCGCCTCGCCGGTGTTCTTCGATCACGTCGAACGCATCAAGATGCGCAGCGACAACATGGTCGTGGTTTCGCCGGACGTCGGCGGCATGAAGATGGCCGCCGCCTACGCGGGACTCATGGGATCCCAACTCGGCATGGTCTGGAAGAAGCGCACCAGCGCCACGACCGTCGAATCGGTTAACATCGTGGGCGACGTTAAAGGTCGCGACGTCCTGCTCGTCGACGACATTACCGAAACCGCCGGCACACTCATGAACGCCGCCAAACTCATGCGCGAGCATGGCGCGTTGAGCGTGCGCGCAGCAGTGAGCCACTCACTCCTCAGCCCGATGGCTTACGACCGCCTCAAGCTCGGTCACATCGACGAGTTGATCACCACCAACTCCATCCCGGTGGAGCCGCGTGGTCTGCCCATCACCGTCCTGAGCGTCGCCGAGCTTTTGGGTGAAGCCATCCTGCGCATCCACAACAACGAGAGCGTCACCGGCCTGTTTAAGGTCAAAGGGTTCTAGCCCCGCTTGTGCGGGG
Source organism: Actomonas aquatica (assembly GCF_019679435.2). Taxonomy (NCBI): domain Bacteria; kingdom Pseudomonadati; phylum Verrucomicrobiota; class Opitutia; order Opitutales; family Opitutaceae; genus Actomonas; species Actomonas aquatica. The sequence continues at coordinate 5,917,408 of NZ_CP139781.1, forward strand.
AAATCCTAAACTCTGAAATCCTAAATCCCAAACCGGGAAGCGGGACTCAGGGGCGAATTTCTCTGCCTCCGCGCGCTCAGCTCCCGGGCTTTTCGGCCGGGATTGCGGCCAATTCCGGCGGCAGAGCGTCGGGCTGGTAGGTGGGAAAACTCAGCTCCAGCAGCGATACACACGGCACCTCAAAGGAGGTCTGTCCCGCGCTGCGATCGACCAGGACCGCCACGCCCACCGGCGTGCCGCCGTGGGCTTTCACCTGTTCGATGGCTTCGTTGACGCGACCACCGCGCGTGATCACGTCCTCGACGACCAGCACCTTTTCGCCCGGGGCGAAGGTGAAGCCACGACGGATGGCGAGCTTGTCGTCCACCTTCTCGGCGAAGAGGTAACGTTTGCCGGTCTGGCGAGCGACTTCCTGACCGATGACCAAGCCGCCCATGGCGGGGGCAAGCACGGTGGAAAATTCGAAGTCAACCAGCTTCGGCACCAGGAGTTCGGTGAGTCGGGAGACCGCCGCCATGTCCTCGCAAACCCGGGCGCACTGGAAGAAGTGACCACTGCGCAAACCGGAGCGCAAAATGAAGTGGCCGCGGAGCAGCGCCTTGGTGCGGGTGAAGATATCGAGGACTTCCTGCTGGGTGTCGGACATGGCGCCAAGGTGAGTGGCGGTGCGGAACACGCCAAAACATTTTTGCGCTGGGAATAAGAGTCGCTACGGTGCGGCATGGTTATCGAACGCGCACCATTGGAAGACGAGTTGGGCGATGTGCTCGACAAGGCCATTGATCGCAGCGGGATGACCGACGCCGAGGTGGCGGAGCAGGCCGAAATTACGCTCGATCGCCTGCGCAACGCCATCGACTACACGGAGCGTTTGGCACCGGCCGAAATCAGTCGCCTGGCCGCCGTGCTGGGGCTGAGCGAGGTGGGCAGTCAGGCGGTGTCGAGTGAGGCTTATCCGCTCCCCGAGATTTCGGGTCTGCCGTTTTGCCTCTATCCGCTGCGCATGCCGCACGGCATCGGCGTGGCCAACGCCTATCTGATCGCGGATTGTTGTGCGGATTGGGGCGTGCTTTTCGATACCGGCACGGGCGCGGATGGACTGTGGCGATCCTGGCCGCAGAAAATCAAACGGGTCGCGGCGGTGTTTTTGACGCATTACGAAACCGAACACTGCGGTGGACTCGCAGCCGTGCGGGAGCGCTTTCGGGATGTGCCGGTGTTTGGACCAGCCGCGGACGGACGACCGGCCGGAGTGATCGCCCTGGAAGACGGCGCAGTGGTGCGGGAGCAGAGTCTGGCGGTGGAAGTGTGGTCGACGCCCGGTCACGCGGAAGGGCATCACTGTTATGCGGTTAAAGTGCCCGGCGCCCCGCATGGTCGGCCGCTCTTGGTGAGTGGGGATCTGATCTTTGCCGGCTCGGTGGGCGGCGCGTTCTTTTGTGCGAAACGACTGAATTCCAGTCTGGAAGGTGTGTTGGCGCGCTGTGCACCGGAGACGGTGGTGGCGCCCGGTCACGGACCGCTTACGACCATTGCCAACGAGCGGCGCTTCAACCCTTTCTTGGCGGAGTAGGGCGGAGTAAAACAGACCAATAATTTTGGTTGCAGAGCGCATCGGTGAGCCTTTCGCTCTGCCCTCCTCACGGGTGACACGTCTCTCGGAGGATACACCGTCGGGGTGTAGCTTAGCCTGGTAGAGCGCTACGTTCGGGACGTAGAGGCCGGAGGTTCGAATCCTCTCACCCCGACCATTTTCCTCAGAGCGAAGAAAGCATCGAATCGTCCAAAAGCGTGAAAAGCACGAGGGACGAACGCCTTGAGAGGGTTTGAACCGAGAGAGGTTCGACGGAGTCACGCGGAGCGTGACGGAGAAGGGGCTCGGCGCGAAGCGTCGAGAGTCCGCAGGACTTCTGCGAAGCAGAACCAATCCTCTCACCCCGACCATTTTCTCAGAGCGAAGAGGGGCATTACGGGCCTGCCTCGGGATGATTTGATATGACGTGGCGGCGGGGCAGGGGGAGCGGCCGAGACGGCCGCTGCTACAAACCAAGGCGGGGGGGCCGCGAGGGTCTGGCAAGCCAGACCGCTACAAGGAGGGAGGTGTAGGGGCTTTGCTTGCAAAGCCCGCGGCCTACGTTGCGGTGGAAGGGGCCGCGAGTTGTTACCGACGTAGGGCCAGTTGGCGGCCGGGGCCGTGGACGCCTTCGATGAGGATGCCTTCGACGTCGGCGGTCTTGGACGGGCCGGTCACAAAGATGAGGTTCGGGTCTTCGGGCAGGGCGTTGATAGCGGCGAGGATGTCGGGGTGGATCTGGGCGTCGCGCACGACCGCGATATGGGCCCACGGCGTGAGGGCGCCCAGACGCGATGAGGTCGTGTTGTCCCCGAGGATGAGCGTGCCGGTTTCGGCGATGGCACCGGCGACGGCCGTGATGCCAAAAGCGTAGTCGTCGACGCGCGTGCGATCGAAGTCGGTTTCCACGGTGAAGCTTTCGTCGAAGGCGGATTGCAGTTCGGGCCACAAGGCCGGGTCGCAGTAACCGTGCAGCCAGCCGTTTTCGCGCAGCAGGTTCACGAGGGTGGCGAGGTCGTCCACCGGCTCGCCGTTGACGGATTTGAGCCGTTCGGAAAATAGCGCCCAAAGATCCGTGGAGGGCGGGATGGCGGTCTCGCGCACGTGCACGAGTTCGCGGTCCCAGTCGGGCAGCGGAGCACGTTCAGGCAGCGGAGCGAGCGCGTCATTGACGCGTTTGAGAATCTGGTCGCGGGCAGAGCTCATGAAGAAAATGGGGAATGGGTTTTAACCACGAATGGACACGAAGGGCTCCACTACTGTTTCGCCTCTAAAAGATAGGCAAAATGAGGACAGTGCGTAGGCGGTGGCCGAAGCCATTCGTGTCCATTCGTGGTTAAACAATACTATTTGGACGGGCGGTTTTTCATCCACTTGCGGAAGGAGCCGCCGCGCCACTCGGGGAGGGTGCGGGAGGAGGTCCAGCTTTGTAGCGGGGGGAAGGGAATGAGTTTGGTGGGGATGTGGTTGATGACCTTGCCGCCGGCGAGTGCGGCTTTCCAGGCGGTGGGTTGGCTAGCCATGAGGGCCCAGCCGCCCATGGGCGGAACGCCGATGGAGGCTTTGGGCGCGCCTTCGGTTTTGCCCTTGTCGCGCAGGCGCAGGAGCAGATCGGGAATGGGGATGTCGACCGGGCAGACTTCGTTGCAGGCGCCGCAGAGCGAGGAGGCTTTGGGCAGGTCGGCGAGCTCGGGGAATTGTTTGCCGGCGAGCAGCGGGGAGAGCACGGCGCCGACGGGACCCGGATACACGCTGCGGTAGGCGTGGCCGCTGGCTTGGCGATAGATCGGGCAGACGTTGAGGCAGGCGCCGCAACGGATGCAGCGCAGGATCTCGCGGCACTGGCTGGCGAGCACTTCGGTGCGGCCGTTGTCGACAAAGATGACGTGCATCTCCTCGGGGCCGTCGGGCTGTGTGGGCGATTTTGGGCCGGTGATGAACTCGGTGTAAACGGTGAGTTGCTGCGCGGTGGCGCTGCGGCCGAGCAGGTTGAGCAGGAGGCCGAGGTCGCGGTCGCGTGGCACCAGCTTCTCGATGCCGACGAGTGCGATGTGCACCTTGGGCGCGGCGAGGCAGAAACGGGAGTTGCCCTCGTTGGTCACGAGGACGAGGCGGCCACTCTCGGCGGAGATGAAGTTGCCACCGGTGAGACCGACGTCGGCCTGCAGGTATTTCTGGCGCAGAAAATCGCGGGCGCGGCGGGTGATGACCTCGGGCTCGTCGTTGTAGTCGCCGAGTCCTTCACGCTCAAAACTCGTCGCGATCTCGCGGCGGTTTTTGTGGATGATGGGCCGGACGATGTGCGACGGGTGGTCGTGATCGATCTGGATGATGAACTCACCGAGGTCGGTCTCGAGTGCCTCCATGCCGCGTTTCTCGAGGTAGGGCGTGAGTTCGATTTCCTCGCTCACCATGGTCTTGGATTTGACCAGTTTGGTGGCGCCGCGGGCATCCATGATGCCGTGCACAGCGGCGCAGGCGTCTTCGGCGGTGGGAGCCCAGTGGACCTGCACGCCGTTGGCCTGGAGTTTGGCTTCGGCGGCGGGCAGCAGTGTATCCAGATTTTCGATAACGTGCTGCTTGATGCGGCCGGCGGTCTGCCGCAGCTCGTTGGGATCGAGGAAGTGATCCCAGAGCAGCTTGGTGCGTTTCTCGTGCGTGCCCTTGGTGCTTTGGTAAACCGACTCGCGCTTGTCCGGCGGGAGTGAGGCAGCGTAGGCGTCGATGGGTTGATTGGCCATGGGGCGGGAAAGGGAGCAGTCAGCTTTCAGCGATCAGCTGTCAGCTTGTGTTTGAGTTAGGCGAGAGGGTGAGCTGAAGGCTGAGCGCTGAACGCTGAGAGCTCGCTCAACCGGCGGTAGCCGGGTTGAGCGCGTCGCGGAGGATTTGGGCGAAGTGGCGGGTCTTGAGGGGGGCGCCGGCTTTTTCGGCGAGGCCGCCCATGTGCATGAGACAACTCATGTCGGCGGAGACGAGGTAGTCGGGCTCGACGGCGCGGACGTTGTCGAGTTTGAGCGTGCCCATGTTGGCGGAGATGTGCGGGAAGCTCACCGAGAAGGTGCCGCCGAAACCGCAGCATTGCTCGGCTTCGCCGAAGGGCGCGACCGTCACGCCGTCGATGGATTCGAGCAGACTGATCGCGGCCTCACTGGTGCCGCTGCCGCGGCTGTGGCAGGAGCGGTGGAAGGCGATCTTGGCGTCGAACTTGCCGGGCCAGGTTTTGACGCCGAGGCCGTTGACGATGAAGTCGGCCAACTCCCAAGTGCGGCGGGCGAGGGCGTCGACCGCGGGAGCGTCGTCTTCCTTTTCAAACTCCAAGGGCGCGCCGTGGAAGACCATGGCGGCGCAGGAGCCGGAGGGCACGATGACTGGCACGTCACCGGTGAAGGTTTTGACGGTGTGGCGGACCACTTTGCGCGAGGCTTTCCAGTCGCCGCCGTTGAAGGCGGGTTGGCCGCAGCAGGTCTGGGCTTCGGGAAACTCAACGATGCAGCCGAGGTGTTCGAGCACCTCGACAGTGGCGCGGGCGACGTCGTCATAAAACGCGTCGCACAGGCAGGTGGCCATGAGTTGCACGCGACGATCGGCGGCGGGAAGTTGGCGGTCAGAGATCACGGTAATTGGTGGGGCCCACGGAATACACGGAAGACACGGAAAACCACGAAACACACGAATGGCGGAATGGCAGGGCTATTCCGTGTTTTCCGTGTGTTCCGTGGGCTACAAAATCAGTCGCGGTTGAGGAGGACTTGGGACTCGTAGGCGGCGACGTCGTCGAGCCAGTCGGCGCCGGCAGGGACGTTGGCGCGGCGGCAGAGCTCGTCCCACACGGCACCCCACGGGAGGGCGCGGGTGAGTTCCATGAAGGCAAGCGGCTCGTGCGGCTGGAAGGCCCGCTGCTCCTTCGCCATGGGCGGGAAGATGTCGAGCAGACCGCAGAGGATGGCCTGGCGAGTGGCGCGGGTGCCGGTGACGTAGGCGGCGACGCGGTTGATGGAGGCGTCGAAGAAGTCGAGCGCGACGTAGATGCGGTCCCAGGCGTCACCGCGGGCGATCTCGAGGAAGAGGTTGCGCACGGCGTCGTCGAGGGTGACGACGTGATCGCTGTCCCAACGCATCGGGCGGCTGGTGTGCAGGAGCAGCTTCTTGTGGAACTCGAGGTGAGCGCTGACTTTGTCGGCCACGGATTCGGTCGGGTGGTAGTGACCGAGGTCGAGGCAGAGCACCTTGTCGCGGGTGAGGGCATAGTTGGAGTAGAACTCCTGTGAGCCGACGGTGTAGGCCTCGCTGCCGATGCCGAAGAGTTTGCCTTCGACAGCGTCGACGCAGTGCTTCGCGCTGATGGACTTGTCGGCGAAGATCTCGTCGTAGGCGGCGGCGAGGCGTTGGCGCGGGCCGAAACGGTCTTGCGGGTCGTCCTTGGCGCCGTCGGCCACCCAGTGGTTGTTCACGCAGGGGGACTTGAGCTTCTTGGCGAAGTGTTGGGCGATCTTGCGGCTGGCTTTGCCGTGTTGGATCCAGAAGTTGCGGATCTCGTCGTCGGCGCTGGAGAGGGTGTAGCCGCTGTTGGCGAGCGGGTGGGCGAAGTAGGTCGGGTTGAAATCGAGACCGAGGTCTTCGGACTGGGCCCAGTCGAGCCAGCGGGAGAAGTGTTTCGGCTCGATGGCGTCGCGCTCGACAACCTTGTCGCCGGTCTCGGCGTAGAAGGCGTGGAGGTTGAGACGATGGGCACCGGGTAGCAGGGCGAGCGCCATGCTGATGTCGGCGCGCATCTCATCGCCATTGCGGGCGCGACCGGGGTGGCCGCCGGTGGCCATGATACCGCCGCCGGCGACGCCGTCCTTGGGCGTCTCGAGGCCGCGCACATCGTCGGCCTGCCAGCAGTGCAGGGAGATCGGCACGGCGAGGGCCTTGGCGATGGCGGCCTCGGTGTCGACGCCGAGGTCGGCGTAACGTTGCTGGGCGAGTTTGTAGGCGGCGGTGATTTGTTTGGAAGTAGGCATGAGTGCGGGAGGAATGGAGGGTTTAGGGAACGTTAAAGGCGGCGCGCAGTTCGTCGATGGCGCTCTCGGGCATCTCGACGATGGGACCGAGCGGGCGTGCGAGGAGCAGCGCTTCAGAGGTGGCTTCGAGGACCTCCAGGCGATCGAAGGCTTCGAGCACGGTGCGGCCGAGGACGACCGCACCTTCGTTTTCGATGAGCACGACGGGCGTCTTCACCGGATCGAGGGCGGCGACGATGGCGTCAGCGTCCTCGACGATGCGTTGGAAGGACAGTCGGGGCACGTCGTTGAGCACGACGTAACTTTCGGGAATGGTGTGCGTGCCGAGTTTTTCGGCCGTCATACAGAAGGCGCTGGCGTGAGCAGGCTGGGCGTTGATGACGGCTCCAACTTCGGCGAAGCGTTCGTAGATGAGGGCGTGGAGCAGGGCGGCGCGACTGGGCTGGCGACCCGCCTCACACGCGGTGCGGGAGGCGCGCACGAGGTTGGCCGGGCTGACCTCGAGGCGGTCGCGGCGGCGCGGGGTGATGACGAAATTTTCGGCATCGATGCGGGCGGAGACGGCGCCGGCAGTGCTGATGAGCAGGCGCTGCTGGTAGGCGCGTTGGGTGAAGGCGGTGATCTGCGCGCGCAGTTCCTTTTCAGTGAGCGACGGTTTGGTCTCGGGGAGATCGGCCCAGGTGGCAGTGGTGTCGGCGTCGAGCGATTCCGGTGGCAGCACCTGCAGCTCGCCGAGCTGGCGGGCTTTGATGATGGTCTGGGCGGTGAACTCGAAGGTCTCGAAGCGTTGGAAGGCGTCGGCCAGGTCGGTGCCGCCGATGACGACGCCGTGGTTTTCGAGCAACACGCAGTCGGCGCCGTCGGCAAAGGTGTCGGCGATGCGATCAGCGAGGGCGTCGGTGCCCGGGCAGGCGTAGGGTGCCATGGCGATGCGGCCGCAGATCGAGTGGGCGTGCGACTGGATGCGCGTATCCGGAAGTTGGCGACAGATGGAAAAGGCGACGAGCGCACCGGGGTGGGCGTGCACGATGGCGCGCAGGTCGGGGCGCTGGCGGTAGATCTCGCGATGGAAGGGAAACTCCGAGGACGGCGGGTGCAGCCCGTCGATCGTGCCATCGGCGTGGATACAAACGATGTCACGCGGCTGCAGGGTGCCTTTGTCGACGCGGGACGGCGTGATCCAGATGTCGCCGTTTTCGTCGCGGATGGACAAGTTGCCACCCGAGGTGGTGGTCATGCGGTAGCGGTAGATCCGCTGCATGGTGGCGACGAGTTCGTCGCGGGGATGGAGCCAGGTCATGGGCATCGGATTTTCGATTTGGGATTCTCGATTTTGGATTGGGTGACTCAACCGGCCGGTGTGTAGACGGTGGGTTTGAGTTGTTGGCTCAGGGAGGCGCGGAAGGCGGCGAGGTTTTTGACGGCTTTCAGCGCGATGAGTTGGTTGGCGAGGTTGCCGATGGCGGAGCCTTCGAGTTGGAAGGCGTGCACCGGCAGACCGGAAGCGTTGGCCGTGGCCTGACAGAGCAGGCGGTTCTTCGCGCCGCCGCCGACCATGAGCACACGGTGGAAGGTTTTGCCGGAGAATTCCTGAAAACGCTGAATGACATCGGCGTGGCCCTGGCCGAGGGAGTCGCAGATGAGGCGCATGTAGCCGGCGAGTTCGCGCGGCGGCTTGGCTTTGCGGGCTTTGAGGTGGGCGTCGATGGCGGCCTTCATCGACTTCGGGTTGGCGAAGGCGGGATCGGCGACATCAATGAGGCACTTGGGGGCGGGCAGGGTGGCCGCGGCTTTGATGAGGGCGCGCCACTCGCGGTCCTTGGTCGGGCGGGACGGGAAAGCGTCGAGGGTGCGTTCGAGCAGCCACAGGCCGATGACGTTGACCAAGGGGCGATATTCGCCGCGGCCAGTGCGGTCATTGGCCACGCGGGCGGCGAGGGCCTCGGGGCCGAGAATGGGGGCGTCGTTTTCGAATCCAACGAGCGACCAGGTGCCGGAGCTCAGGAAAATGTCACCGCCTTCGGGCGCGGCGGGCATGGCGTCGTAGGCGCAGGTGGTGTCGTGACCGGGGACGGCGACGACCGTGGTCTTGGCGAGCTCGGGCAGACCTTTGACGCGGCCGAGTTTGCTGCCGGTTTTGACGGGTTTGGTCAGCCACGTGGGCGGCACACGGAAGTAGTCGAGGGCCTCGCGGGACCAGTCGTCGCCATGGACATCGAGCAGTTGGGTGGTGGACGCGATGGCGAAGCCATTGGTCATTTTGCCCGACAGCAGGTAGTTGAAATAGTCGGGCAGGAAGAGGCAGCGGGTGGCGAGGTCGGTGATGGCCGGGTTGGAGGCGACGGTCTCGGCGAGCTGGAAGGAGCTGTTAAAAAACACCGCGGGAATGCCGGTGGCGGCGTAGATGCGGGCGAGGGCGGCGCGGGTGTTGAGCAGCGAGTTGAGGCCTGCCTGAGTGCGGGCGTCGCGGTAGGCGTGCGTCGGGAAAACGAGGCGGCCCTCGTCGTTGAGCAGGGCGTGGTCGACGCCCCAGGTGTCGACGCCGACGGAGGAGAGGGTGGCGCCTTTGGGCAGGCTGGCGGCGGCTTTGGTCAGGCCGGTGCGGACCTCGGCCCAGAGGGAGGTGATATTCCAGTAGTCGTGCTGACCGAGGCTAAAAATGGCGTTGGGGAAGCGATGGACTTCGGTGGTGGTGAGCTGGTGGTCGGACCAGGTGCCGACAATCACGCGACCGGAGGTCGCACCGAGGTCAACGGCGGCGCAGTAGAGGGGAGACATTGGGAGAGCGATTAACCGGAGTTGGGAGGGTTAAGGGATCAAGGGGCGGCGATAAGATAGCGGGATGGAGGGGGAATAGGAATCGACAAACTGACCCTAAACATACGGAAATTGACCCTTATGCCGCATCTGTCGCCGCTCCCGGATTTTTCCCGCTATCTGCCGGTGGCGACGGCGGCGGAACCGTGGGGCGTGGCGGTGACGGGCGGCGGACGTTTCCGGGCGGCGGCGGGGGAGCGTTACCCCTCGCGCGGGCATCCGGATGACCACTATTTTGAATGGACCAGCGGGCGGGTGTTGGGCGCGCTGCAGGTGGTGATGATCGCGGAGGGCAGCGGCGAATTTGAGAGTCGGGTCACGGGCACGCAGCCGTTGGAAGCGGGGCAGGTGATGGTCCTGTTGCCCGGAATGTGGCACCGCTACCGGCCACTGGCGCGCAAGGGGTGGACGGAGAAGTGGGTGGAGCTCGGCGGGCAGGTGCCGGCGGCGCTGCAGAGTAGGGGTGTTTTGGATACGGCGGGCGCGGTGCGTTTGCCGGCGCGACCGCAGGAATGCGAGCGGCTGCTCGATGAGATTCACGCGTTGATCCAGCGCGGGCCGGAGGTGCAGGCGGGGAGACTGGCGGGGGCGGCGTTGACGTTATTGGCGGAGCTGGGCGACCAAATGGACGCAGCGGAGCAGGAGCGGCCGGTCGATGGGGCGATCAATCAAGCGCAGCGTTGGCTGGAGGGCGACGACTTGGAGTTGGCGTTGCTGGCGGGCCCGGAGTTGGCGCGGCGGCTGGGCGTGGGGTATTCTTATTTCCGGCGCGAGTTTCGGCGCCGCACGGGTGTGTCACCGCAGCAGTATCAGTTGCGCGCGCGGTTGCAGCGGGCGCAGCGGCTGCTGGGTGCGACGGAGCGCTCGATCAAGGAGATCGGCGACCGGCTGGGTTTCAGTTCGCCGTATCACTTCTCGGCGGCGTTTAAGGCGCAGTATGGCGTGTCACCGCGAGAGTGGCGCAAACGCGGGTAGCTGGGAGGAGGGCGGCGGAGAGGCAGGGCTGTTTTTTAACCACGGATGGACACGGATGGGCTCCACTACCGTTCCGCCTCTGAATTTGTATTTCAGTGCGTAGGCGGTAGCCGAAGCTATCCGTGTGCATCCGTGGATAAAACCCTCCTCAGACCTTGAGGTTGGACCAGGTGGTGCGGAGGGCTTGGGCGCTGGCTTGGAGGCCTTGTTGTTCCTTGGGCCAGAGGGGGACTTCGACGTGTTTGATGACGCCTTTGCGGCCCACGATGGTGGGGACGCTGATGGAGACGTTGCGCAGCCCGTAACAACCGTTCTGGACGGACGACACGGGGAGCAGTTCCTGGCGGTTGAGCGCGATGGCGTGCACCACTTCGGCGATGGTGAGACCGACCGCCCAGCCGGCGCCACCTTTGCGGCGGATGACTTCAGCGCCAGAGGTTTTGGCGCGGGTGAAGAGTTGGGTCTGCAGGGAGGCGTTGAAGCCGGGGAATTTTTCGAGCGGCAGGCCGGCGCAGGTGGCGCTGGACCAGATCGGCACCATGGAGTCGCCGTGTTCACCCAGAATGAGCGCTTTTACCTGGGCGGGGGATTGATCGATCTGGGCGGCGATGAGCGAGCGGAAACGCGCGGTGTCGAGCATGGTGCCGAGACCCAGGACCTGGGACGTCGGCAGACCGAGGCGCGTGGCGGCGAGCTGGGTGAGGATGTCGACCGGGTTGGAGACCACAAAGATCAACGCATCGGAACGGAAGCCGGCGTCCTTGATGGAGGTGAGGATGCCGTCGAAGAGGGTGACGTTGCGGTTGATTAGATCGAGGCGGGACTCGTCGGGCTTGCGCCGCAGGCCGGCGGTGATGACGAAAACATCGGAGTCGGCCGCGCGGGCGTAGTCACCAGCGTAGATGCGTTGGCCGCCGACCACGGAGGCACCGTGCAGGAGGTCGAGGGCTTCGCCTTCGGCCAGGTCGGTGTTGTAGTCGAGTATTTGGATTTCCGATACGATGCCGGCGCATTGCAGGGCAAAGGCCGCATTGGATCCGACGCGGCCGCCGCCGCCGATGATGGTGACTTTCATGGGGAAAAGAGTAGCGAGTGGTGGGGAGTGAGTAGCGAGTAGGAGTGTAGCGAGAGGTGGGAGGCGGAGTAGCGGCGGATTTGATGCTCACTACTCGCTACCCACTACTCTCTATTTGGCGGTGGCGAGCTGGCGCAGGATCTCGTTGGTGAGGGACTGGACGAGCGTTTCGACCTGCGGGTCGACCTCCGCGGTGGCGGGGGCGGCGCTGGAGGGCGGGGTGGCTTGGCAGACGGCGCCGGGGCGGAATTCGCTGTTGTCGCTGCAGAGCTCACACTCCTCGAGTTCGGCGCGGGGATCGGGCATGCCGAGCGCTTTGCGCAGGCCGATCAGGTCTTTGAGTTTGTCGGTGCCGAAACGATGGAGGCCGCTGCCGAGTCCGCCGGCGATGGCGACGGTTTTGCAATACGAGTCGATGTTCTCCATCTTCCAGTAAGCGTCCTCAACGTCCTTGCCCCAGACGATGACACCGTGGTTCTGCATGAGGATGGCTTGGTGATCGATGCCGAGTTGGCCGACTTCGTCGGCGTTTTCCGGGGTGCCGGGAGTCTGGTATTTGGCGAGGGCGATCTTACCGAGGAAGACCTCGGCCTCGGGGATGAGGCAGGTGGGGATCTCGGCGTTGGCGATGGCGAAGGCGGTGGCGTGCGGCGGGTGGGCGTGCACGCAGGACTTGGCGGCGGGCTGGCGCTTCATGATGCCAAAGTGGGTCATGGCTTCGGAGGTGCGCTTGCGGGTGCCGGCGAGTTGGTTGCCGTCGAGGTCGACGAGGCAGATGTCGGCGGGCTTCATGAAGCCCTTGCAAATGAGGGTGGGGGTGCAGAGGGCGAGGTTGTCGCCGACGCGGATGGTGATGTTGCCGCCGTTGCCGTCGGTGTATTCCCGTTCCCAGAGGCGGCGACCGATGTCGCAGATGCGCACCTTGAGTTCCTCGATGGCGGGCGAGGTGAAGAAACGTTGGATGTCGGAGGGGGTCTTGGGATCGCTGCCGGGCGCCCAGCGGAACTCGTAGTCGGGCGTCGACGGAGCCGGGGGTGTGGCGGAGCTGGCGGCCGGTTTGGTGGCGGGCGCAGCGGAGCCGGCGCGAGGCGCGTTGGCGGTGAAGGTGCGGCCGTTGCGGCGGCGGTCCTCGACGAGGTCGCGGGCGGATGGGGTGAGGCGGGCGTCGGCCGGCACGGCTTCGCCGGCACGGAGCAGGGCCTCGACTTCTCGGGCGGTGAGGATCTTGGGCATGATGGAAGGGGGCTAGGTGGTGGAAGGCGGGCGGTAGTCGAGCTGGTGAACGATGCAGGCGTTGTAGGCGTCGACGGGCGCCGGGTTGGAAAAGGGTTGAGACGCCTCCGCGCCCTCGGTGTAGCCGATGGTGGCACCCTGGCCGGCGCCGAGCTGGTCGTAGACGATGAGGCTCGAACCGGAGGCGACGGGGGAAGTGTCGGCGCCCGTGAGCTGGTCACGGGTGAGCGGTTGCACCACCAGCAACTGGCCGCCGCGGTAAACGGGCTCCTGTTGGCTGAGGGTGATGCGTCCGATGACCGTGCCGAGTTTCATGACGTCTAGCGGGAGGAGAGGGTGGGATCGACGAGCGCCAGCACGAAGTTGCGCAGCGGCGAGTGCGGATCGCCCACCAGTTGGCGGGTTTGGGAACCGTCGGTGGAGATCAGCACCTGTTGGTGTAGACCGGACACGAGCGGATCGTAAGCGAGGATGGGCGTGCCAATGTCTTCGCCGTCGGCGCCGAGCGGCTGGCAGATGATCGTGCGCTTGCCGACCATCGAGGGGGGGCAAGTCGCAGGGATCAGGGTGCCGTCGACGCGGGCGAGGATCATGAGGTCAAGTAAGAAGTTGGAAGTAAGAAGGACGAAGTGGGGAAGCGGGCGGGCTCAGTAGATCCGGAGTTGGTCGACCATGACGCAGCGGCGGGTGCGGGTGAAGGTGCGCGGCGTGGTGATGCCTTCGCCGGTGGTGGTGGCGATGGAGTAGCTGAGGTAACCTTCGCCGCCGAGGCCGAGGCCGGCGGTGGAGGGGCCGTTCTTGACGAAGAGCGTGGTGTCGAGGGCGCGGGCCATGGCGGTCATGCGATCGACATTGAGGGAGTGAATGATGGCGGAGTGCTTGTAGCCGTGTTCGGCGGCGAGAGCGGCGCGGATGCCTTCCTCGATCGAATTCACGCGGACGATGGGCAGGACCGGCATCATCTGTTCCTCGATGACGTAGGCGTGCAGGGCGTCGCACTCGGCGAAGAGCATCTCGGTGTTGGCCGGCGCGGAGGTGCCGGCGTGACCGGCGAGGGTGGCGGCGTCGAGACCGACGAAGGCGCGGTTCAGCACGGGGTGCGAGCAGCCACCGGCATCGGGCGAGTTGGTGAAGGCGGCGGCGGTGAGGCGTTCGAACTGAGCTGTATTCAGTTGGTGGGCACCGTTGCGACCGAGGGCGGCCATGAACTTGTCGGCCACGGAGTCGAGGACGAAGACCTCCTTCTCACCGATGCAGAGCAGGTTGTTGTCGAAGGCACCACCGGCGATGATGTCGCGGGCGGCCTTGTCGACGCAGACGGTGTCGTCGACGAGCACGGGCGGGTTGCCCGGGCCGGCGCAGACGGCGCGTTTGCCGGATTTCATGGCGGCGGCGACGACGGCGGGACCGCCGGTGACGCAGATCATCTTGACCTCGGGGGCGGCGCAGAGGGCGTCGAAGGAATCGAGCGACGGGGTTTCGATGGTGCAGACGAGGTTTTCGATGCCGGTCTCGGCTTTGATGGCCTCGTTGAAGGCGGCGACGGCGAGGGCGGCGGACTTGGCGCCACCCGGGTGCGGGTTGAAGACCACGCTGTTACCGGCGGCGACGATGTTGATGATGTTGCCGGAGAGGGTCGGGATGGAGTGCGTCATCGGCAGGATGGCCGCGATGACGCCGAAGGGGGTGAACTCCTCGAGGGTGATGCCGTGGTCGCCGGAGCGGGCGTCGGGGCGAAGCCATTCGACACCGGGCACGAGTTTGACGATCTGGAGCTTCTCCACCTTGTGGGCGAGGCGACCGATCTTGGTCTCGTTGAACTCAAACTTGCCCCAGATCTCGGCGTTCTGCGTGCAGAGCGTTTTGACGATCTCGATGACCTTGGCGCGGGCGGCGATGCCACCGGCGAGCAGTTTGAGTTGGGCGGCCTGAGCGGCGGCGCAGGCGGCGGCCACATCGGTGAAAACGCCGGGGCGTTTGGCCGGAGTGAGGATTTGGGGCGCGGCGGAGGTGGCGGGGGTGGCGCCGTTGCGGACGAAGGTCTGCAACACCTCGGCGACGACGCTGCGGACGAGGTCTTCGTTGAGATTGAGCGAGGCGGACATGGCTGGGCGGGGGAGCGGCGAAGTGGATGAACCACTCGCTCACGCTCGTAGCTACGGAGTGAGAAATTTAGGCGAGGCGGTGGCCGAGGACTTCGACGGTGTCGACGAGGCCGACGACCGCGGCGTCGATGGGCAGGGTTTTCATGCCGGTGGCCTGGCGGGCGGAGCTGCCCTGGCAGAAGAGCACCAGGTCGCCGGCGCCGGCACCGAGGGAATCCACGGCGACGATGGTATTGGCGCCGGAGCGAAATTGGGCGGGGTCCTGCTCGTCGACCAATTGAGGGCGCAGCAGGAGCAGTTTGCGGCCGCGCATGATCTCATCCTTCTTGGTCGAGACCACTGAGCCGATGACGCGGGCGAGAAACATGACGGGGAGGCAGGTTAGAGGTAAGATGTATGATGTGAGAGGGGGCACACGGGCGGTGACTCGAGTGTCACACGCCCGTGGATACACGTCCGGCGGGTTATTTCTTACCGGCGGTCTTGATCTTCGGCAGGATGGCAGCGGTGTCGTCGTGCGGGCGCGGGATGACCTGCACGGAGACGACCTCGCCGTATTGGCGGGCGGCTTCGGCGCCGGAATCGATGGCGGCCTTGACGGCGGCGACATCGCCGGTGACGACGGCGGTCACGAGGGCGTTGCCCACCTGGGTCATGGGGGCGGCGAGGGTGACGTTGGCGGATTTGAGCATCGCGTCCGTGCCCGCGACGAGCGCGGTGAGGCCACGAGTTTCGAGGAGTCCGAGGGCGGATTGAGCCATGGTGGTATGGAGGAGTTTAAGGGTGGAGTTTAAGTTGAAGGCGTGAGGGTGGAGAGCAGGCGGGCCGCTTCGCGGGCCACGACGAGTTCTTCGTTGGCGGGAATAACGAACACCTGCGTCCGGGAATCGAAGGTGGTGAGGGGCGCCTCGGCGGGACCGGAGGCGTTGAGGTCGGGATCGAGATAGAGTCCGAGGTCGGCCAGGCCGGCGCAGACGCCGGCGCGCAACCACGGGTTGTTTTCGCCGATGCCGCCGGTGAAAACGAGGGCGTCGCAGCCACCGAGTTCGAACCAGAAGGCGCCGACCCAATGGCGGATGGCGTGGATGAAGGCATCGATCGCGCGCTGGGCGCGGGCGTTGCCGGCATCGGCGGCGGCCTTGATGTCGCGGAGGTCGTTGCTGACGCCGGACAGGCCGTCCAAACCACTTTCCTTGGTGAGCTGGCGTTCCGCTTCCTCGATGGTGAGACCGAGACGGCGCACCGCGGCGGGCACGGCGGCGGAGTCGAGGTCACCCACGCGGTTGTTTTGCGGGAGGCCGGACTGCGGGCTGAGGCCCATGCTGGTGCCCCAGGCGACACCGTCGCAGATGGCGGTGACGGAACTGGAGCCACCGAGGTGGCAGGAGATCACGCGCACGGGGGCGCCGGGGAGAGTCTGCGGACCATCGGAGTAGAGGCGGCGGACGTTGGCGGCGAGATCGTGGCGACCGAGGAGTTCGGCGGAGCGTTCGGCCACAAACTTGTGGCTGGCACCGTGGAACCCGTAGCGACGGATACCGGCTTCGAACCACGACTCCGGCACGGCGTAGCGCCGGGCGTAGTCGGGCACCCATTGGTAGAACGCCGTTTCGAACAACGCGACCCGCGGCACCTCGGGGAGGCGTTCACGGAAGCTGCGCAGGCCGGCGGCGTAGGGTGGGTTGTGGGCGGGAGCGAGGTCGGCGTTGGCGAGCAGGGCTTTTTCGACGGACTCGTCGGCCAGCACGCAGCCGGTGAGTTCACCGCCGAAGACAGTCTTGAAGGCCACACCATCGAGATCGGCGGCGGAGCGCACCAGACCTTGATCGGCGAGGGCGCCGAGGGCCTGGTTGATCGCGTCGTCGTGATCGGTGACCCGCTCGTAGCCGCCTTTGGCCAGTTCGCGCACGTCGCTGCCCGCGAGCTCAAGCAGGCGGTATTTGAACGACGTGGAACCGAGGTTGGCGACGAGGAGTTTCATGGGGTTTGGGCGGGGGCCTTCTCCGCTCCGAGACCGCCGGGTGGTGGTCGGGGAGAAAGAGAAAGATAAAGACGAAAGAGAAAGAGCGCGGGGCTCAGGAGAGCCAGGTGCCGAGACCGACGAGGTCTTCGTGCGGGCGCGGGATCACTTGGGTGGCGACGACTTCACCGACGCGCTGGGCGGCATCGGCACCGGCGTCGACGGCGGCTTTGAGGGCGGCGACGTCTCCGCGGAAGAAGGCAGCGACGTGGCCGGAGCCGATTTTCTCGAATCCGGTCATTTCGACGTTGGCGGCTTTGAGGGCGGCATCGGCGGCTTCGACGAGCGAGCAGAGGCCTTTGGTTTCAATCATGCCGAGAGCTTCGTTGGCCATGGGGAAAGAATGTAGAAAGGTGAGTGGTGAAGGGTGAAAAAACGTAACCTATAAGTGGATACGGGTTACATGTTGAACTGCTTGAGCAGCTCGGGATGGGGGCGGGCGATGACGTGCGAGCAGACGAGCTCGCCGACGCGTTGGGCGGCTTCGGAGCCGGCTTCGACCGCGGCTTTGACGGAGCCGACGTCGCCTTTGACCACGACGGTGACGAGACCGCCGCCAATTTGGATTTGGCGGGTCAGGCGGACGCCTGCTGCTTTGACCATGGCGTCGCTGGCTTCGATGGAGCCGACGTAGCCTTTGGTTTCGATAAGACCGAGAGATTCACTCATGGAGGGTGGGGGTTGAGGGTGCGTTGATGGGAGGGTTTAAGGAAGGAGCTGACAGGGCGTGTCGGGGCCGAGGCCGCAGGCGTTGCCCTCGTCGGTGTCGATGTGGACCTCGAGTTTGAAGTCGGGGGAGACGCGCACGAGGATGCGGTCGAAGGTCATGCCGACGGGGCCGTCGATTTTGAGCCGGGCGAAGGAGCCGGGTTTGAAACCGTAGAATTCGGCGTCGGTCGGGTGCATGTGCACGTGCGGCGCGGCGCGGATAACGCCTTCGGGCAGTTCGAGGAAACCGGCGGGGCCCATGAGCATGCAGCCGGGCGTGCCGGCGATGTCACCGGAGGCGCGCACCGGGATGTCGAAGCCGAGCGAAATGGCGTCGGTGTAGGCGAGTTCCACCTGGTTGAGATCGCGGCAGGGGCCGAGGATGCGCAGGTTGGAGATGACGCGGGAGCGGGGACCGATGAGGGTAACCGATTCCTTGGCGGCATACTGGCCCTCCTGGTAAAGCGCCTTCATCGGCGTGAGCTCATGGCCCTTGCCGAAGAGGGTTTCAACGGCCTCGGGGGTGAGGTGACAGTGACGGGCACTGACGTTGACGAGGAGGGGGCGCGGAGCTTGCGCGGCGCGCGGCGTGGGACGACCCAGACGCTGGTAAAGGAGACGGCGAACGGCGTGTTCGATTTCGGCCCGATGGGGTTTGGCAGGGGCGGTCAACATGGAGGCTGACTATGGCAGTTTGGCGAGGGCGGCGCGCCGCATCCGTTGGCGAGAGCTGTGCATTAAATGACGAGAAACGCTCATAAAGGGATATGCGCGGAATGTTTCATATAAGTGACGGACGTGCGGGGTGACGGAGGGGCGGCGCGCGGCGAGCGGCGGGGCAGGAGGAGGCGGGGCAGGGCGGCGCGCGGCGAGCGGAGAGGCAGGGCGACGCGGCCCCGCCGTCGCGGAAGCTTTGGCGGGCGGGGCCGGAGGTCCGCGTCCACCGTTGGGCGCTTCTTTGGAGGGCGTAGCGGCTGCTTTAGCTGCCGGCTCTTTCGGTGGGGCGGAATGCCGGCTGAAGCCGGCACTACGTTGACGCGTGCGGGCACAAAAACGCCGCGCCTTTTTTGGGGCGCGGCGTGGGGGGAGTTTTACTTGCGCGAGGTTTAGCGCAGGAAGGCTTCGTGGAGGCCACCGTCGACGGTGATGACCTGGCCGGTGGTTTTGCTGAGACGCTGGCTGGTGAGCAGGAAGTAGGCTTCCGCTTGGTCGGCCGGCGTGATGGGGGCCTTGGTCAGGGTGCGATCGGCGTAGAACTGCGCGAGTTTGCTGGTGAGCGACTCGGTCTCTTCGTCGTCGGTATACGGGATGTTGTATTTGGCGAGGGAGCCGATGACGCGGTCGCGCGGGAACATGGCCGAACCCTTCACAACGGTGGCGGGGGCGACGCCGTTGACGCGCACCAACGGGGAGAGCTCGATGGCGAGTTCGCGCACGAGGTGGTTGGCGGCGGCCTTGGAGGTGTCGTAGGCGACGGAGCCCTTTTTGGCCACGGCGGCGTTGGCCGAGGTGGTGAGCACGAGGTTGCCGCGCAGGCCCTGTTCGCGCCAGGTCTTGGCGGCTTCGTCGGCGACGAAGTAGGAACCGCTGACGTTGATGCCGAAGGTGAGGGCCCACTTCTCGTCGGGGATGTGGCCGGTGGTGTCGGACGGCACGAAGATGCCGGCGGTGACGCAGATGTGATCGAAACCACCATAGGCGAGCGCGACCTGGTCGAGCATGGTGCGGATGGAGGCGCGGTCGGTGATGTTGGCGGCGAGGCCGATGGCCGGACCGCAACCGGAGATACCGGTGCCGGCGACGCCGATGCCGAGACCGTATTGGTCGGTGATTTCCTTGGCGGTGGCTTCGGTGGCGGCGAGGTTGAGGTCGACGCAGACGATCTGCGCGCCCTCTTTGACGAGGCGGTGGGCGGTCTCTTTGCCGATGCCGGAGCCAGCGCCGATGACGAGGACGATCTGGCGGGCGAGTTCCTTCTCCGGCGGCATGCGGCGGAGTTTGGCTTCCTCGAGCAACCAGTATTCGATGTCGAAGGCTTCTTGCTGGGGCAGGGCGATGTATTCGTCGATGGCTTCGGCGCCGCGCATGACTTCAACCGCGCAGTTGTAGAACTCGGCGGTGACGCGGGACTCGGACTTGTCCTTGCCCCAGGCGATCATGCCGAGGCCGGGGATGAGCACGACCGTCGGGTTGGGGTCGCGCATGGCCGGGGAGTTGTCGTGTTTGCAGGCCTCGTAGTAGGCGGCGTAGTCCTTGCGGTAAGCGGCGAGACCGTCGGCGAGTTTGGCCTTGAGGGCGGCGATGTCCTCGGTCTGCGGATTCCAATCCACGTAGAGCGGTTTGATTTTGGTGCGCAGGAAGTGGTCGGGGCAGGAGGTGCCGAGCTCGGCGAGGCGAGGGGCGTCGGCGGAGTTGACGAAGCGGAGGATCTTTTCGTCGTCCTGGATGGTGCCAACGAAGCGCTTGAACTGGCTGACCTGACCGCGGAGCCACGGAAGGATGGCGGCGAAGGTGGTGTGGCGGTCGGCCTCCGGGAGGGTTTGGTATTTAGCGCCACCGAAGGCGGCGGCGTCACCGCCCTTGGCCTCGTATTTGGCTTCGATGTAGGCGGCGGCCTTTTCGATGAAGTCGAGGGTGTGGGTGTAGCAGACCTTGTCGTCGTCGTCCCAGGAGATGAAGCCGTGTTGGCCCATCATGATGGCCTTCACGTCGGGCTGGGCTTTCGCGATCTCCTGCATGGCGAGACCGAGCTCGAAGCCCGGGCGCATCCAAGGCACGTAAGCCATGGTGCCGCCGAAGATCTCCTGGGTCAGCTCCTCGCAACGCTTGCTCGCGGCGATGGCGATGATGGCGTTGGGGTGCATGTGATCGACGTGTTTGCCCGGCAGGAAACTGTGGAGCGGGGTGTCGATGGAGGAGGCGCGCGGGTTCAGGTTGAAGGTCGTGTGGGTATACATGCCGACCATGGCGTCCTCGGCGGGGGTCTTGAGGCCGCGCTCGGGTTGAGCGTCGTAGACCTTTTGCAGGGCGAGGAGCTTGTCCTGATAGAGGGAGGAGAAGTTGGCGCGTTTCGACGTGCGCAGGTCGCCGCCGGAGCCCTTGACCCAGAGCACCTCGGTGGCGTCGCCGGAGAGCGGATCGTTCTCGGTGATCTTGGAGGAGGTGTTGCCGCCGCCGGTGTTGGTGATGCGTTGATCGGCCCCCAGAATGTTGGAGCGATAAACGAGGCGGTCGACGGGATCGAGCGACGCGGCATGAGCGTCGTCCCAGCTATAGGTGACGTATTTGTAGTCGGACATGGATGTTTGGGAAGGTAAGGTTCGGTTGGTCAAAAAAGTCGGACCGCGCGGGTGACGCGACGCGACGACGGCCGGGGAGGCCGGGTGCAAGAAGGTGAGGGAAGTCGCCGCTAACGGGCGAAGATCCGGCGGGTAACCGGAAGTTGGATACCGGCCTCGGCGAGCGCGTTGGCTTTCGCGTCGGTGACGAGGTGGAATTTGCCCTCCCAGGCGGTCACGCGGTAGGGCGTGGCGCGACCGAGCTTGGAGGCGTCGAGGCCGAAATAGAGGTCGCGGGCGTGGGCGAGCACAGCGATCTGGAAGGCGGCAATCTCGGCGTGGGAATTGGTAATGCCGTAGGCGTCCATGCCCTCGCCACCGAGCACGGCGGCGTCGAAGACCCAGCTGTCGAGGGCCCGGGCGGATTCGGCGCCGAGCAGGATGGCCTGGCGGTGCAGGAAGGTGCCGCCGATGACGTGCAGTTCGATGCCGTCGGCGCCGCCGAGCACGGTGGCGACCGGGAGGCTGTTGGTGACCACGAGCAGCTGGCGTTTGCGGCGCTCGGTCACGAGGTGGCGGGCGACGGCCTGCACGGTGGTGCCGGCATCGAGGAAGACCGCGCCCTTGGTGGGGAGGCGGCGGGCGATGGTGGCGGCGATGCGGGACTTGGCGGTGCGGGCGCGATGCGCGCGTTCGCCGTGGGAGGCAAAGTTGGTGTTGTAGTCGGCGAGGGCGCCGCCGCGGGTGCGAGTAATCTGGCCGTCTGCCGCGATGGCGGCGAGGTCGCGCCGGGCGGTGGCGGGGGAGATGTCGAGCCGACGGCAGATCTCACCGACGGGCAGGAACCCATCGGTGCGGATCAGCGCGCGGAGTGACTCGCGGCGCGCTTCGACAATGTGCAGGGGAACTCGCATGGAGTGCCGCAGGGATCGCTGGCTATATGAGCGCAGTCAATCATATAAAGTGGCGAACGGCGGGAGGCCGTCGCTGCGAACCGCTTTGTTTCAGAAACGAAACCGGTCGACGGGGAGACCGCGCACGTCGGGCTGGCAGGTGAAGAGGCTGCCGGCGAGTGGCTGGGGGGCGCGGGCGGCGGCGTCGAGGCCTTCGAAGGCGGTGGTGATGTAGAGCGTAGCGAGGTCGGGGCCGCCGAAGGCGCAGGAGGTGACTTGGGCGACCGGCAGTTCCACCTTGGCGAGTTCGGCTCCGGTGAGGCCGTCGAGCCGGCGGACGCAGTGTCCATTATAGAAGGCGACCCACAGATGGCCCTCGGCATCGATACACATGCCGTCAGGCGTGTCGTCGACTTGGGAGTAGTTGGCCAATGTTTCGCGATTGAAGATCGTGCCGGTGTCGGCGGACCACGAGTAGCGATCGACGAGGCCGGTGAGGGAGTCGATGAAGTAGCAGAAGCGACCGTCGGGCGACCAGGCGAGGCCGTTGGAGCAACCGGTTTGGCGGCGTTGGGCGGCGGGGCCGGCGGCGGCGGTGACGCGGTAAAGGGCGCCGGTGAAGTTGCCCCAATCTAGTGGCACGGTGCCGGCCCAGAGGCGCCCTTGCGGGTCGCACTTGCCGTCGTTGCAACGGAAGTCGGTTTCCGGATCGAGACGGTGGAACGGCGTGGCATCGCCGGTGGCAAGATCGAGGCAAACGACCTCGGCGCCGCGTGCAGCCAACCAGATGCCCGGCCGATTGGTTGGCACGGCGAACCCGCAGCGAGCGCCCATTTCCCAGTGCGTGGTCGCGCCGGTGGCGGGGTCGTGGCGGAAGAAGCGACCGGTGTTGATGTCGACCCAGTGGAAATACTGGGTGAGGTCGTCCCAGACCGGACCTTCGCCGAGTTCGTAGAGGCCGAGGGCGGGCAGGGGAGTGGCAGAGAGGGTGTCAGGCATTGTTGGATACAGAAAATGGTGGGAGCTGTCGAAAATGGGTGGCGAAAAGTCTTATCCGATTTTGGCGCGGCGGGGCAAACGCGACCTATTCATTTAGGTGCGTTAAAGGTCGGCAGAGGGAAAATAGTCTCAATACCCAAATACCCATTCTCTGGAATCGGGGCCTTTCGCGGGGGGAAAAGGATTGAACCATAAATCACGGATGATTTAACGAAACATCTTAAACCCCCCTGCCTTTGACGTGCATCCAAGCGTGCGCTGCCTCGTGTGGCGTAAACCCGCCGAAGGTGGTTCGGGATAGCATCCAAATAACACCCAAACACCAGACCCCATGCTCAATAAAAACGCCTCCGCTCCGGCTACGGGGCGGCGATTCTGGTCACGAGCAGTCTCGGCGAGTCTCCTTGGTCTGATGGCCCTTCCGGCCATCGGTCAAACGGCAGACCCGGCGGACGACGTGATCGATGATGAGGAGCTCATCATCCTGTCGCCCTTCGTAGTGGACGCTCAGGAAGACGCCGGTAGCTACCGTGCGACTTCGACCCTCGCGGGTTCCCGTATCCGCACTGACCTCAAGGACGTCGCGTCCTCGATCACCGTTGTCACCGCCGAGTTCCTCAAGGACACCGGTGCGACGGACAACCAAACCCTGCTGCAATACACCACGAACACGGAAGTGGGCGGTGTGTATGGTAACTTCGCCGGCGTAGGCGGCACCTTCATCGATGGTGCCAGTGAAGGCTCGAACTTCCTGCGTCCGAACAACAACACCCGCGTGCGCGGCCTCGATTCGGCCGACAACACCCGTGACCTCTTCCAGTCGGACATCCCGTGGGATGCTTTCAACGTGGGTCGCGTGGACCTGCAGCGCGGTCCGAACTCGATCCTCTTCGGTTTCGGTTCCCCTGCCGGTATCATCAACACCAGCCTGAATGGCGCTACTTTGGGCCGCTCCGAAGGCAATGTTGAGTTCCGCGTGGGTAGTTTCGGCAGCATGCGCGCGTCGTTCGACTACAACAAAGTGATCATCCCCGACGAACTCGCCGTGCGCGTGTCCGCCGTTTCCGATGACACGCAGTATCGCCAGGACCCGGCCTTCAATCGTTCGGACCGTATCTTCGCCGCCGTGCGTTGGGCGCCGGACTTCCTCCGCACCGACACGGCCTCCACGATCATCCGCGCTAACTTCGAAAGCGGTGAAGTCGTGGCCAACCGTCCGCGCGTGCTCCCGCCCTGGGACCACATCACGCCTTACTTCGATCCCAACGCCATCAACAAGCAGTCCTGGGATCCGTATCAGGCTTGGGCTTCCGGCGTGGTCGTCACCTCTTCCGACGGTGCCGCTCCTGGCGTGACCCCGAATCCGTGGGTCGCCCAATACTTCGGCCCCGGCGTGCAGAACGTCAGCGCTCCGACCTTTGTCTACGACTCGTCCGATGCGTCCAACTACGTGGCGGTCTATCAAGCCAGCCCGGGCAACTACTGGGGTATCAACCCGCAGGGTCAGCGCGACGGTGGCATCGATGGTTTCCCTTACGGGTCCAACATCGGTATCGGCAGCTACGCCGACGCGGCGCGCAACACCAACATGTATCTGGACAGCTCCCTCTTCCCGGGTGCTGACAGCGGCTTCTACAAGCGCAAGTCCATCACCGACCCGTCGATCTTCGACTTCTACCATAACCTGCTCGACGGCGACGCCAAGCGCGAGTGGCAGAACTGGGACGCCTACAACATCACCCTCGAGCAGACCCTCTTCGACGGCCGCGCCGGTCTCGAGTTGGTCTACGACAAGCAGGAGTATGACGATGGTCAGTCCCGCAACCTCAACGACCCTTACATCTCGGTCGACATCCGCTCGAACCTGATGCGTTACCCGGGTGAGCTCGACGGTCTCGCCGTCGCCAACCCGAACGTCGGTCGTGCCTTTGTGGCCGGCAACTCCAAGAACGGTGGCAACACCCAGATGTTCAGCGACCGTGAGAACCTGCGCGCCACCGCCTTCGCCGACATCCAGTTCGACGATTTCATGGACAGCGATTCCCTGGTCGCCCGTATCCTCGGCCGCCACGTCATCACCGGCGTGTATTCGGAAGAGACCTACGAGCGGGAGAACCGCAACTTCGTGCGCTACGCCGTGGATCCCTCCTGGTCCGACGCGATCGGCACCGGTCCGTCCGGCGCCAACGACGGTGGTCTCTCCCAAGGCGACACCACCATCGACTGGGTCTACTACCTCTCCGGCAACCTGAGCGCCTACAACTCCGCCTCCGGTCTCAACCTGCCCCGCATCACGGGTCAGCACGATCCCTCCGGCGAGCACGGCATCCTCTACTTCAACAGCCGTTGGAACAGCGACACGGTCAACCCGGGCGACTTCTGGTATAACACCGCTCGCGGTCAGTCCAACGACCCCGTGGGTGAAGATTCCACCCAGTCGGAAAACCCGGCCAACTACGTCGGTTGGGAGACTGGCTCCTTCAAGGTGCTCAACGCCATGGGCGGCGACATCGATCGCCTCTACACCGACATCTCCCGCACCAAGCGCGAGACCGAGTCCACCGCGCTCACCTGGCAGGCCTACCTGATCGACGACCTGCTCGTCGGCACCTACGGCTGGCGTGAAGACAAGCAGACCCTGCGTTCCGGCGCCGACAGCTCCAACGCCGCCGGCAACCTCGACGGTTATGCTCACGTGAATCCGGAACTCGACCCGCTCGATCCGGAAACGGGTTCCAGCGACGGCCAGAGCCGCAGCTGGGGTCTCGTGCTCCACACGCCGCGCGCCATTCGTGAGCGCATGCCCTGGGGCACCAACCTGAGCCTCACCTACAGCAACGGCCGCAACTCCCGCGTCGAAAACCGCTACGGCTTCGACGGCAACCCGCTGCCGAATGCCAAGGGTGAAACCAAGGACTACGGCGTGGTCATCAGCACCCTCGACGACCGTCTCCAGATCAAGGTGACCAAGTATGAGACCACCGTCTCCGACGCCAACCTCTCGAGCGTCTCCTCCGAAGTCTCCACCCTCGGTGCCAACACCTACTACCTCCGCAACCTCGAAGGTTGGGGCACGGGCACGGTGATGGCCTACCTCAACGGTTTGGACGGCAACAGCCCCGGCAACGAGTGGTTCTGGAACTGGGCCCTCATCGACGAGAACTGGGACAACACCTACAACGATCCCAACAGCGCTGCGTTCCTCAACCATCCCTCGACGGTTGCCCAGCAGGCCGCGATCAACTCCTGGCTCTCCCAGATGATGCCCGCCTCGTGGTATGAAGCCTACGGTTTCAACATCAACTACGACGCCGCCGTGGCCGGTGACTACGCCAACTCCTTCCCGGGTTGGGATCCGTCCCCGTCCATCGGCAATATCCAGCCCGCGGGCGGTGGCCGCATCAACGGCGCCTGGCCGACCGGCACGGTGAACAACAAGTCCGAAGGTTGGGAGTTCGAGATCATCGGTCAGCCGACCCCGAACCTCAACATCTCGATCAACGCTTCGAAGACCACCGCTTCCCAGACCGCCCTCGGTCAGAGCCTGGTCAACTTCATCGAGTCGCAATACGCCAAGTATCAGTCCCCCGCCGGTGACCTCCGGATGTGGTGGGCGGGTGGCGACACCATGCGCCAGGCCTACACGCAGAACATCTGGAGCGCTTACCAGTTCCAGCTGCAGACCAACGGCAAGCTCGTCCCGGAAATGTCCCCGTGGCGCGCCAACGTCATCGCGAACTACAACTTCGATGAAGGCTTCCTCAACGGCACCAACATCGGTCTCGCCTACCGCTGGCAGGACGGTCGCATCCTCGGCTACGGCCTGAATGCGGCGCAGGACAACCTCGACGTTGACGCCCCGATCTGGAGCTCCTCCGAGGATCACCTCGACCTGTGGATCGGTCACGAGCGCAAGCTCACCGAGAAGCTCCGCTGGCGCGTTCAGTTGAACATGCGCAACGTCGGCGAGAGCGTGCACCTCGAGCAGTTGAGCGTGCAGCCCGACGGCTCTCCGGGTGCCTACCGCATCGCCGAAGGCACCACCTGGACCCTCACCAATACGTTCTCCTTCTGATCTAATGGGTCTCGTGGAATGTAGGGTATGCAACAAAACCGCGGGACCTGTATCGGACCGAACTGAATTGGACCACTGATTGGTCAATAGGAGAGACCCCCACTGCGAAAGCGGTGGGGGTCTTTGTTTTTTGGATACAAGATCGGGTTCGGTTCGCGCGGTCACCGGCCGACACATGCGGCGGCGGGAAACGCAGCTTTGTGGGGTTTGAGGAGGGTATGGGATTGCGATTTGCCTTAGATTTTAGGTTAAATCTGCCTTTCCCGGCTTCAGAGCACCAAAGATTGCACCATGTCCTCGACCCAATCCTTCCCCTCCACGTTCACCTGGGGCGTCGCTGCGGCGGCGGCCCAAATTGAAGGCGGCGCCACCGCCGACGGCAAAGGCGAGTCCATCTGGGACCGCTTCGCTCGCACGCCGGGCGCGGTCCATGGCGGCGATACGCTCGATGTGGCCTGCGACCATTACCATCGCTACGAGGAAGACTTTGCCCTGATGGCGAAGCTGGGCGTGAAGAACTATCGCCTGTCGATCGCCTGGCCGCGCATCGTGCCGGACGGCGACGGACAGGTGAACCTCGCCGGTCTGGAGTTTTATGAGCGTCTCATCGACAGCATGGCCGCCAACGGCATCACGCCGTGGGTCACGCTCTTCCACTGGGATCTGCCGCAGGCCCTCGAGGATCGGGGAGGCTGGCGCACGCGCGCGACCGCCGAAGCGTTTGGCCGCTATGCCGAGATCGTGGTGAAGGCGCTCGCCGGCAAGGTGAAGAACTGGATCACGCTGAATGAGATTCGCTGCTTCACCCAGCTCGCCTACGGCTTCGGCCTCAAAGCGCCGGGCGCCAAGGTCGACGACGCGACCCTCAACCAGATTTATCACAACGCCCTCCTGGCCCACGGCTACGGGGTGCGCGCCGTCCGCACCTACGGCGGCGAAGGCGCGCGCGTCGGCATCACCGACAACAGCGACGTGTGCATCCCGGTGACCGAAACGCCCGCCGATATCGCGGCGGCGCAGGCCTGGTATGAGCGCAAGAACGAGCACCTGCTCGGCGCCATCTGCAACGGCGGCTACAGCGAGGCTTACCTCAAGCGCTGCGGGGACGCGGCACCGAAGGTCGCGCTGGGGGATTTTGACCTCATCAGTGCCCCGACCGATTTCCTCGGCCTCAACCTCTACACCGGTCCGTTCGTGCGAGCCGGCCAGGACGGCGCGCCGGAAGAGGTCTCGTTGCCGGCCGCTTATCCGAAGGCCGACAGCCCGTGGCTGCACTGGGCGCCGCAGGTCATCTACTGGGGCACCCGCCTGCCGCGCGACGCTTACGGCGTGAAGTCGATCTACATCACCGAAAACGGCTGTGGCTACAACGACGAGCCGGTGGTGGCAGGGGAGTGCAACGACCTGCACCGCCGCGAGTTTTTGCGCGCCCACCTGCGTGAGCTTGAGCGCGCCATCAAAGACGGCGTGCCGGTGAACGGTTATTTCCTCTGGTCCTTCATCGATAATTTCGAGTGGGAGGACGGCTACGAACGCCGCTTCGGCATCGTGCATGTCGACTTCGAAACGCAGGTCCGCACGCCGAAGCTCTCCGCCCTCTACTACGCCAAAGTCATGGCGGAGAACCGCGTCGTCTAAACGGCGCGTCGGGGCAGAGCAGGCGGGGAGGGCAGGGCGCGACTGCGGCGGAACGGCTCCGCAGTTCGCGCCACCGTGGACTGCGGTCGCGCCTGTTATGGTGTTAGCACAACATTTTCCGCGACAGCTGCTTAGTTGGTGCCCATCAAAGGCGGCGCGCCCCATGCGCGTGCTTTCTGACCCAGCCCTTAACCCCCTCGATGCTCAGATTTTGGCCGATTTACGATCGCCCCGGAATTGGATTTGCCAGCGATGATTTAACGTAACATCAATGGACGTTCGCTTGCCGTGAAGGCGGTGATAAAACCCTGAACCACCATGAAGTTTACCGATGGAGCCTGGCTTGTGCGGCCGGGTTACAAACCCCACTATTCTGCAGAAGTTCATCACGTGGAACGTGATGGAGATGTGCTCGTTCTCACTGTCCCGACCCGTCCGATCCGCCATCGCGGTGACACCTTGCAGGGGCCGTTGCTGTCGGTGCGTCTCGCGTCACCGTTGGCGGGCGTGATTCACGTGACCGTCGAGCACTACACGGGACAGCAGGATCATGGGCCGGTGATCGATTTGGAGGCGCTGCCCGCGCCGGAAGTCGACGTGAGCACGGGACCGGATTTTGCCACCCTGCGTTCGGGAGACATCGTCGCCAAGGTCGGCACCAAGGGGGATTGGGGCCTGAGTTTTGAGCGGGCCAATGGTGAGGTGATCACCCGCACCGGCTGGCGTGGCATGGGTTACGTCGAAGCCGAAGGCGACACCGCCTACATGCATGAGCAATTGGACCTCGGCGTGGGCGAAAACGTTTATGGTCTCGGCGAGCGTTTCACTGCTTTCGTCAAGAACGGCCAAGTCGTCGAGAACTGGAACAAGGACGGCGGCACGGGCAGCGAGCAGGCCTACAAGTGCGTGCCGTTCTACATGACCAACCGCGGTTATGGCGTGTTGGTGAAAGACACCGGCCCGGTGTCCTTCGAAGTCGCTTCCGAGCGCGTGTCGCGCGTGCAGTTCAGCGTGCCGGGCGAACGCCTCGAGTATTACGTCATCGCCGGCCCGACGCCGAAGGAAGTGCTGCACAAGCTCACCGCGCTCACGGGTCGTCCGGCCCTGCCGCCGGCCTGGTCCTTCGGCCTGTGGCTCACCACCTCGTTCACGACCGATTACGACGAGAAGACGGTGAACAGCTTCATCGAAGGCATGAAGGAGCGGAACCTGCCGCTGCACGTCTTCCACTTCGATTGTTTCTGGATGCGCGAGTTTGCCTGGTGCGATTTCAAATGGGATCCGCGCACCTTCCCGGATCCGCGCGGCCAGCTGCAGCGTCTGCACGAAAAGGGCCTCAAGGTTTCGGTCTGGATCAACCCCTACATCGGTCAGGCGTCGCGCCTGTTCCGCGAGGGAGTCGAAGGCGGCTACTTCCTCAAGAAGGCCAACGGCGACGTCTGGCAGACCGATCTCTGGCAGCCCGGCATGGCCATTGTCGATTTCACCAATCCGGCGGCGACGTCATGGTATCTTGGATACCTGCGCGAGTTGCTCGACATGGGCGTGGACTGTTTCAAGACCGACTTTGGCGAGCGTATTCCGACCGACGTGGTTTATCACGACGGCTCCGATCCGGTGCGCATGCACAACCACTACGCCTACATCTACAACAAGGCGGTGTTTGAGTTGTTGCAGGAAGTGCGCGGTGACGGCGAAGCGGTGCTCTACGCGCGGGCGGCCCACACGGGCGGACAGAAGTTCCCGGTGCACTGGGGCGGCGATTGCAACTCCACCTACGAGTCGATGGCCGAGTCGCTGCGCGGCGGGCTGTCGCTCGGTGCCTGCGGTTTTGGCTATTGGAGCCACGACATCGGCGGCTTCGAAGGCAAACCGGCGGCGGACATCTACAAACGTTGGATCGCCTTCGGTCTGTTGTCCTCGCACAGCCGCATGCACGGCAGCTCCTCTTATCGGGTGCCGTGGGTTTACGACGACGAAGCCTGCGATGTGCTCCGTCACTTCACCTCGTGGAAGTGCCGCCTCATGCCCTACCTGTGGCGCGTGGCGCACGAAGCGCACGAGACCGGCGTGCCGATGATGCGCGCGATGGTGTTGGAGTTCCCGGAGGACCCGGGCTGCGACACGCTCGATCGCCAATACATGTTGGGCGACCGCGTGCTGGTCGCGCCGGTGCTCACCGAGAGCGGCGAAACCACTTACTACCTGCCGCCCGGCCGTTGGGTGAACCTCTTCTCCGGTGAGGTGCACGAAGGTGGCTGGCATCGCGGCAAGTATGACTTCCTGAACCTGCCGATCTACGTGAAGGCCGGCACGGTGCTGCCGCTCGGCGCCAGCGAAACCGACGTCGAATACGACTACGCCGAGGGCGTGGAGTTGGCGGTGTTTGGGCTGGGCGTCGGTGAGCGCACCGAGACCGTCATCCCGGCGGCCGGTGATCGCGGCATGACGCGCATTTCGGTCGAGAACCAGGATGGCAATTTGCTGTTCCGTTTGGCGGGCCATGTGCCGGCCAAGTGGTCGGTGCGTTTGCTGCCGAACTTGTCGGCCAAAGCGGCTCCGGCCGGGGCCAACGAGTGCAGCGTGCTGGCTCCGACGGATTGGTAAGCTAACCGTCTGTCAGTTTGAACCGGTGGCGCGCTTGCGCCACCGGGCGCCGCTCTTCAATGTCGGCGACTTCCCCAGCTATGCCCCGACCCCGTAAACCCAAAACTCAACGCGCCGCGACCTTGGCAGATGTCGGTCGTGCGGCCGGAGTTTCCGCCATGGCCGCTTCGGCGGTGCTCAATTCGGTTAAGACCTCTTCTCGGATTTCGGAGGAGACGCGCCAACGCATTCTCGAGGCGGCGGCCAAGCTGCAATACCGGCCGAATGCAGCGGCGCGCGCGTTGCTGCACCGGCGGATGAACACCATCGGCATCGCGGCGATCCTGGATGAGAACGAGCTCAACCATTACTTTCTGGCGCTGTTCAACGGGGTGCTCGCGGGGGCCACACACTTTGAGCAGAACACGACGGTGTTTGCCCTGCACGACTGGAGCAATGACACGCGCCGACTGGATTCGGTGTGCGACGGTCGCATCGACGGCCTCATCATGTTTGCCCCCACCTACGACGCCGCGGTGGCCAAGACGCTGCCGAAGCACACGCCCTTTGTGACCATTCACGCCAACACGCCGCTGGAGGGGACGGTCAACATCGAGAGTGACGAAGAAGCCGGCGCCAATGCGATGGTGGAGCACCTCATCGCCAAGGGCCATCGCCGGATCATGCACATCGCGGGCCCGAAAGGGTTCGTGGGCGCGGATCGCCGCGTGGCGGGTTACCGCAAGGCGCTGCGCGCGCATCACATCAAGTTTGATCCTGCGTTGCTGGTGCACTCGCAGTTTATCGATTTCCACGGTTACCGGGCGATGAAGACCTGGTTGGAGGAAAATGCCGGTCAGCCGCTGCCGCACGCGGTGTTCTGCGCCAATGACGGTATGGCAATTGGCGCAATGCAGGCCTTGGCGGAGTCGGGCCTGCGCGTGCCCGAGGATGTCTCGGTGTGCGGCTTTGACGATACGCTCGCCTCGCGCGCGTCGGTGCCGCAGCTCACCACGGTGCGTCAGCCGCTCGTGGAGATGGGACGCAAGGCCGCCGAGATTCTGCTCGCCCAGATCGGCACACTCAAAGACGTGCAAGTGCCGGCGTCGCCGGTGGTGATGCCGGTGGAGGTGGTGGAGCGTGCTTCGGTGGGGCGTTGCCCGGCGGGAGATCGGGTGGTGCCGGCGTTGGCGCGCGTTTAAGCGACTCGTGATTCGGCCGGGTGGGGTGGCGCCCTCACGTGCCCGATCTCTGGATACAGAAAACCCGCTGCCCGGCCCGAAAGCCGAGTCAGCGGGGTTGGGTTATCTGACTCAAACAGTGCCGCGGCGCGACTCGAGTTCACCACGGATCTCGGCCATGCGGCTGGGCGTGAGCGGAAAGCGGTAGAGGGCGACCAGAGCGATCACCAAGCCGACGATCGGAATCGCGGCGAGGTAGAAGCGGATGTTGAAGATCGTCTGGGCGGATTGCTCGGCCAACTCGGAGTTGAAGCCGGTGGCTTGGAGAATCATGCCGGACGCGCCGATGCCGGCGGCCATGCCGACCTTGAGGATCCAGGAGCGGCAAGCGGCAAAGGCACCCTCGCGGCGCTTGCCGGTCTCGAGTTCATCGGCGTCGAGCACGTCGGCCATCATGGAACCGTCGAGCATGTTGAAGCCGGCGCCGGTGAAAGCGATGAGGCCCGTGGCGAACATCTGCAGCCAGACGACTTCGGGGGTGTAGAGCCACCAGGTCGCGGCGAAGACCGCGATGGCGGCAAACTGAACGGTCTTCATCGCACCGCGTTTACCAACCTTGCGCGAAACCCAGCTGAAGAAGGGCACGCCGGAGAGGCCCATCACCATGCCCATGAGGCCCATGTAGGCGTTCCATTGGGATCCGAGTGACTGGTCGCCGCTGCACACGTAATAGACGGTGCAATGGAAGCCGAGGGTGCCGACCATCGAGGTGCCCATGCCGTAGGCGAAGGCCATGGCGAGGATGGCGCGGAAGGGTTTGCACTTGATCGTCTGCCAAATGGTTTCGGCGACTTTGGTCTTCTCCTGGTGCTGGGCGACGACGCCTTCGTAGTAGCGCTCGCGGGTGGTTTTGAAGATCACCACACCCACTATCATCATGATGAGGCCGAGGCCAGCGGTGTAGATCTGGGCCCCGCGCAGGTAGTCGACGCGGCCCGTGTCGGCGTCGGTCCAAATGGACCACGTGACAAACGCCGAGGCGAAGAACATGAAGACCTCCGGGCCTTTTTGGATAGCGCCGCGAATCGCGAAGATCTGGGTCCGCTCGTGGTAGTCTGGCGTCATTTCGTAGCCCAGGCTGTTGTAGGGCATCATGACGCAGCTCACGATCGTGATGTAGACGGCGGAGGAGCCGACCATCCACCAGAAGTATTGCATTTCGCTCCAGTCCTGCGGGACGGCGAAGAGCAAGGGCAGGCCGATACCGGCCAGGATACTGCCCACCAAAATGAAAGGCCGACGGCGTCCCCAGCGCGTGCGCACATTGTCGGACCACCAGCCGAAGAACGGGTCGGAAACGGCGTCGAAGAGGCGGTTCAACATGAGGGCGATGCCGATCAAACTGGACGAGACGTGCAGGTAGAAACCGAAGACGGTCCAGACCATGCCGACGTAGAGCCAGTTGCCCCACATATCGATCACTGCCCCCAAACCGTAGGCGACTTTTTCGGAAACAGGGACGCGCTTGTGGGCTGGGTCCAGGGGGGGAGGAATCAAGGGGTTTTCCATGGATGTAGCGTTAAATCAGTCGAATTGGAGGGTGGTGGTCAATGGGGGAAGCGTCGGGGCCAGAAAATGCATCGCATCCGCGATAAAGTGCGGAGGGCGGGAGAAATTTGTGACCACCTCGGGAAGGGGATCTTGCGGCTCAGGGGTTATCAGTGATGGTGTAGCGTTAAATCCTCTGCCCCCCGTTACCATGCCCCATACCCGACTTTCCCGCCTCTGGTGGATGCTTGTGAGCGCGCCGATGTTGTTCGGTGCCGAGCCCACCGCGACCAAGGTAATCGATTCGCGACCGGCGCCGGCGCCGCGTTCGCATGTGCTGTTTCTCGGCGCGGACCTGAAGGTAAAGGACGGCGAGACCTGGTATGACATCGATGGGGTGGAGAAGGGGTGGTTTGTCTCTGCGTCGACCGGCGAGCTGCCGGTGCGTATCCCGATGAACCGTCCGGGGTTTGAGTTCAGTTTCGATCGGAATCTGAAACTAACAGCGAAGCAGGTCTCGGTTTCGAACCTAAAGATGGAGCCGACTTTCACGCCGGCGCGCGACCCGTCGCGGCGTTGGTTGGAGAGTCAGAGTCTGGCGATCAGCAGCGCCGGCGATTTGGTCAACGCGGCCTCGCGAGAATTGCGGTCTACGATCGTGGCGGCCGAACAGCGGGAAGCCATGTTGAACAGCCCCAACACTCCGGCGGAGGTAAAGATGGCGATCCTGCAGCAACCCGCCCCGGATGTGGATGGCGCCATGGGGGACTTCCAAGACGCCAACTTCGGCTCGCAGAGCGAGCAGTATGACCCGGGATTCTACGCGCGGCGACAGAGTGAAGCGCGGAGCAAGCGCAAGGATAGTGACGGACACGATGCGCTGGAGTTGGAGGCCGAGGTCCGGGTGAACGTGCCGATGGAGCACCCTTACGCGGTCGTGTTTGTGGAGTTTTCCCTGCCGGACGACCTGATGCGCTATCGTCGCGTGTTTGCCGAGCCGTTGCCGCCGCTCAAACCGGGCAAAGCGACCAAGGTATCATGGGTGAAGGGCGGTTTCCCGGTCGGTTATGAGTTGGGGCCGGTGCAGCTGCATTTCTTTGATGGAGCCGAGGAGATCGCGACCGACGATGCGGAACGACGCACGCCCGTTACGGCGGAGGAAGGGTTTCAATTTGCGGTGCTGGACCACGTGTCGCGGGCGCGGGATGCCAAGGTGGATGAACCGGCGGCGTTGATCGAAGAGTTGGTCACGTCTGACCTGCGGTCGCAGTGGGCTTCGCAAGGCCGGGCGTGCGTGGTGCGCGTGGGCAGTGACGGGTTGCCGGAGGCGGCGTATGCGGCGGCCGACGTGACGACCGCGATCGACGACGTGGCCCTGCAGGCGCTGGTGGCGAACCTGCGTTTCCGCCCCGCGGTGGAGAACGGCGAGGCGATCGCAGGCCAAGTGAAGCTCGGCGAGCGGCTTTAGCGCCGCCCCACGTAGCTGCGCTTGAGCCGGAGGTGAAAGCGTGGCCGTCGGATGCGCGGCTACAAGGTGGTGGCGCCACTCAGAGCGCGAGGTCCAGAACGGCGAGGGGAGACGGCGCGGAGGCGATGGCGTGCTCGTCGTTGCCGTCGCGTTGATGGAGCGCTTGAGCGAGGATGGAGAGGGTGCCGTGTTGGGAGGCCGCGATCGCATCGGCGGTGGGTTCCCAGGCGCCCAGATCCTGAGTTGAGAGCAGGCTCGTCTGCCAGGCTGGCGGGGTAGCAGTGATATCGGTTGTGGCAATAACGATCGGTGCGCGGCCAAGGGCGTCGTGGCGAAAGGCGACGCTCACCCGCGAGGCGTCGGCCACCAGGGCGGCGCGGGAAAACAGCGGGCGTTTGGTTCCCTGTCCAGCAAGGGTAAAGGACTGAGTGTTTTGGGTGAGTTGATGCCGGGTCCATTGCCCCTGGGCGTGGCGCAGGAGGAAGTATTGTGG
Source organism: Actomonas aquatica (assembly GCF_019679435.2). Classification (NCBI taxonomy): domain Bacteria; kingdom Pseudomonadati; phylum Verrucomicrobiota; class Opitutia; order Opitutales; family Opitutaceae; genus Actomonas; species Actomonas aquatica. The sequence goes on from NZ_CP139781.1 coordinate 5,953,076, forward strand.
GGCGGAGTCGGGTAGGGGGCTCCAATAGTTGGCGACCAGCGGGTTGCCGGCGTCGTCGGCGGCAACGAGCGGCGGGTTCATGAGGTTGGAGCCGGGAGGGATGCGCTGGATGGTGGCTGGCGTGGCAACGTTGAAGGGAAGCGCGAGAGCGCGCCCGTCGGCATCCGTCCAGGTGAGTCCGCCGTCGACGGAGCGGGCGTAAGCGAGGTCGTGGTTGGTCGCGACGTCGGGAGTCTCACGCCACGTCCAAGCCAGGTGCAGCGCCCCATGGCGATCGGTGAAGAAACTGGGGTAGGCGCTGCGTTGGTTTTCGCCGTCGAGGAGGTTGTCGTGCAGGCGGGTCCATTCACCGGAGGCTGGGGACCAGCGGTTGAGCACAAATGAGCCGCGGCCGGAGCCGCCATCGCGGTGGGTGAAGAGGAGATCACCATTGGGCAGCGTGAGGAACTGGGGATAGGTGACGGACGCTTCATTTGCGCCAATCATGGATGCGGGCGCCGGGAAGGTGATGGCCGCGGTCAGGGCTCCGCCGGGAGCGGTGTGGCTGTATTGCAGCGGAATGTTGTGATGGCCCCACGCGAGGTGGAGCGCGCCCGCGCCGTCGAGCCCCAGCGCAATGGAGTTGTGGGCGTTGGCGACGGCGGCGTGAAAGGCGGTCGGGTGGAGCGTCCACTCGGTCGTGCCGAGGGCTCGGCGGGCGATCACGAGCTCACCGTCGGCCCGGTAGAAGCCGACAAACTGATGGGTGTCGTTGCTGACGAGGGACTGGTTGAAGCCCGGCGGCGTGTTGACACTGCTACCGGCGAAGGCGGCGGGACTTACCAGGGTGCGGTTGGGCGTGGTGGAGGCCAGCGGCTGGGGCGGAATCAGATCGATGAAGGTCGGCGCGTCGCGATCGCAGGTGAGCCAACCGTCGTCGGTGAGCTCGAGTTCGGTGACTTGGATGGAGCTGCGCCGGCGGTCGAGTTCGTTGCCATCGTCGGGCGTGATGGTGCCGGCGCGGCCGGGGTGAGTGAAGTAGAAGAGGTAGGCGCGATCGCCGCTCACCACGACACCCGGGTGGCCGCCGTTAACGCCGTCGTCGAGGCCCTTGCCGGGCACGTTGAGGAGGTTGCTGTCCTGCGCTTCCCAGTGGAGGAGATCGTCGGAGCGGTAGACGCCGAGGCCGCGCCAGAGGTCGACGAGCATCCACCAGCTGTCGCGCCAGCGGAAAATATAGGGCCCTTCGCCAGGACGCTCGCCGACGCCGGAGGCTTTGCCTTGATCGGTCCAGTGGTAGAGGTCGGGACTGTCGGCGTAGTAGATCGATTTGCCGTCGCGTTCGTTGTTATACCACATGCGCCAGGTGCCGTTGGGCAGGCGGGCAACGCCAGCGTCGATGACTCGGTCGGAGGTAAGTTCGAGGGCGGACTGATAGTCCCAATGCAACAGGTCGTCACTGGTGAGGTGGACGATGCGACGCGGGTGGCGCCAATCCTCAAAGACGCCCGGCACGACGGTGAGATACATGTGGTGCGTGCCGTCAGGGCCGGTGAGCACGTCCGGGGCCCAGTGGGTGGGCTCTTCGCCACCGATCTCGACGGGGAGATCGATCTGAGCGTCACCGACGCGCTGCCAGGTGATCCCGCGGTCGGCCGATTCGGCGATGCTCACGCGAGTGCCGTGCACCCAGGCGACGCCGGAGAGTTCGGGGACGTTGGCGCGACGGTTGGTGTAGAACATCCACCAGGTTTCGGTGCTGGGATTCCAAACGACAACCGGGTCGGCCGCGCCGTCGAATACGGGATCGCGATAGAGAGGCTGAGGGGCGGCGACCGGGGCGGCGGCGGGTAGGAGAGTCGGGAGGGTGAGCAGTGCCAGCAGGCAGGAGGTGAGGAGTAATCGCATGGATTGGGATGGGGATGAGTGGGGGCGACTGGGCTCCCGGACGGGGAACGAGAGGCCGCGAGGGGAGTCGCAGGGCGAGGAAGCAGGGAAACCGTGGCTGAAGCGGCCGCAACGATGAGCGATTCGTTCAGTTTGAAAGGTCGGGCGGCCGAAACCGGACAATAAAAAACCCGCGACCGAAGTCGCGGGTTTGAGAGGGGAGAACGTTTATGTGAAACGTTTGGCTTTAGCGGCTGGGCTGAGCAGCGAGTTCCGGCATCTCAGTGAGGGTGCTTTCCTCGGCACGCTTGGTGACCATGGCGGTCATGCGCTGGATCTCGAGCTCGGCATTGCGCTTGGCGATGCGGGCGAGCTCCACCTTCTTGGCGAGATCGAAGGCTTCACCGGCTTGAGCGTCGCGCTCGTTGCGGGTAGCGCGGAGCTTGAGTTCGAGTTCGGCAGCCTGCTCGGCGAGTTTGTCGGCTTCGGCATTGGCCTCGGCAGTGGCCTCGGCGATTTCAATACCACGAGCTTCCCAGTCGGCGCGCTTCTTGGCTTCCTTGGCGGCCTCGTCGGCTTCGCGCTCGGCGGTGCGGCGCTCGGCGTCTTCCTTGGCTTGGCGTTCGGCTTCGGCCTTGATGGCGGCTTCTTCGGCAGCCTTGGCGTCGAGTTCGGCCTGCTCCTGCTGCTCCACGAGTTCGATGTCGTGGGCGGCCTTCTTGTAGATGAAGCCGAATCCCACCATGAGGAGAATAGGAACGATGATGTAGGACTTATTCATTTTTCTAAGTTTCCTAGGGTGGTTGCGAGTTAGCGACGGGCGGCAGCGGCGGCAGCGGCAGCAGCAGCAGCTCGAGCGGTGTCGGCTTCGTTGATCTTGCGGATGACGTCTTGGAGGCTGGCCTTGTTTTTCTCAGCGGCAGCGACGTAGGTGCGAAGGTGGGCTTCCTCGGCGACGAGGGCTTCCTTTTCGGTTTTGATCTCTTCGATCTCGGCCTCAACCGCGGCGATGTCCTGCTCAAGAGTCTTCACTTGGGAGGAGAACTTGGAGCGGGCGCTTTGGGCGTCGTTGCGAGCTTCCTCGGCGGCGAGACGAGCTTCCTTTTTGGCGAGCTCTTCGGCTTCCTTGGCTTCGCGTTCGGCTTTGCGTTCGGCGTTGAGGGCGAGGGCGGCCTCGATCGCGGCTTTGCGATCTTCGGCTTCCTGTTTCATTTCATCGATGCGGGCTTGTTTGACGGCCGCTTCCTTGGCGGCTTCGGCCTCGTCGTAGGCGTTCTTAACGCCGACGTAGTAAAAGCTGAATCCGGCCAGCAGGAGTAGGGGGACGAAAATGTAGACTTTGTTCATGAAAGACTGGGTTGAAGAGGATTAGATCGTGGCTTCGAGAGCGGCCTGGCGCTCATCAATGGCATTTTGGATGGCCTCGTAGAGACGATCGGCATTCGTCGCACCCGCATCTTTGGCGGCTTTGGCGAAGGGCAGGGCCTCTTCGAGTTTCTTCAGCTCGTAACCCATGTAGGCGACGAACATCTGGGCGGACCCTTCGTTATCGAGTCCTCCCTTTTTGAGGGCAATCTTACCGGCTTCGTAAGCTTCCGGGAGCTTGTCCAAGCCGTAGTAGATGTTGGCGATCTTGAAATCGATACTGCCGTCTTCCGGGAACTGTTCGGTCGTCTGCTTGAGCACATCGATCGCTTTCAGCTCCTTGTTTACCTGCTGGTAGGAGGAGGCGAGGTATTCCCAGTTTTGCTTGGTGTTCTCGATGTTGCCGTCGGCAAGACCCTTTTCCAAAAGAACAATCGCTTGGTTGAAGCGGCGAATGTTCATGAGGATACCGACCATGTTGAAGTGGTCGCGGGGGGTATCGAGGATACCGAGTTCCTGAGCGCGCTCGATCGTGACGATCGTGCGAATATTATACTCGAGCGCCTCGTCGGAGTCGGCCGGGAAGGAATTGGCCAGGTTGAGGTAGGTGGCCTGCAACTGCTGCCAGAACTGTTTGCTGGTCGGATTGAGAGTGACCAGCAATTCGAGCAACTCGGCTGCCTCTGCGTTCTTACCTTCCTGCTGGAGGGCAGCGAGGATGAGCACGTAGAAGGTCTCGCGCGGTTTGATCGAAAGCAACAGGCCTTGCTGCGCCAATTCCTGAGCCTCGGCGAGAAGCTTCGGATTCGGGTTTTCGGCATCGATCGTAGCCTGGGTGTAGATCATAGTCGCCGCGTAGGAGACGGATTCCACCTTGGGCTTGGTCGCCTCGGCGAGGTAGACCTTGATGGTGTCGTAGGCCTTCTTGAAGTAATCGTCGCGCAGCTGGGTATCCTTGGTGGAGGTAGCCTCCTGGAAGTAGAGCTGCGAGAGGATCTGGGTGAACTCGAGATATTGGCGTTCCTCGATGAAGTTGTAGGCCTTACCGAGGCGCAAGGCGCGCTCGAGAGGCTCGATGGCTTCAGCGTATTTGCCTTGGGTGAGGAGCACTTGGACCTTGATCTGGCTTAGCAGGGTCAGGTCGTAGGACTCGGGCTTGGCGCCAGCGAGGAGCGAGTTAACTTGGGCCAACGCTTCGTCCCACTTCTTTTGATCGAAGAGTTCCTGCATCTTGGAGATGCCGGTGGAGACGCGTTCGGACAGTTCCTTGCGAGGAGCGTCCTGAGCCGTCACGACCACGGCCGGGACGGTGATGAAGAAGGCGACCAAGAGCCCGCCTAGGCGCAGCATACGGCGCGAAAAAGAGGGAGCAGACATGGTATTAGTCGGTGATGTTGAAGACGATGGGAACCTGCATGCGGGTATTCACCGCACGGCCACCCTTCTTGCCGGGGCGGAAACGCCACTTGGAAACGGCTTGAATGGCAGCTTGTTCGAATTCGCGATGGCTGGAGCGCACGGCGTAGGCCTCGCGAACGTTGCCCTTGGAATCGACAATGAAGCCGACGATGACTTGGCCGGTGATACCGGCACGGCGCATCTCGAAGGGATAGACAGGTTTGGACTGGAAGCGGGGCGTCGGCTGTTCGTCGAGATTCTTCAGGTCGAACAGGTCCTTCATGCCCTGACCGATAGCGCGGGAGGCGCTGGTCTTGGGAATGGAGATGATGCCGGTGGGACGCTCAAGTCCGGGAGGGGGAGGCGGTTGCAACTTCTGGACGAAGGCGGATTCCACGTTGACCGACGGAACGTCGGCCTGCATGGGAGGAGCAAATTCAATCTCCTCGACGGGTGCGTCGTCGGTGGCTTCCACGATTTCCTCGGGCTCGGGTTCGAGCGGAGGCATTTCCATGAGTTCGATGGTGAACTCCTCTTCCTGCACTTGCATGACAACCTCTTCCTGTTCCGGGAAGATCTTCTCGTAGAAGAAGAAGCCAGCGTGGAGGGAGACGGAAACGAATAGGCCAATAATCAGGTCTCGGGTCATATAGTCCGGTTTCTTTGAGGATTAGCGGCCGGTGGGGCGGTAGACGGTCTCGAAGGAGACCTGCACTTTTTGAGGATTCTCGGGATCCACTGAGCGCACGAGGTCGAGCACCGCGATGACGTCACCATATTTGGCGAGGTCGTCGGTGGTAAGAAGCACGCGGGGGTTGGGTTCCTCCGCGACGTAGTTACCGAGACGGTAGTCGATTTCGTCGAAGTTGATCAGCTCCTGATTCCAGTAGTAGTTACCGTTGTCGGAGACCTGCAGGGTGATCGGCTTATCCTCGTCGTCTTGAGGACGGGGATTTGGGATCGCCTGCGGGAGGTTGATCGGAATCGCCTGAATCCGATTTAGGGAGAGGGTGAAGAGGACGAAGGTGGCGAGGAGGAAGAAGATAACGTCAATGAGGGGAATGATCTCAATGCGTGCCTGCTTCGCGTGTTCCTCGGTCAGCTTCTGTGTTTTACTGCCACCGGCCATATGTGTGGAAACGGATGAAATTGCGGTTTATTAGACGAAATCACGCTTCGGGAGTGACCCGAGTCTCGATTTTCACCTGCGTAATGCCGGCCTTGCGCACTTCGTCGAAAACGTAGCGTGCTTGGCTGAAGAAGGCGCTTTGATCACCATTGATCAGGATCTTGGCGTCGCTGCCTTCCACTTGGTAGAGGGCATTGAGGCGGTCGATGAACTCATCGAGCGAGATCTGATCCTTGTTCCACGCGAGGGTGCCTTCTGCGGTCACCGAGATGGTGATAGCGCCGGCGGGGTCACGAGGAGTGCTGGTGGCGGTGTCCGGAAGTGAAACCGGCACGCCTTCTGATTTATTGAGGGAGAGTGTAAACAGCACGAAGGTGGCGAGCAGGAAGAAGATAACGTCAATGAGAGGAATGATCTCAATACGTGCCTTCTTCGTGCCGTCCGGGTTCGTGCCGCCGCCTGAGCTTGCCATGGTAGGAGCCTAGGGTTGTTTGCGTCGGAAGGGGGGGAGCCCCTTAGACAGCGCTTTCGCTCTTATCTTTGCTGAGGATCAGCTCGAGGGCGTTGGAGGCGTCAGAAACGTCGTGCTTCGCCTGGGCGATCTTGGCGTTCATGTAATTGAACGGGAACAGACCGAAGATGGCGATGGCGAGACCGCAGGCGGTAGCGATAAGGGCTTCACCCACACCACCGGTGATCTTACCGGCGTTGGCGGCAACGTCCGCACCTTCGCCGAGAGCGCCGAAGGTCGCCATCATGCCCGTCACGGTGCCGAGAAGGCCGACGTAAGGAGCGGCGGTAACGATGGTGTCGAGGGTGGGCATACCCTGATTGTAGCGCTGCATCTCCTGATTGGTGGCGCGGGCGAAGGCGTTGGCCATCGAGGTGTCGCGGTGGGTCAGGGAGTAGACGAGGATGCGGGCGATGAAGTCCTTGGACTTGCGGCCGACGGCGATGGCGCCTTCGAAGTCACCGGCCTCGACACGCTCGAGAACCTTCTCGACCGATTCGCGGTCGCGGGAGGCGGCTTCACGCACGGTGAAGATCACGCGTTCGATGACGACAGTGACGATCACAAACGAGAGGAGAATGATCGGCCACATGATCCAGCCACCGTGAATGAAGAACTCCATCGGGGAGAGGCCCATGAGGAAAGCGATCGGAAGG